>NZ_VZRA01000002.1:65708-365708 GCF_008802355.1 Oryzomonas sagensis | reverse complement strand
CATGCGGCGCATGGAACAGGCGGGCGCAATCCCGGTGACCGCGCTCCAGGTACTTCTCGAGTACCAACGTGACTGGGCGCACAAAGAGACCTACAACGACGTCATGGCGGTGGTCAAGGAACTGTGCGGAGCCTACGGCCAGGGCGTGGAGTACGCCTACACCATGGTGCACGGCGCACCTCCCAGCCGGGCCGGCGCCGGGCACTAGCCTCCACCCCTGGCTGGAACACCGCCCTCAAAGGGGGTAGCGCTATGAACGCACCTGACATGATTCTGTATAACGGCGCCATTGCCGCAGCGGATGGTGTCCCTTCCACGGTTTCCGCCCTTGCCCTGAGCGACGGCAAGATCACCGCCCTGGGCGGCGAAGAGCTGCTCAAGGATGCCCCCGCCGCGACCAGGCGGATCGACCTCAAAGGACACACCGTCATCCCCGGCCTGAACGATTCCCACATCCACGTCATCCGGGGCGGCCTCAACTTCAACATGGAACTGCGCTGGGACGGCGTTCCGTCCCTGACCCTGGCGCTGCGCATGCTGCGCGAGCAGGCCCGCCGCACCCCGCCGCCCCAGTGGGTGCGGGTCATCGGCGGCTGGACCGAGTTCCAGTTCGTCGAGCGGCGCATGCCGACTCTGGAGGAGATCAACGCCGCCGCGCCGGACACCCCGGTCTTTGTCCTGCACCTGTACGACCGGGCGTTCGTCAACCGGGCCGGACTCCGAGCCCTGGGGTACACGAAGGAGACCCCCAATCCAACCGGCGGGGAGATCCAGCGGGACAGGGGGGGCAATCCCACCGGCCTGTTGATCGCCAAGCCCAACGCCCTGATCCTCTACGCCAGCCTGGCCAAGGGGCCGAAGCTCGGCTTCGACGACCAGGTCAACTCCACCCGCCACTTCATGCGCGAGCTGAACCGGCTCGGAATCACCAGTTGCATCGACGCCGGCGGCGGCTTCCAGAACTACCCCGACGACTACCGGGTGGTGGAGGAGTTGGCGGGACGGGACGAACTGACCCTGCGCATCGCCTACAACCTGTTCACCCAGCGCCCCGGTCAGGAGTACGACGACTTTGCCCACTGGGCCGAGATCACCGAACCGGGAAAGGGGAACGATGTCTACAAGGTAAACGGCGCAGGCGAGATGCTGGTCTTTTCCGCCGCCGACTTCGAGGACTTCCTGGAGCCGCGCCCCGACCTGCAACCGGTCTTGGAGGCGGAGCTGAAAAAGGTGGTGGCCCTGCTGGTGGAGAAACGCTGGCCGTTTCGGCTGCACGCCACCTACGATGAATCCATCACCCGTTTTCTGGACGTGTTCGAGGCCATCGACCGGGAGATCCCCTTCGACGGGCTGCGCTGGTTCTTCGACCATGCCGAGACCATCTCGGAGCGGAACATGGAGCGGGTGCGCCGCCTGGGGGGCGGCATCGCCATCCAGGACCGCATGGCCTTCCAGGGCGAGTACTTCGTGGCGCGCTACGGGAAAAAAGCGGCCAGCATGTCCCCGCCCATCTCGACCATGCTCCGCATGGGGATTCCGGTGGGCGCCGGCACGGACGCCACCAGGGTGGCGAGCTACAACCCCTGGGTCTCGCTCTACTGGCTGGTGACCGGCAAGACCGTGGGCGGCCTCTCCCTGTACGGCGAGGAGAACCGCCTGGACCGGGCCACGGCCCTTGGCCTCTACACCGAGGGGAGTTCATGGTTTTCCGGGGACGCCGGCAAAAAGGGGCGGATCGCGGTGGGGCAACTCGCCGACCTGTCGGTGCTGTCGGCCGACTACTTCAGCGTGCCCGACGAGGAGATCAAGGGGATCGAGTCGCTGTTGACCATCATGGGGGGGCGCATCGTCCATGGGGCGGGCGACTTTGCCTCCCTGGCGCCGCCCCTGCCGCCGGTCTCTCCCGACTGGTCGCCCACGGGCGTCTACGGCGGGGCGTACCGGGATGGGCACGGCGCGCCCGAGGCGCCCGCCCTGGCAGCGGCCGTCTCATGCGACGACCCGCTCCACCGGCATACCCACCGGGTATTCGGCGAGGACGGTCCCTGGGGGGTCGGTTGTACATGCTTTGCATTCTGATATGATTGTGGGGTGTATGAGTCCCATAGGTCCTATGGGACTCATACACCCCAAATCTCCCTGAAAGGAAATTCCCCCATGACCACCCGCGCCATCGACAAACTGTACAAGAGCCGTCCCACCGTGGAGGGGGCCGGCGTCCACCTGAAACGCGCCTTTGGCAACTCCCAGGTGCCGCTGTTCGACCCGTTCCTGATGCTGGACGACTTCCACACCGCCAACCCGGCCGAGTATCTGCCCGGCTTTCCCTGGCACCCCCACCGGGGCATCGAGACCATCACCTATGTCCTGGAAGGCCTGGTGGAACATGGGGACAGCATGGGCAACAAGGGGGTCATCGGCCCCGGCGACGTGCAGTGGATGACCGCCGGCAGCGGCATCATCCACCAGGAGATGCCCCAGAAAAGCCCCACCGGCATGATGTGGGGCTTCCAGTTTTGGGCCAACCTGCCGGCCGGCCAGAAGATGATGGCGCCCCGCTACCGGGACGTGAGGGCGGCCGACATCCCGGAGGTCACCCTGGATACGGGGGTCAGGATCAAGGTCGTCAGCGGCCGGGTCAATGGGGTCCAGGGGCCGGTGCGGGACATCGTGATCGATCCGGAGATGCTGGATGTGAGCATCCCGGCCGGCGCCACCTTTCGCCACCCGGTCACGGCGGGACACACCGCCATCGCCTACGTGCTGGACGGCGAGGGGTATTTCGACGAGCAGCGTGACGCCTTTGCCTACGAGATGGCGGGCGCGGGGTGGATGGACCTGGACCGGCGCTGCATCTGCGGCCCCGAGACCGTGGTCCTCTACAAGCGGGAAGGGAGCGAGGTGCAGGTCGTGGCGGGAGAGCAGCCGGTCCGGTTCCTGTTCATCGCGGGGAAACCGCTCCATGAGCCGGTGGCCTGGTACGGCCCCATCGTCATGAACACCCAGGAAGAGTTGCGGGTCGCCTTCGAGGAATTCCAGAACGGCACCTTCATCAAGAGCAGATAACGTGACGGTCCTGGCGATCATATCCGGCATTGCCCTGGTCCTCCTGGTCCTGTGGGAGGGGTTCGAGACCATCGTCCTGCCGCGCCGGGTGACGCGCCGTTTCCGCCTCACCCGGTTTTTCTACCGGAGCAGCTGGCGTCCCTGGGTGCGGATGGTCATAGCCCTGATCCCCGCCCGGCGGCAGGAGACCTGGCTCAGCTATTTCGGTCCCCTGTCGCTCCTCTTGCTCCTGAGCTTCTGGGCCTTCGGCCTGATCTGCGGCTTTGCCCTCATCCACTGGGCCCTCGGCTCGGCGGTGCTGGCCCGGGACGGGGCCAGCGGCTTCCTCACCGACCTGTACCTGAGCGGCACCACCTTCTTCACCCTGGGGCTGGGGGACGTCGTTCCCCGCACCCCCCTGGCGCGCCTCCTGGTAGTGGTGGAATCGGGCATGGGATTCGCCTTTCTCGCCTTGGTGATCGGCTACCTGCCGGCCCTCAACCAGTCCTTCGCCCGCCGGGAGGTGAGCATCTCCCTCCTGGACGCCCGGGCCGGCTCGCCTCCCACCGCCTCGGAGATGCTCCGCCGCCACGGCTACGAACACGGCAAGGAGGCGCTGCGCCAGCTCCTGCACGAATGGGAGCGCTGGTCGGCGGAGTTCCTGGAGGGGCACCTCTCCTATCCGGTCCTGGCCTATTTCCGCTCCCAGCACGACAACCAGTCGTGGCTGGCGGCCCTGGCCGCGATCATGGACACCTGCGCACTGGTCATGGCCGGCCTGGAGGGGGCCTGCGAGCGCCAGGCGGAGTTGACCTTCGCCATGGCCCGCCACGCGGTCATCGACCTCTCCCTGGTCTTCAGGACCGCCCCGCGGGAGTCGATCCCGGACCGGCTGCCCCCGGGGCGGCTGGAGGAACTGCGCCTCCTTCTGGCCGAAAGCGGGCAGCACCTGCGGCAGGGCGAGGCCTTCGACCGGAAGCTGCGTGAATTGCGCCTTTTGTACGAGCCGTACGTCCACGAGCTTGCCGCCCACTTCCAGATCGCCCTTCCTCCCTGGATCGCTGCCGAGGATTCGGTGGACAACTGGCGGGGCAGCTTCTGGGAGCGGTCGGCCAAGGACAGGATATCGGTGCGGAAAGGCAGGGGTGAACACTTTTAGGGGAGGCGGTGCGATGAAGCTTTTTCAGGCGGTTTGGGTGGCTACTATCGGGGTATCGTTGCTCGCTCTTCCGGCGCCTTCCTCTGCCGGCTTCGGGGAGCCACCGGACAGCTTCCGGGGTTACTTACTGAATCGCGCCGACGAGGATTACGGCTACCTGCGCGATCCGGCCCTGAATACCGACATCTGGGACCCGGTCAAATACCTCCCGTTCAACCGGACTGGCTCCTGGTATCTCTCCCTGGGCGGTGAGGCGCGGGAACGCTACGAATACTTCAACCACCCAAACTGGGGCAAGGACCCGCAAGACTCCGGCTACCTCCTCCAGAGATACTTCCTGCACGGCGACCTCAGGATGGGCGAGAACCTGCGCATCTTCAGCCAGTTCCAGAGCAGCCTGGAAAATGGTCGCAGAGGCGGACCGCGACCGACCGACCGGGACGAATTGGACCTGCACCAAGCCTTTTTGGACCTGAAGCTCGATCTATCCGACGCAGCCTCCCTGACCCTGCGCTCCGGGCGGCAGGAACTGGCCTACGGCTCCCAGCGGCTCGTCTCGGTGCGGGAAGGACCAAACGTACGCCAGAGCTTCGACGGTTTCCGGCTCATGTACCGCACGGGAGAATTCAGGATCGATGGGTTTGCCGCCAAGCCGGTCCAGACCAACCGGTATGCCTTCGACGACGGGACGGACAACGCCAAGGCCCTCTGGGGGGCCTATGGGGTGCTGCCGTTCCCGCTTCTTCCCCAGGGGAACCTGGATGTCTACTATATGGGGGTCTATCGGGGCAAGGCCGGCTTCGACCAGGGGACTGCACGGGAAACGCGGCATTCCCTGGGGGCACGGCTCTGGCGCACAGCGGCGCCCCTCGATTACAACTTCGAAGCCATCTACCAGTGGGGGAGTTTCGGCACCGGCGCTATTCAAGCCTGGACGGTCGCTTCGGACACCGGCTACACCCTCTCGTCGCTTCCGCTCCGTCCACGATTCGGCCTGCGGGCGGATATCGCCAGCGGTGACGACGCCCCGGCCACCCATGACTTGGAAACCTTCAACCCGCTCTTCCCCAAAGGAGCCTATTTCAGCGAGGCGGGACTGATCGGGCCGGCCAACTTCATAGACCTGAACCCCTGCATCGACCTCCACCTTGCCGACCATCTCGCCTTGATCTTCGACTGGGATTTTTTCTGGCGGGAGAGCACCCACGACGGACTGTACAACAACGCCGTGGCTCTCGTCCGCTCCGGCAAGACGAGCGCTGCCCGCTACATCGGCAGCATGTCCCAGGGGCAACTGCTCTGGGACATCGACCGGCACCTGTCCTTTGTCGCCATATATGGACATTTTTTTGCCGGCAGCTTTTTGAAGGAATCGGGACCGGGAGAGGATGTGGATTACCTGACCACGTGGCTTACGTACAAATTTTGAGGATCATGCCGGTGCGCACGGGGATGCCCCATGGTAGGCGATGGTGAGCCGGTTCCTGCTCATTCCTATTTATCCCCGGCCGGGGCCCCCTCGGGCGGTGCGGGTGGCGGATCGGCCGGCGCGGGGGGCGGTTCGGGAGCTGTAGCGGGCGGCGGTTCCGGGGCCGGGGAACAGGCCTTGGCGCACTCGCCGTAGGCGGCGGCGTTCTTCTCCAAGCACTGCCGGTGGTCTTCGTCCGAGTAGCCGCCGGCCGGAGGACAGTACATATCGCTCGACCGCTTGTCGCTTGTGCAACTGTTGAGGCAGTCGGACCTGTCGTCGGCAAGGGCCGCCCCTGCCAGGGGGGACAGAATAAGGAACAGCATGGTGGTGAAAAGGATGCGCATCGTGAGCCCCTTACGCCTTTCTTCGTTCTTTCCCGTCATAGGCCTTCTTGCCGGACGAGCCCCGCAGGGGGTCCTTGGCAACCCTGACCCACTCCCCGGAACGGCGGAAGGAGAGGATGCGCCTTTTCTGGATGAACGATTCGAGTTCATCATCCCCCACAACGCCGGGGGTGCCGTCGATAAATACTACCGGAATCTTCATGGGTCGTTTTAACAAACTTTCTCGGCGGCAACAATCCCCCAAAGTAGGGAAAGATTGTGTCCGGATGTGATTGGGCGCAGGATGCCTGGCCGCTTTCCCGCGGCTAGGCACCGATTCGCCCATAATGGGTCACGTTTTAGCAGATTTCCCCACGAGTAACAATACCCCAATGTGTAAAAACGCCGTGCAGGCCGGGACGGGGCGGGTACGAAATAAGGCTTGTGCATCACACCGGAAAACAATATGATTTCCCGCAAACACCCTCCCAAAGGAGCCGTACATGACACGAAGCGCACCGTTGTTGAGCATCATTTTCACCATCTCTTTCATCGCGGCGGGCCAGGTTGCCCACGGGTTTCCCAAAGGGACCTTCAGCAACCGTTCCGCGGCCCGGACCGGTTCGCAGCAAGCACCGCTCCCCCTTTCCGGCACCGTGGTGGAAACCATGGACGCGGGGGGATATACCTATGTCGGCCTGGAGAACAACGGAGTGAAGAGTTGGGTGGCCGTCCCCGAGATGAGCGTGACCGTGGGGCAGAAGATGTCGTTCAGCCCCGGGGGCGAGATCCCCAACTTCACCAGCAAAACCCTCAAGCGCACCTTCGACCGGATCGTCTTTTCGAACGGGCCGGTGGCACAGCAGAAGGCCGCCCCGACGAGCGCACCCAAGGCGGCACCGGTGAAAGCCGCCGCCAAAAGCGACAAGGCCAAGGTGGAAAAGGCCACCGGCCCCAATGCCTATACGGTGGCGGAACTCTACAAGAACAAGAATACCCTGAACAAACACAAGGTCGTGGTCAGGGGCAAGGTCGTCAAGGTCGCAACGGGGATCATGGGGAAAAACTGGGTCCACCTGCGGGACGGCAGCGGCAGCGCCAAGAAGAAGACCAACGACCTCACCGTCACCACCCAAACGGTGCCCAACGAGGGGGATGTGGTCACGGCCGCGGGGAAACTCAGCAAGGACCGGGATTTCGGCGCCGGCTACAAGTATGAGCTGATCATCGAAGATGGCACCCTGCAACCCTGAACCTGAGCCGGCAGCCGTCCCCGGCGTCATTGGCGTCAGTTCCTGCCTGCTGGGGGAGTTGGTCCGCTACGACGGCGGCCACAAACACGACCGCGACCTCACCGACCGCCTGGGCCCCCTTTTCCGGTTCGTACCGGTCTGTCCCGAGGTGGGGTGCGGCCTGTCCATCCCCCGGGAGGCCATGCGCCTGGAGGGGGACCCGGCCGCCCCGCGCCTGGTGACCACCCAAAGCCGCATCGACCTGACCGACCGGATGCAGGCCTGGTGCCGGATGAAGGTCAGGGAGTTGGAGGGCGAGGACCTGTGCGGCTTCATCTTCAAAAGGAATTCGCCCAGTTGCGGTGTGGCGCAGGTCCCGGTCTACGGCGATAACGGAACGGCCGGGAGCGGCAGCGGCCTGTTCGCCGCAGCCCTGACGGCCCGCTTCCCGCTTTTGCCGGTGGCAGAGGAGGGGCGGCTGGACGACCAGGGGTTCCGGGAGGAGTTCATCGAGCGGGTCTTCACCTACCGGTGTTTGAAGCCCTCCCTTCCTCCGGCATATGAGTGAAATGCCAGCGGCCCGCGTGACAGCACCATCCCGCTATCCGCACCAACCCCTTGACTTGCAACGGCAAACGCAGTATGTAGCCAGACAGCCGTAACCGCATAATCCCGAACGCAAAGGTCATCCATGCGCCTGCGTCTCTCCCTCATCGTCAAGCTCACCCTCGCCACCTCCCTGATCCTGGTCGGCTTCATGGGCATTCTGGACTACATCAACCTGAAAAACTTCCGCAAAGCCACCATCGAGTACGCCATCTCCAATGCCGACCAGTTGACGGAGATCATCAACCAGAGCACCTACGACGCCATGATGAAGAACGACAAGGCCAGCCTGTACCTGATGGCGGACCGGATCGCCCAGAGCAGAAGCATCGAGCATATCAGCATCATCGACCGGAGCGGCAAGGTGGTCTTCTCCAGCCACAAAAGCGAGATCGGCACCATCATCGACCAGAAGAACGCGGCCTGCATCTTCTGCCACCAACCGAACAACACCCGGCTCTTTTCCCCGACCAACAACAGCAGCCGCCTGTACCGCACCGCCAGCGGCGCGGAGGTGCTGGGCTACACCAAGGCCATCTACAACCAGCCGGAATGCTCCACCGGGGCCTGCCATTTCCACGACAAGGATCATCATATCCTGGGCGTGCTGGACATCACCCTCTCCCTGGAAAGCCTGCGCCAGCAGTCCCACGAGTACCGCATGCAGTTCATCGTCATGACCTGCATGCTCCTGCTGTTCATCGGGGTGTTGATCACCTTCCTGACCCAGCGCCTCGTGGACCGCCCGGTGCAGCGGCTGGTGCAGCACACCGCACGGGTGTCGGCAGGGGACATGGACGCCCGCATACCGATCACCAGCGACGACGAGCTGGGGGATCTGTCCGAGGCGGTCAACGACATGACCGCGGGCCTCGCCAAGGCCAACGAGGAGTTGAAGGAATGGGCCGGCAATCTGGAACAGAAGGTCGAGGAGCGCAGCCAGGAGATCAAGCAGATGCAGGCCCAGCTCCACCGTTCCGAAAAACTGGCCTCCCTGGGCAACCTGGTGGCGGGCATCGCCCATGAGATCAACAACCCCCTGAGCGGCATCCTGCTCTACGCCTCCATCGTGGACAACGACAAGCGCCTCGACCCGTCCCTCAAGCCGGACCTGGAACGGATCATCGCCGAGTGCCGCCGCTGCGCCGATATCGTCAAGCAGCTCCTGGAGTTTTCCCGCGAGGCCCTGCCCCACAAGGAGGCCATCTCCCTCAACAACCTCCTGGACCGGGTCGTCGGCCTGCTCCAGCATCAGCCCAGCTTCCAGAACATCAGCATCAAGCGCTCCTACGACCCGGACCTGGGGGATGTCTTCGTGGATTCCAACCAAATGCAGCAGGTCTTCGTCAACCTGTTCATCAACGCCAGCCATGCCATGCCCAAGGGGGGGCTGATCAGCATCACCACCTCGCAACCGGACGGCGGCGGCTTCGCCTGCGTGGAGATCGGGGACAACGGCTGCGGCATCTCCGAAGAGAACCTGCAACGCATCTTCGACCCCTTCTTCACCACCAAGGCCGAGGGGACCGGGTTGGGGCTCTCCATTTCCTACGGGTTTGTGGAAAACAATGCGGGGAAGATCGAGGTGGCAAGCAAGGTGGGGGTGGGGACGACCTTTACCATCCTGCTGCCGCTTCAGGGAAGCGGAGGGGAAGAGCAGGGAGGACCTATGTGACTTATAGGTCCTATGGGTCCTATAAAGTCCTATTGTTTTTCACTTCTCCAACTGCGCCTTCACCGAGATCCCCAGCCGCTTGAGCATCCCTTGAAAATTGGGACGCAGGATGCCGGTCTCCTCGGCGGCCCGGGTGATGTTCCAGTTGTTCCGCTCCAGGGCCCCCATGACAAAGGCCTTTTCGATCCCCTCCACCGCCTGATCCCGGATATGGCGCTTCATCTCCTTCAGTTCGTCCGACGTATGGGGAACATACCCTTCCTCCATGCCGTGCAGATCCGACCCACCGGTGCTATCCGGGGAGAGCTCCAGATCGTCCTTGTGGATGACCTCCCCCCCCGCCAGCACCACCGCGCGCTCGATGGTGTTCTCCAACTCCCGCACGTTGCCCGGATAGTCGTAGGTTTCCAACAGCGCCATGGCGTCCGGCGCGATCCCCCGGATATTCTTGCCCACGGCGGCGGTGAACTTCTTCAGGAAATGGCTGATGAGCAGGGGGATGTCCCCCTTGCGCTCCCGCAGGGGCGGCAGTTCGATGGGGATGATGTTGAGGCGGAAGAACAGGTCCTCGCGGAAAGCCCCCTCCCCCACCATGGTGCGCAGGTTCCGGTTGGTGGCGGCCACCAGGTGGATATTGATGGGGACCGGCTGGGTCCCGCCGATGGGGGTCACCAGGCGTTCCTGGAGCACCCGCAGCAGCTTGGCCTGGGTGGAGAGGCTGATGTTGGAGACTTCGTCCAGAAACAGGGTGCCGCCGTCGGCCACCTTGAAGAGCCCGGTCTTGGCCAGGACCGCCCCGGTGAACGCCCCCTTGACGTGGCCGAACAGCTCGCTCTCCAGGAGATTTTCCGCCAGGGAGCTGCAGTCAACAGCCACGAAGGGCTTGCCGTTTCTCGGGCTGTTCTGGTGGATGGCCCGGGCGACCAGCTCCTTGCCGGTGCCGCTTTCGCCGGTCACCAGCACCGTGCTGTCGGTGGCGGCCACCTGCATGATCCGGTGGTAGACCTTCTGCATCTCCTTGCTCTGCCCTACGAACAGGCCGAATCCGTGCTGGGAGGAGATGGCATCCTTTGTCCTGTTGAGCTCCTCCATGAGGAGGACCCGCTGCTCCAGGGCCCGGTCGATCTTCTGGAGAAGCTGCTCGGGGGTGAAGGGCTTGGCGATATAGTCCACCGCCCCGTTCTTCATGGCCTCCACGGCGGTATCCACGGTGGCGTAGCCGGTGATGATGATGACCGGCGCTTCCGGCTGGAGGGCCTTTACCGCCTTGAGGACCTCGATGCCGTTCATGCCCGGCATCTTCAGGTCGGTGACGATCAGGTCGAATTCCCGCGCGTGCAGGGATTCGATGGCGCTGTGGCCGCTCACGCACGTTTCCACGAAGAAGCCTTCTCCTTCGAGAATACGCCTCAGGCCGTCCCTGATCACCGCCTCGTCGTCGACTACCAGCATCCGGAACTGTCCCATTCCCGCCTCCTTCCCCGTCAGCGTCACATTGCAATAGTTTCAAAAGCATGTCAACTACTCAAAACACAGTCTGTTTTTCCTATTTTAGCAAGACGATACCGCAAGTCAACACGACTGCCCAGATGTATAATTTCGCTATACGGTTACGCCTCCCGCCGCTTTTTCATTAAAAACCAAATAATCCCGGCCTCCTGGCGGCCGGTTTGCGCCTGGCCCTTTTTTTCGACTGTATGGGATTGCTATACAGCCGGCCGCGCCGCTTCCCAGGCCCCGAACGACCCGTTCGCGGGGCGTCCGGGCACTCCTCCAATAATTCAAGCCACTTATCTTTATCTGTTCAACAATTGCGCCATTATGGCACGGTCGATGCTCTGGCAATGGGCAAGGAACCACCATGACACGCTCAGCAAGAAAGGGGAGAGCCATGAGAACCATATCAGCAACGCTATTGTCCCTGATGATCACCGCCGGTACGGCGCTGGCGGCGGGAGGGGGAGCAGAGGGAGAAGGTCTGAGCCTGTTGGCCACATTCTTCATCGCATTCGGCATCCTGATCGTCCTCTTCCAGTTCATTCCCGGCATCATGCTGCTGGTCGGCATGCTCAAGGGGGTATTCTCGGCAAGCGAGAAGAAGGCGCACGAAACCGGCGGCGACAAATAACGCACCGCTCCGTGAAAAAGGCGGGGCAACTTTTCAAACACACTTTGAATGCTATACTACCGAGGGAGGACGCCATGAAAACCACACCATTGATCAATGCTCTCATGCTTACCATCGGTTCCGCATCCAGCGCCTTTGCGGCAAGCGGCGCGCGGGAGGACAACAGCGGGCTCTTCGTATGGATATTCCTGGGCTTCTGCGCCCTGATCGTCGTTGCCCAACTCATGCCGGCGCTCCTGATGATGCTCGGGTTCGCCAAGGCCATGGGCAAGAACAAGGTGGCCGAACCCCATACCGTGACCAACAAATAACGCGGCACAGCACGAGCACTTGCCGCCGACTTCACGCTGATGCGGAATCGGCGGCACATCTACGAAACAATGCGCACCAGGCGGCACCACTACCCATCGCCCCGCACGAGACGGGGCTCCAGGGAAAAGGAGAGCTCACGTGAAGACGGATGTTTGCAGAGTGATACTGTGCCTGGCTGTTCTCATGCTGCCCACGGCCGCCGCTTCGGCGGCCGCCGCGGACAATGACGCCTGCCTCGCCTGCCACGGCAATCGGGATGTTGCCAGAAACGGCGGCGAGCGGCTGTACCTGGATGCGAGCAAATTCGCCTCCACAACCCATGCCCTGATCGGGTGCACCTCGTGCCACGACTCGGTGACGGCGGCCCATCCCAAGGACGGCTCCCGCCCCACCAAGGCCAGGTGCAAGGAATGCCATGCCCCCATCCAGGCGGAATACGCCAAAAGCCTTCATGGCGCCAAGGCGACCTGCAACGACTGCCACAACCCCCATGAAGTCAAGCCGGGCATCGCGGCATCCGGCGATTACCTGAACAGCAAATGCGCCAAGTGCCACGACAAGGGCAAGACCATCAAGAGCCATTCCAAATGGCTCACCCAGGCCGACCTGCACCTGGATTCGCTCCCCTGCATCACCTGCCATACCGGCTCCAAAAGCTACGTCATCACCATGGCCATCGAAAACAAGAAACCTGACGATCCCCACGGCGACTTCAAGACCGCCACATACGGCGAGCTCGGCGCGCTGCACCCCATAAACGGGGATATCAGCCGGTTGGTGGACAAAAACGGCGACGGCTTCATCTCCCTGGCCGAACTGAGGGAGTTCAACCACGAGGCGCGCAACAAGGGGATGCGCCTCTGGGGGATGATGACCCCCGAGACGGTCACCCATACCTACCAGATCAACGAGAAGTGCTGGGATTGCTCCTTCTGCCACGCCTCGGGGCCTCAGGCGATGCAGACCAGCTATGTGGCGTTCCCCGACAAAAACGGCAACGTGACCCGCGTGGCGGTTGAGAAAGGCGCAATTCTTGATATTCTCTATGGGACGCCCGATTTTTACATGCTCGGCACCACCAGAAGCAGTGCCCTCAACATCGTCGGGGCACTGATCATCGTGGGCGGGATGATGATGCCGATCGGACACGGCACCCTGCGGTTCCTCACCAGAAAAAACCGGAAGGAGCACTGAGCCATGAAACACACGGAACAGATCTATCTCACCCCCATGCCGGTCAGGATCTGGCACTGGCTGAACGCCTTCGGCATCGTGACCCTCTGCGTGACGGCCCTGCAAATCAGGTTTCCCGAATACGTGAACATCTTCGGCACCTACAAGGCGGCCATCCGCCTCCATAACACCGCCGGCGTCGTGGTGTCCATATCCTACGCCCTCTGGCTCATCTACTACATGTTCGTGGCCCGCACCATGCTCAAACTGTATGTCCCAACCCTTGAGGACATAAAATCCGGCCTCTTCCGCCAGGCGTTCTTTTACTTCTTCTATTATTTCAAAGGTGGGCCCAACCCGCACCACAGCACCCCGGACAGCAAGTTCAACCCGTTGCAGAAGGCCTCGTACCTGGTGATCATGTTCGTGCTGCTGCCGCTGGTCGTCTTTTCCGGCTACGTCCTGATGTACGTCGCACCGCTGCGGGAGATCTTCATCGTGATCGGGGGCATCAAGACCCTGGTGAGCGTCCACTACCTGATCGCCTGCTGTTTCTGCGCCTTCCTCTTCGTACACATCTACCTGGCGACCCTGGGGCACACGCCCTTCGCCCACTTCAAACCGATGTGGAACGGCTGGGAGGAAGAGGAGGTGGAGGACGAACAGGGGGCCATCCCCGGAGCGGGGCCGGTGCCGGTGACCCAGCCCCATGGGGTGGCGCGCCATTCCGGCACGACCGAGACGGCGTAGACACGAGTACCTTGTGACAATGCAGGTCCCCCTCCCCCGCACGGGGGGAGGGAGTTGTTATAACCGAGGTACGAGAGCAGAAACATCATCCACAGGAGGAGCTCCATGCGTCGTAATCTCATGCTTTTGATCACCCTGGCGATTCTGTTATGCAGCATGATTGCACAAGCCGTGGATATCAGGGATATCACCTTCACGACGAACAATGCCGGCAAAGTGGTCTTCAGCCACAAGAAGCATATCCAGCAGAAACGGATGGCCAACAACTGCAAGTCCTGCCACGACACCCTCTACCCGTTCAAGAAAAAGGCCACCTACACCATGGCCGACATGGAGAAAGGCAAGTCGTGCGGCGCCTGCCATGACGGCAAAAGCGCCTTTGCCCTGAAGGAGTGCGCCCGCTGCCACCAGGTGAAGGAGATCACCTATGCGGTGAAGGCCACGGGCACCACCCGTTTCAGCCATCAGAAGCACCTGGTCGCCACCCCCGACTGCGGCGCCTGCCACCCGGCCCTGTTCGCCGCGGGCCACAACAAACGGACCACCATGGCGGAGATGGAGAAGGGCAAGTCGTGCGGGGCGTGCCATAACGGCAAAACGGCCTTCAGCCTCGACAAATGCGCCTCGTGCCACCCGACCAGGGATCAGAAGTTCGCCGTCAAGAGCGTCGGCAACGTCATCTTCAGCCACGCCGACCACGCAAGCCATTTCCAGTGCGGCAGTTGCCACACCAAGATTTACACCACCACCCGCAGCAAGGCGCGGGTCACCATGCATGCCATGGAAAAGGGGAAATCCTGCGGGGCCTGCCACAACAGCGCCAAGGTCTTTACCGTGGCCGGCAACTGCGATCGCTGCCACAAAGGGTTGAAACCGAAGGACATCGGCTTTGCGGTCAAGGATACCGCGCCGGTCACCTTCAGCCACTCGTTCCATAGCCAGGCCTACAAATGCGTCGACTGCCACACCAAGATCTTCCCCTACCGGGCCGTGACCGGCAAGGCGACCATGACCGACATGGAGAAAGGCAAATCCTGCGGGGCATGCCACAACGGCAAGGAGGCGTTCAGCGTCAAGGCCAACTGCGCCAGTTGCCACAAGACGAAATAAGAACTACTCTGGGGCCTATAGGACTCATACGACCTATAGGCCCCAGAGAGAAGGTTGAATCAACTACCACCACGGAGAGATGAAACCATGTTCAAAACCCTCGCAGGACGAGCCCTCATTCCGGTCGGCATAGCCGTCACCGGATTCGTCGTCGTCTGTTTCCTCCTCCTCTACTCGGTCATCAAGAACGTGGTCAACCGGGACACGGTCGGCTATGCCACCAACCTGGCCGATACGATCCTCAAATCCACCCGGTACGCCATGCTCAAGTCCGACCGGGAGATGCTCACCACGATCATCGGCAACATCGGCCAGCAGAAGGGGGTCGAACATATCCGCATCTTCAACAAGAAGGGGATCGTCAACATCTCCACCCGCTCCGACGAACTGGACCGCCAGGTGGACAAGAAGACCGAGGGGTGCATCGGCTGCCACGCCGGGGCCACGCCGTCCGCCTCCCTGGGCAAGATGGAACAGGCGCGCATCTTCACCAACGGCGACGGCCGGGATGTGCTGGCCATCACCGCCCCCATCTACAACGAGCCGGAATGCGCCAATGCCGCCTGCCATGTCCATCCCCCGGAACAAAAGGTGCTGGGCATCCTGGACATCGGGCTCTCCCGGGAGATGCTGCTCAACTCCCTGGCCTCCATCCGCAACCAGATGATCGTCTTCACTATTATGATCCTCGTGCTGACCGTGGGCGGCGTCACGGCGCTCCTGCGCCGGAGCGTCTTTCTGCCGTTGCAGAGACTGCGCCACCTGGCCGACCAGGTGGAGGCGGGTGAGACCCCCACGGCCCATCCCACCCACTTTCCCCGTGAACTTGACAGAATTGCCCAATCCCTCTATAACCTGAGCCAGAGGATTCGTCCCGCCGGGAAAGAACCGGCCACTACCGAACAGGGAACCGTCCCGAAGGATGTCTAGGTGCTGCAAGAAACCCACAACCGGGGTCTGGCTCCGGTTTCGCGCACATCGGATTATGCGATGACACAGACCGTCGACAATCAGCCGGCAACCGACCTGGCGCCGCAGCAGAGCCAGGTCGAGCTGTTCGAACAGCAGCTCAGGGCTGACATCAAGCGTCTCGGCCGTTTCTCCAACCGGGGTCTGTGGGCCTTTTCCCTGTTCATGCTCGTCTGCATGACGGCATGGCGCGACTTCCCCATGCTCCCCCTGCCCGACACGGTCGTGGCAGCCCTCGGCCCGCCGCCGGCGCCCCACATCATCAGCATCGTCCTCCTGTTCTACACCTTCTCCGCCATCATCCTGAGCCTCTCGCGCATGACGGCGGGCCTGGAGCACAAGAGCAGCTTCTGCCATGTGGGCTACCTGACCGGCTTCTTTCTCTTCTACCACTTCGCCAAGGCGCTGGACGACAACTTCTGGGCCGTCCTCGGCTCCGGGGTCACCATCCTGTCGGTGGAGAGCTACCGTATCTGGAGCTTCTGCCGGGAGGCCCTCGGCCGCAAGGCCGAACAGCTGGAATTCGTCCAGAGGACCGGCCGGATACCGCCGGAGGACGAGTAAGCAGCAGCCCCTCCCCGGCCTCCGGCTCTGGGACCTATGGGTCCTATGGGACGCATAAGTCCCATGAGGGAGAGTTGGGAAGAGGTAATTAATCCACTAGCCACCGGGAACCCAATTAATGCACATCATCAGCATCGACTCCTCCACCGCCATCGCCAGCATCGCCCTGACCTCCGACGAAACCATCGTCGCCGAGACCCTGTTCAGCGCCAACAAGACCCTGTCGGCGCGCCTCATACCGGAGATCGAACGCATGCTGGCCGCCGCGGGGCTCACGATCGACGCCATCGACCTCTTTACCTGCGCCGTCGGCCCCGGCTCCTTTACCGGGGTGCGGGCCGGCGTCGCCACGATTCAGGGGCTGGCCCTGGCCACCGGCAGGCCGTGCGTCGGCTTCTCCACCCTGGCCCTGCTTGCCATGAACTTCCCCCTGGCCTCCCTGCCGGTCTGCCCCCTGCTGGACGCCCGCAAGAACGAGGTCTACGCCGCTCTGTACGACTGCTCCGCCCCGCTCCCCGCCCCCCTCATGGCGGAGTGCGTCATGGGGCCGGAGGCGTTTTTGGATAAACTCTCCGCCGCCACCCATACGCCGGTCATCTTTGCCGGCGACGGCGCGCTCCGCTACCGCCAGGTCATCGCCGAACGCATGGGCGAACTGGCCCGCTTCCCCTCCCCCTTCCACCACGCGGGCCACGCCGCCAACGGCGCGCTCCTGGCCCTTCACGCCTACCGGAACAGCGCCGCCCTGACGCCGGAGCGCCTCCTGCCGGTCTACCTGCGCCCCTCCGAGGCGGAATACGCCAAGATCGACCAACAGAATACCCGCCAGTCACGGTAATTTCAGAACGAAAGCCCAAAAATCGGTAATGTCCGGTTCGTTTCTTTGTACAAGTCAAAATGCCCCTCATCCGCCCCTTCGGGGCACCTTCTCCCGAGAGGAGAAGGGATGCTGATGCGCCCCTCTCCCTGCGGGAGAGGGTGGCCGCAGGGAGAGGGGTCTTTTGAACTTCTGCAAGAGCCTCAAACCTTTCTTCGGTTATCTCCAGGCAAAATAAATTTTATTTAAAATAAAACATTTCACCCATAGTAAAATCCCCTTGTCTCCACCATATTTCTTGGTATACTCCATCAAAATCCCGACGGACGGAGCTTGCCATGAACATCCATGAGTACCAGGCCAAGGAGATCTTCAGCACCTTCGGCATCCCCGTGCCCCGCAGCCGGGTGGCCCTAACCGCCGACCAGGTGGAGCGGGCCGCCAAGGAGATGGGGGGCCACTGCGTAGTCAAGGCCCAGATCTATGCGGGGGGCCGCGGCAAGGCGGGGGGCGTCAAGATCGTCCACCACCCGGAGCAGGCCAACGACGTGGCCAAGGAGCTGTTCGGCAAGAAGCTCGTCACCCCCCAGACCGGGCCGGAAGGGCTCAAGGTCCGCCGCATCCTGGTGGAGGAGGCGGTGGAGATCGCCCGCGAGTTCTACCTTTCCATCACCCTGGACCGGGCCACGTCGCGCTACTGCCTCATCGCCTCCCCCGAGGGGGGGATGGACATCGAGGAGGTGGCCCACAAATCCCCGGAAAAGATCCACGTCCTGACCATTGACCCGCTCATGGGGCTGCGTCCCTACCAGGCCCGCAAGATGGCCCTGGCCCTGGGGCTCTCCGGGGTGGTGTGCGAGGACTGCGTGGAGTTGATCCTCAACCTGTACCGCTGCTGCCTGGACAAGGACTGCAACCTGGTGGAGATCAACCCCCTGGTGGTCACCAAGGCCGGGTGGCTTCTGGCCATGGACGGCAAGGTGGCCTTCGACGACAACGCCGTGTACCGCCATCGGGAATACCCGGACATGGTGGACTACTCCCAGCTCGACCCGCTGGAGATCAACGCCGGCAAGTACGACCTGGCCTACATCAAGCTGGAAGGCTCCATCGGCTGCATGGTCAACGGCGCGGGGCTGGCCATGGCCACCCTGGACGTGCTCAAGGAGTTCGGCGGCGAACCGGCCAATTTCCTGGACGTGGGGGGCGGGGCCACGCGGGAGAAGGTCACCGAGGCGTTCAAGATCATCCTGGAGGACTGCGACGTACGGGCGGTCTTCGTCAACATCTTCGGCGGCATCATGCGCTGCGACGTCATCGCCCAGGGGATCATCGAGGCGGCCAACGAGGTGCAGTGCCACCTCCCCATCGTGGTGCGCATGGACGGCAGCAACGTGGAGGAGGGCAAACGCCTCCTCATGGAATCGGGGCTGAACGTGCAGGTGGGCGACAACCTGGGGGACGGCGCCAAGCGGATCGTCAAGATGCTGGGGGGGGTAAAGTAATATGTCCATTCTTATCGATAAGAATTCGCGGATCGTCGTGCAGGGGATCACCGGCCGCAGCGGCCTGTTCCATACCCAGCAGTGCCGGGCCTACGGCACCAACATCGTGGCCGGCGTCACCCCCGGCAAGGGGGGCATCCACATCGACGGCATCCCGGTGTTCAACACCGTGGAAGAGGCGGTGCGCTACACCAGGGCCAACGTCTCCATGATCTTCGTCCCGCCCCCGGCGGCGGCCGACGCCATCCTGGAGGCCTGCGCCGCCGAGTTGGACCTGGCAGTGTGCATCACCGAGGGGATACCGGTGCGGGACATGGTCCTGGCCCGGTCGGTGCAGGAGCGGAGCCGGACCCTGCTGGTGGGTCCCAACTGCCCCGGCGTCATCACCCCGGGCCAGTGCAAGCTGGGCATCATGCCGGGCTACATCCACAAGCCGGGCAAGGTGGGGGTGGTCTCCCGCAGCGGCACCCTGACCTACGAGGCGGTGAAGCAGTTGACCGACATGGGGCTGGGGCAGTCCACCTGCGTCGGCATCGGCGGCGACCCGATCATCGGCATGAAGTTCATCGACGTGCTGGAGCAGTTCAACAACGACCCGAACACCGAGGCGGTGTTCATGATCGGCGAGATCGGCGGCGGGGCCGAGGAAGAGGCGGCCTACTGGATCAGGGAGAACATGAAGAAGCCGGTGGCGGCGTTCATCGCCGGGGTCACGGCACCTCCGGGCAAGCGCATGGGCCATGCCGGGGCCATCATCACCGGCGGCAAGGGAAAAGCCGAGGACAAGATCCGCACCCTGAACGAATGCGGGGTCGTGGTGGCCGAGAGCCCGACCAGGATGGGGCACGCCATGAAGGAAGCGTTGAAGGCGGCGGGCAAGCACACCGCGCACCCGGCGAAACCGGCGGCGAAAAAGGCGAAGAAGTAGCGTAACGATAGCAAGGGTGTGAGCAAGCCCCGTTTCCCGTGAGGGAGGCGGGGCTTTGTTCGTTGCGAGGGGTGGCGTGAGACATTTTGGAGGGATTTTTGTGGCAATAAATGATATTTCAGCTAAAATTCTGGACGAGTGCCGCGATCATATATCCCTTTGGTTCGATGAATGTGAAATAATCCGAGAAATAATCATAGGCAAAACAATCAGTGACTTTTCGATCATGGAGCATGGATTCTGTTCTTTGTCCTTCGGCAATGGCTATACAATTCCTGATACAGTAAGCGAGGTAACGCTATGGACGCAGCAACATTGACAGCGGTGATCTCTGCGGGTACAGCAATTACTGTCGTGGCACTCACGAACTACTTTGCCAAAAGCCGAGAACATGAAGCTGATTGGAGGAGGTTGAAACTAGAGTTGTATCGAGAGTACATATTTGCGTTATCAGGAATGGTAGAAGGTCGAAATTCACTCGCCGCACAAGAGAGGCATTCGGATGCCGTCAATGGCCTAAAATTGGTTGCGCCGCCTGCCGTTATGCGTTCTCTCAACGCATTTATCGAGTACAACTCATATAGTAATCCAAACAAGAGCCTTGAGCACCATGATCGACTTATCAATGATCTGATAAAAACAATGAGAGCAGACTTACGGCCAAAGTTCCAACGCGGAGATGCCGAACTTACTTTCTACCTGATGGGGATACCGCCTCAAAACACTTAGCAGGTATAAGCAAAAACCGTATCGAAGGGGCTGACGGATATATGATAGGCGGGTTTACAAACGACGATAAACTTCCCTGCGGTGGCGTACATAGTGAATTATGACCGTGCGGTTGGCAAGGTCCAGTTCATAGACGATGCGATAATCACCGATTCTGTGGCGCCAGGTTCGCTCGGTGCCGGATAGTTTGCGGTCGGGAGGGACGGCGGGATCTTCGGCCAATCGTTCAAAAGCTTCAAATACCTGCCGCACAACGGATGCGGGAAGTTTGCGCAGATCTTTCTCAACCGAAGGTTTTAGCAGGATGCTAAACGGGGGCATGGTCGGCCAGGCGTTTCTTCATTTCATCAAGCGAAATGGGATATTCCTCACGCCGTTCGGCAACTACCGTCAGATCATGCAAATCCTCAAGCAGCCGCTGGTATTCGCGGATAGGCAGGATAACGGCTTTTTTCCTGCCGGTGCTGCTGGTGATGTATTGCGCTTCCCCAGGTTGCATGGCGCTGCTCCTTTTTGTACTCTCCTTCATTCCGGCAGGGCTATCATATCATAATTTTTGCAAGAACAAAAACACATGGTCAGACCGACAAACATCAAAAACTTGAAAACTACGCCCTCCCCTGCCTCTCCCCCCACAACGGATCGGTCTTGAACTGCCGCCACATGCGCCTTTGGTGACGGGCCTTGATCTCCACGATGGCCGCACGTTCGCCAAGGCCGAAGAGGTGCAGCGACGTCTTCAAATCCGCAGAGGTCAAGGCCGGCTTCCTTTAGGAACAGCGGCAATCGGCATCCTGTTCGTTGTTGTACATAAGCTTTAATCCGCACTTCTGGCACCGCCAGAAGAGGCCGCCTCAGCCGGGCAGCAGGATCATCTTGCCCTGACATTCGGGACACTGTTTTTCTGTTACCATGATGTGTTCCTCCCCTATTCTGTGATATGCTCCTCACCGCATGAGGCAGCCTTTTAATGGGTGGCCCTCATGGTGTATTCTTACCTATAACAGTAACAAACAAGCATCAATTATTCAATGCCGCCCCGCCTTGCTCAACATCCAGCCAGGCGGCGCGCATCGTTCGAGGCACGTACCATGAAGATCGGCCGCAATGATCCCTGCTCCTGCGGCAGCGGGAAAAAATATAAGAACTGCTGCGGCTCGGGCCACACCCTCCCCTTCAACGAGGATCGCCGGTGGGTGGAGGAGCAGGTCATCAAAGACGGCGACATGCTCCTGTACGGCAATCTAGCGGACGAACCGGCGGATATCCCGGCGGAAGCGCTCTGGAAAGAGTTCCGGCGGATCGGGGAAAGCTATCTGGGCGGCGGCAGGGAGCGAACGCGCGTGGTGCACGAGCTGGTGGATGCCACCATCGACTCCCTGATCGAACGGGACAGGAGGTTCGGCTACGCCCCCCCGTTCTGCCACAAGGGGTGCGGTAATTGCTGCCATGAAGTGGTCTATTGCACTGCCGAGGAAGCGGCGGATATTCATGACTACTGCCGGGAAAACGGCGTCGGGATCGATTACGAAAAACTCGCGCGCCAGCTTGATTACCTGGAATTCGACACCAGCCAGGATCACACGGGGAAAACCACCTGGAATGACCAGAAAACGGAAGACCAGTCGTGCGTCTTTCTGGACCGGGTGGACAACGGCTGCGCCATCTGGCCGGTCAGGCCGCTGGTCTGCCGGGTGCATCTGGCCGAGGATACGGACCGGCACTGCGCGCCGCACAACGGCGTCGTAAACCCTGATGCCCACGGGATCAATTATATCGAACTGAGCTATATCCTGAGCGTCGTTTTCACCATCCACCGGGATTCCATCAAGAAAACCATGGGGAGATTGCTGCTTGACGCACAACCAGGGGGATCGGATGAGGCCGGGCTCCCCGAGTGACAAATCGGGAAGCCTCCCCCCAGAACACAAAAAAATAATGCCAACATTCCGGCCTGTTACGCATAAGTATTTGTAATAAACCGATAACTCCCGATTGACGTACCGCCCGAAACGGGGCATACTATCCCCCACATATCACCGAACGGGAACTCAGAGAGGTCCCGTTCTTTTTTGCATCCGGCTCCGCTTCCCCTTCGTCATTAACGCTGTTCGCTCTCAAAAGGTCGCCCATGGAAACACCGCCCTTCGTCCATCTGCATCTCCATACCCAGTATTCCCTGCTGGACGGCGCCATCCGCGTCGAAGACCTGGTCCACAAGGCCGAGGATTACCACATGCCGGCCCTGGCCATCACCGACCACGGCAACATGTTCGGCGCGGTGGAGTTCTACCTCAAGTGCCAGAAGGCCCACATCAAGCCAATCCTCGGCTGCGAGGTCTACCTGGCACCCGAGTCCCGCTTCTCCAAGGAGGCCAGGGGGATCTCCGACGCGGCCTACCACCTGATCCTGCTCTGCCAGAACCTGGAGGGATACCGGAACCTCTCCTACCTCACCTCGGCCGGCTACAAGGAGGGGTTCTACTATCGCCCCCGCATCGACCGGGAGTTGTTGAAGGAACACAGCAGCGGGCTCATCGCCCTGTCGGCCTGTCTCAAGGGCGAGGTGGCCATGCAGTGCGGCCGGAACAAGATGGAGGATGCGCTGGCCACGGCCCGCTGGTACAGCGAGTTGTTCGAGGATCGCTATTACATCGAGTTGCAGGAAAACACCCTGGCCGAACAGGATGTGGTCAACAAACGCCTGTTGGAGATTGCGGGCGAACTGAAACTGCCGCTCGTGGCCACCAACGACTGCCACTACCTGAACCGGGAGGATGCCCGCGCCCACGAGGTGCTGCTCTGCATCCAGACCGGCAAGACCATGAGCGACCCGACCCACATGAAGTTCACGGCGGACGAGTTCTACGTCAAGTCGCCGGAGGAGATGGCCCGCGCCTTTTCCTACGCCCCCGAGGCCATCGCCAACACCGTGGCCATCGCCGAGCGCTGCGACTTGGAACTCCCCCTGGGCAAGGAATACTTCTTCCCCCACTTCGAGCCGCCGGCCGGCAAAACTCACGGCGAGATGCTGGAGCACCTGGCCACGGAGGGGCTCAAGGAGCGCATGGTCACCATCCTGGCCAAGTACCCGGACATGCCCCTGGAACGGCAGCAGGCCTACTTCGACCGCCTGCGCATCGAGTTGGACTGCATCCACCAGATGCAGTTCCCGGCCTACTTCCTGATCGTGTCCGACTTCATCAACTGGGCCAAGGACCACGGCATCCCGGTCGGTCCGGGCAGGGGTTCGGCCGCCGGCTCGCTGGTGGCCTACTCCATCAAGATCACCGACCTCGATCCCATGCCCTATAACCTGCTGTTCGAACGTTTCCTCAACCCGGAACGCATCTCCATGCCCGATATCGACGTCGACTTCTGCATGGACCGCCGGGAAGAGGTCATCCAGTACGTGGTGGAAAAATACGGGCGGGAGCGGGTCTGCCAGATCATCACCTTCGGGACCATGAAGGCCAAGGCCGTGGTGCGTGACGTGGGGCGGGCGCTGAACATGACCTATGGGGACGTGGACCGCATCGCCAAGCTGATCCCGGACGACCTGAAGATGACCCTGGCCAAGGCCATGGAGCAGGAACCGCAACTGAAGGAACTGGCGGCGGCCGACCCGCAGATCAAGAATCTGCTGGAAACCGCCGTCTGCCTGGAAGGCTTGGCCCGCCACGCCGGCACCCATGCCGCCGGGGTGGTGGTGGCCCCCCGGCAGTTGGAGGAGTTCCTGCCGGTGTACAAGGACCAGAAGACCGGTTCCATCAATACCCAGTACTCCATGAAGTACGTGGAGATGGTCGGCTTGGTCAAGTTCGACTTCCTGGGGCTCAAGAACCTTACGGTGATCCAGAACGCCGTCAGGCTGGTGCGGGAGGGCAAGGACCCGGATTTCGACATCACCCGCCTGCGGGACGACGACAAGGCCAGCTACGAGCTCATCTCCTCGGGCAACACCACCGGCATCTTCCAGCTCGAAGGCAGCGGCATGAAGGAGATGCTGGTCAAGCTCAAGCCCTCCTGCTTCGAGGACGTGATCGCCGCCTGCGCCCTGTACCGGCCGGGCCCCCTGGGGTGCGGCATGGTGGACGAGTTCATCGAGCGCAAGCACGGCCGCCAGAAGGTGGTCTACGACCTGCCCCAACTGGAGCCGATCCTGAAGGATACCTACGGCGTCATCGTCTACCAGGAACAGGTCATGCAGATCTCCCGCACCCTGGCCGGCTATTCCCTGGGGCGCGCCGACCTGCTGCGCCGCGCCATGGGCAAGAAAGACCCGGCGGTCATGGCCAAGGAGAAGGAGCCGTTTTTGGCCGGAGCCAAGGCCCAGAACATCGACCCGAAAAAGGCCGAGGCGATCTTCGACCAGATGGCCAAGTTTGCCGAATACGGCTTCAACAAGTCCCACTCGGCCGCCTACGCCCTCATCGCCTACCAGACCGCCTACCTCAAGTCCTACTACCCGGTGGAGTTCATGGCCGCGCTTCTCACCTGCGACATGGACAACACGGACAAGGTGATCAAGAGCATCGGCGACTGCCGCGAGCAGGGGATCGAGGTGCTGCCGCCGGACGTGAACAAGTCCGGCCTCTCCTTCACCGTGGTGGGCAAATCCATGCGCTTCGGCCTGGGCGCGGTCAAGGGGATCGGCACCGGCGCCGTGGAGGCGATCCTGGAGGCGCGGGCCGAGGGTCCCTTCAAGGATATCTACGACTTCTGCGAGCGGGTCGATATGCGCCGCGCCAACAAGAAGGTGTTCGAGGCCCTCATCAAGTGCGGCGCCTTCGACTCCACCGGCGCCTTCCGCTCGGCCCTCATGGAAGGGCTGGAGCAGGCCATGTCCTACGGCCAGAAGATCCAGGAGGAGAAGGCCAGCGCCCAGGTTTCCCTGTTCGACACCGCCGAGGTGGTGAAACACAACGGCAACGGCGGCATGCACCTCCCCGACGTCCAGGAATGGCCGGACAAGGAAAAACTGGGGTACGAGAAGGAGGCGCTGGGCTTCCTGATCACCGGCCACCCCCTGGACCGCTACGTGGACGACATCAAGCGCCTGGCCAACTCGGAGATCGCCCATCTGGGCGAGATGCCGGACGGTTGCGAGGTGCGGGTCTGCGGCATCGTCTCCGCCTTCCGGGAGATCCCCACCAAGAAGGGGGACCGCATGTGCTTCGCCACCATCGAGGACCTGACCGGCTCGGTGGAGATCACCGTGTTCCCCGACACCTATGTGGAGACCTCCACCCTGCTTAAATCCGACGACCCGCTGTTGGTGACCGGCAAGCTGGAAAAGACGGAAAAGGGGGCCAAGATTCTGGTCAGCCGCCCCAGTCACGACAACGGGCGCCGGGGGGGCCATCACCGCGACCCCGGCCCGGCAGGCGACGTCAAATTGCTCCAGGATGCCCGGGCCATGACCACCAAGCGGGTCTGCTTCACCCTGCGCACGGACGACCTGCCGGTGGAGCGTCTGGATGCCCTCAAGACGATCATCCAGCGCTACCACGGCAGCGTGCCGGCCTGCATCCAGTTTCTCATCCCGCAGCGGAGCCGCGCGACCATGCCGCTCCCGCCGGATTTGAGCGTCATGGCCAGCGATGATTTAAGGCTGGAAGTGGAGCGACTGTTCGGCTATAATGCCGCGACTTTCGAGTAGAATCTTATAGGACCTCTGAGACTCATAGATCCTATAAGTCATATCCCGGCAAAAACACTATTGAGGTATCACTATGGCGACCCCGTTTCATCTGGAATTCGAAAAACCGGTTGTGGAACTTGAGAAGAAGATCGAGGAGTTGAACGCCCTGGCCGCGGACGGCCTGGACATCAGCGCCGACGTGGCCACCCTGGAAGGGCATGTGGAGAAGACACGCAAGGATATCTTCGCCAACCTCTCCCGCTGGCAGACCGCCCAGGTGGCGCGCCACATCAACCGCCCCTTCACCCTCGACTATGTCAAACACATGTTCACCGAATTCGTGGAACTGCACGGCGACCGCAACTTCGGCGACGACCACGCCATCGTCGGCGGCCTGGCCCGCTTCGACGGCCAGCCGGTCGTGGTGATCGGCCACCAGAAAGGGCGCGACACCAAGGAGAAGGTCTACCGCAACTTCGGCATGCCCAACCCGGAAGGGTACCGCAAGGCGCTGCGCCTGATGCAGATGGCCGAACAGTTCAAACTGCCGGTCATCACCTTCGTGGATACGCCCGGCGCCTACCCCGGCATCGGCGCCGAGGAGCGCGGCCAGGCCGAGGCCATTGCCCGCAACCTGCGCGAGATGGCCAGCCTGCGCACCCCGATCATCGTCTGCGTCACCGGCGAAGGCGGCTCCGGCGGGGCCCTGGCCATCGCCGTTGGCGACCGCATCCTGATGCTGGAGCACTCGGTCTACGCCGTCATCTCCCCGGAAGGGTGCGCCGCCATCCTCTGGTCCGACGGCACCAAGGGCGAGCAGGCCGCCGAGGCGCTCAAACCGACCGCCAAGGACATCATCGGCCTGGGGGTCATCGACGAGATCGTCACCGAGCCCGTAGGCGGCGCCCACCGGGACCACGAAGCCATGGCCGCGACCCTGAAGAAGGCCATTGCCCGCAACCTGGCGGAGCTGAACAAGCTTTCCCCGGACGATCTGGTGGAGAAGCGTTACCAGAAGTTCCGCGCCATGACGCGCTGCGCGGAGTAGGGAAAAGATTGGGGGTTAGATGGGACTTATGGGACCTATAGGACTTATGGGACCTATGAAAGGCCTGTCTTTTTGTGACTCTAAACAATTTTTTGGGGCGGCTTGACCGCCCCGTTTTCATTTCAGAGGTCCCCATATGCAAGAACGTCTGCAAAAACTCATCTCCCAGGCCGGCATCACCTCCCGCCGGGCCGCCGAGGAACTGATCGTGAACGGCCGGGTCACGGTCAACGGTGTAGTGGTCACCGAACTGGGGAGCAAGGCCGACCCGGCCACAGACCGCGTCGCCGTGGACGGCAAGCCGCTCCAGTTCAGCGCAAAGCACCTGTATATCCTGCTCAACAAGCCGACCGGCTACATCACCGCCCTGAAGGACTCCCAGGACCGGCCGCTGGTGACCGACCTTTTGCACGGGGTGGAGGAACGGGTCTACCCGGTGGGGAGGCTGGACTACAACACCGAAGGGCTTCTGCTGCTGACCAACGACGGGGATTGGGCCAACCGCCTGATGCACCCGCGCCACGAGGTGGAGAAGGAGTACCACGTCCGGGTGCGGGGCAAGGTGTTGGAACAACAGCTGAAACGGCTGGCGGGCGGGGTGGAGCTGGAGGACGGCGTCACCGCTCCGGCAACGGTGCGCATGGTGAAGAGCAGCGACCAGAACGACTGGATCTCGGTGACGATCCACGAGGGGAGAAACCGCCAGGTGCGGCGCATGTGCGAGGTGGTCAGCCTCTCCGTGGTGCGCCTGCGGCGGGTACGCTACGGCAGTCTGGAGATCGGGGCGCTGAAGCCGGGGCAGTTCCGCTACCTGACCGATGCCGAGGTACGGGGGTTGCTCCAGCCGGGAGGGATATCGGAGCCAGAGCCGCAGAAGGTGCAGAAGCCGCGTCCCCCCCGCAGCACGAACACGACAAAGACCGGCACAGGAGCGCCAGGAAGCCCTCGGAAACCGCGCGACACGACAAAAACCGGTACGGCAACAGGACGCCCCTCCGTCCGGACGGCCGAGAAACAGACCAAAAGGCAGCCCTCCCGCACGAAGCCCGGCGCCCCCCCGCGGACACGCCACCGATAATCTGCCCAAATAACACGACGTAGGGGTGGGAGCCCCCGCCCCTACGAGTAGGCTAGTCCCTCACAGCATATCCATCGGCAATGCCCTGACGACTACGGACTCCTGCCTGAAAAGGCGCTCCAGCCTCTCCCGGAACGCTTTCCACCACCCGCGGTCCAATTCCTTTGCCATGACTTCGTAGATAACGATTTCGTCCTTGACCGCGTCGCTCTGCCCCTCTTTCCATACCCCTTCGGCGGGAGACCTGACGTAGGTGGTTATCCCCCCGAACCGTTCGGTGAGTTCGTCCCTGACCTGGAGATACATTGATTGCGGGAAGGGATGGCCATCGTTGTCGCACAGGGGGAGCAGCAGTTGGATCAGATTCATGGAATCACCTCGTGCCATGTGTATAACGGCTGGAGTGGCTATTTGCCCGTTTTCCTCAGTTGTTCATTCTCTGTCGTGAGGTGGTTAATCTCTGCCTTGAGGCGCACATTTTCGTCCTTGAGCTGCTCGCAGGTGCTTTCCGGGTGCGGTGCTACAGGTTCCGGCTTCTTTACTTCGACTGCCGGGTTGCCCCCGCCACCGTTGCCGCCGCTGACGGCTTGCTTCGCCGGGACAACAGGCAAAACGCCGGAATCGGCATTTTCGGCGCTGCCGATCTTGTTGCATTTATCGGTAGCGGTATACTCCCTCAATGCCTTCTGAGTCGCAAAGCATGCGCTCGGATTCAGGAGATAGCTGAAACCGCTGCACGCGCCGGCCTCCTTCTTCTTCAAGGCATCCTGTTCCTTGATGCAGCGGTCATACCCGCTGCCGGCCAGAGCATTTCCCGAGAGCACAAGAAGTAGGACGGAAAGGGGCAGAAGTATTCTCATAGAACTATAATCCTCGTTTCTCCGCTGTCCAGCGTTCTGCCGGACAGCAAAATTTGTCATTTATATACACTGCTGCGCAAAGAAGTCGTCAAGTTCCCTGATCCATCCCGCCTTGACGCTTTCATCCACAAAACTGGCCTGAAAACTGTTGCGGGCCAACCGGTATGCCTCATGCGCCCCCAGCTCCGGCAGCGCGGCGAAGGTGGCCAGGTAATTTTCGTTCAGGTAACCGCCGAAATAGGCCGGATCGTCGGAGTTGATCGTTGCGGCGATACCGGCAGCCAGCAATCTGCCGATGGTGTGGGCGGCAAGGTCCGGGAATACGCAGAGCTTTACGTTGGACAGGGGGCATACGGTCAAGGGTATCCGCTGCTCCGCCAGCCGCGCCACAAGCAGGGGATTTTCCAGGCAGCGCACGCCGTGGTCGATGCGCTCCGCCTTCAGCAGATCGAGGGCTTGGCTGATGTAGCCGGCCGGTCCCTCCTCCCCGGCATGGGCCACCAGCCGCAGCCCCAACTCCCGGCAGCGGGCGAACACCCGGGCGAATTTCTCCGGCGGATTGCCGCGCTCATTGCTGTCCAGGCCGACACCGATGAACCGGTCGCGGAACGGCAGGGCCTCTTCCAGGGTCGCAAAAGCGGCCTCTTCGCTCAGGTGGCGCAGAAAGCAGAGGATCAGCGAGGCGCTTACCCCCAACTCTTCGCGGCCACGCCGGACCGCCCGGTCCAGCCCGTTGATGACGGTGGCAAAGGGAATTCCCCTCTCCGTATGGGTCTGGGGGTCGAAGAAGATCTCCGCATGGCGGATATTCTCGGCTTTGGCGCGTTTCAGGTACGCCCAGGCCATGGCGAAGAAATCGTCTTCCGTTTGCAGCACGCCGGCCCCGGCGTAGTAGATATCCAGAAAGCTCTGCAGATCGGTGAAGGCATAGGCGACACGCAGGTCGTCCACGGTTGCATAGGGGAGCGGGATATTGTTCCGCGTTGCCAGTGCAAAGATCAGTTCCGGCTCCAGGGAGCCTTCGATGTGAATGTGCAGCTCCGCTTTGGGCATGCGGCAGAGAATGTCGGGCAGGCTCTCCCGCGGGATACAAGCGAAATTCATGGTGACGTGGTTACTCCTGATATTCTTGAGATCACGCTTACAACAAAAGGCCGCGCGATCAACCCATGTTGACCGACACGGCCTTTTTTATACTCATTGAGAGACCGCGTCCCGGACGAAATCATTCTTCCTCCTGCGCCTGCTCTATCGCTACTTTTTCGCCTGGGCCTTCTTGAGATTCTCCTGGAACGACTCCGGCGTAAAGCCGTGCATGACGATCTCGTTCTGCCCCGTTCCCAAGACAATCACCGGAATTCCCTTGCTCTTGTATTTGCCGGTCAAGAGCTTCATGGCCTGGTCATCCTGCTCCACGTCGCGGTTGGTATAGGGGATGTTGTTCTTGGCGAAGTACTCCTTGGTCGCGCGGCAATGGGGGCACCAGGAGGTGGAGTAGAGCACGATCTGGGGGTACTTCCGGGCCTCTACCGCCTTGGCGGGGTTGAGCCTGCTCTGGGGGGCCTGTCCGGCGGCCACGGCCCCGGACGCCACCAGCAGCGTCAGCATGACGGCGGCCAAAATCCTCTTTATCATTATCATTTCTCCTTGGGTGTGGTTACCACCAGTTGTTGTCGCTGCATGGTGAAGGTCAGCGGCTTTTCCACGCCTTCCCGCCTGACCTTCAAGACGACCGGGGTCCCGGCGCGCCCCCGCAGCCGTTTGTGAACCATCTGCCGGAAATCGCTGCCCCGGGTCGGCTTGCCGTCGATATGGGTAATGACATCCCCCACCTTGATCCCGGCCACATGGGCAGGTCCGCCGGCAACAAGCTGCCGGACCGTGATCTGCCCGTCGGGGGCAGCCACGCCGTCGATGCCGACGCCGCCGAAGTTCTTCTCGCCGTTGGCCGCCGCTGCGGAGAGCGCCATCATAGCCACGAATAACATAACCAGCACGGTTTTCATGGATTAAATGTAACACAGGGCAACGGTGGGGTCAAACGAACAAGGGCCTTGAACCCGTGCCCGATTGCACGTATCATCGGGTATTACTCTATCCATGACGCGGGGAACGATAGCTATGAAAACTCGGATACGGACACTTCTGGCGGGCGGCGCAAGCGGCCGGGAATGCGTGGTTGCGGGATGGGTGCGCTCGGTGCGCGCCGCAAAAGAGGTGGCTTTCGTCACCCTGAACGACGGCTCGGACATGGCTGGGCTCCAGGTGGTGGCCGGGAAAGATCTGGCGAACTTCGACGCGGTGTGCCGCCTCGGCACCGGCGCGGCCCTGCGGGTGCACGGCACGCTGGTGGAATCCCCGGCGGCCGGGCAGCAGTGGGAGTTGCACGCCACCAGCGTGGAGATCGTCGGCGAGACCGACGACGCCTACCCGTTGCAGAAGAAGCGCCACACCTTCGAGTACCTGCGCACCATCGCCCACCTGCGGCCCCGGACCAACACCCTGGGCGCCGTGTTCCGCCTCCGTTCGCGCCTGGCCCAGGCCGTGCACCGGTTCTTTGCGGAGCGGGATTTCCTCTACGCCCACACGCCGATCATCACGGCCAGCGATTGCGAGGGGGCCGGCGAGCTGTTCCGCGTAACCACCCTGGATGCGGGCGCGCCGCCCGACTTCGACCAGGATTTCTTCGGCCAGCGGACCGGCCTCACGGTCAGTGGCCAACTGGAGGGGGAACTCCTGGCCCTGGCCTTTTCCGATATCTACACCTTCGGCCCCACCTTTCGCGCCGAAAACTCCAACACGCCGCGCCATGCCGCGGAATTCTGGATGATCGAACCGGAGATGGCCTTTGCCGACCTTGCCGACGACGCCGAACTGGCCGAGGAGTTCATTCGCTATCTGTGCCGTTTCAGCCTGGAGGAGTGCGCCGACGACATGGCGTTTTTCGACAAGCAGATCGAGAAGGGGCTGCTGGAACGCATCCGGCAGGTGGCCGAGGCCGACTTCGTCCGCATGGACTACGGCGACGCCATCGAACGGCTCCAACGATCGGGCGTCAGTTTTTCCTATCCGGTGGAATGGGGCCTGGACCTGCAGACCGAGCACGAACGCTATCTGAGCGAGCAGGTGGTGGGTGGCCCGGTGTTCATCCTCAACTACCCCAAGGAGATCAAGGCCTTTTACATGCGCCAGAACAACGACGGCCGCACCGTGGCCGCCATGGACCTGCTGGTGCCCAAGGTGGGCGAGATCATCGGCGGCAGTCAGCGCGAAGAGCGGCTGGACCGGCTGACGGCGCGCATGGCCGAGATGGGCGTCTCCCAGGAACCGCTCTGGTGGTATCTGGACAGCCGCCGCTGGGGGAGCTGCCCCCACGCCGGTTTTGGTCTGGGCTTCGAGCGGCTGGTGATGTACCTCACCGGCATGGACAACATCCGGGACGTGATCCCCTTCCCGCGCACGCCGCGACACGCCGAGTTCTAGGGAAAAACGGGCCTTGAGTCCAAAGAATAGTTTCACAGAAGGCCGTTAAGGCTCTTCTCCGCGTCCATGCGCCACCTCTCCGTGCGTCGGCGCAATGGCGGAGTTGTACCGCTCGATGGTGGCGTTGCACTTATCCAGGGCGCCCCGATAGATCTCCAGATTCGCCAGGATACCGATGCGTCCTTGATTGCTCAGGCAATATTCCGCCCCCGGCTCCGAGGGGTCGAGGGTATCGACCTCGTTCAAAAGCGGCTGCGGCTCAGTGGGCAGTATGGGCCGGACGCAGGGCGGGCAGGTCCGGCAACCGGCCAGCAGGCACCAGCACGCCATGACGAGCAGGCCGTGGTTGAACACGGAGAGAGCTGATGCGCTGTTGTGTAACCATGTCGATGCTCTGTTTCTCATGCTGAATCCCCCCCAGTAATGTCACGGAACCTTGTGCGGCCTGTACCTGCGCCTTGAGCTCCTGATTTTGCATTTGAAGCTGATCGCGCTCGGCCGGCACATGGAAACCGAACCACCAGACAAGCCCTACCAGCGCGGCACTCCCCGTCACCTCAACAACAACCCTGCGGTTGTCCCACAGCCATGCGGCTAGTGCGGCGGCGGTCATGGTTCCCCACCCGGCTCGGTATGGGCTTTCTGCCCAATACCGAAACCTCCGGCCCCCAGGATCGCGGCAACCGCTCCCCCGAACGCGAGCAGGTCCACCGGCTGTCCCTTCACCAACTGCGTGATGATGGCGCCAATGGCCGTGACCAGGGCGGCGGCGATCCCCACCCTGATGTTGTCATACGTCTGGCCGTCGATGCCGGTCAGAATGTCCCGAATTAATTTCATTGGCCCTCCTTTACGCCTCACGGCGTTATTGTGCGCATCAGGCACGCGCCTTGATCATCTCCTTGAGCCCGGCAACCTCGGCATAGGTCAGCCCGTCCCTGGCGGCCCGCATGACCTGCGTGATCTCTTCAGCCGACACCCCGTCGCGCCGGAGCCAGGACGGGAGGAACTGCACCTGTGACGGATCGGCGGCGGCCCGGTCCAGCCGATAGAAGGCGGCCACGTCCTCGGCCTCCTGCAGGAGCTCGACGGGGTCGGCGGCATTGATGGCCACGATGGTGGCTGGCCCCACCTTGCCGTCCGCCGTCACCCCGGCCGCCTCCTGCAGCCACATGGCACCCCTGGCTCCCCCGTTGACCACGTGATCGTAAAGCCAGGCCGCCACGGACTGGTCGTTGATCTCGGACAGACGGTACTTGTCCCAAAAATTTCGGCGATAGAAGTCGAGCACAACCTGTTGCAGAGAGGCGAGCCCAGCCAGACAACAGTTCAAATGAGAGGCATAGTTGCGATACGCCGTAGTGCCGTAGGCCGGTTGCGGAACGGTATTGGCCTTGACGCCATCCACATACTTCCACCCGACCCAATTCGGCCAGGACTTGCGGGCAATGCCCTTGTAGGTCTCCCCGCCGGCGTCAGCTGGGTTGTTGGCGTAGCCGCCTTCATTACCCATTGCCTTTGCGTGCGCCATGGTGAAATCAGCCATCATTGTCCTCCTTTTAAATAATCGTTCCATCCATCAACCCCGACGGTTTGCCATTTTTCTTCCGCAGGTTGCCGCTACCATCTACCCACAGGTAGTAACTCCCCAGCTTCAACATCTGTTGCGCTTCCAGGATGGCCGGCGCCTGCTCGGTCGCATAGGAGGAGTTTACCGCCAGCCGCTGGATGGCGATCATGAAAGCGGCGTCGACGATGAACATGGTGCCGAGCGGTGAGAATCCCTGGCGCAGATGCAACCGCTTTGCCTTCTCTACCGCCTCCAGGGCCTTGCTGATCTCCCCCCGATATCTGGCCGCGATAAAGGCGGGCATCAATGTGGGGAAGGCATCCATGTTGCGCCCCCACCACGAGGGTTGATCCCGGTCGAGCTTTTCCCAGCCGTGGTTCCACTTCACCCGGTAGATCTCCGGGGTCGTGCCCACCGGTACCTGATAGAGTTCCGGGAAGACCCCGGCCATACATGACGGATACCACTCGCTACCGATCTCATCGGGGATCAGGTTTGTCGTTGACCAGCTCCATTCCTTGCTGGAGGTTTGGTAAAAGAGGCCGATCCCTACGGCCAGGGGCGCGAGGAAAGCGGTATAATAGGCGGTATCCGCATCGCCCCGCGCCGTCATCTCGGCAAGCAGCGCCCGGAGTCCGGCGTACACCTCGCAGTTGTCCATCAGGTAGGAGGTGCCCCAGATGGCATGGTCCCCGGTGAAATCGTTCTGGAAGGTCTTGGTCAGCCCGGTGTAGGTCGGGTTGACGTACATCCATTGGGTGCTGCCGTCTACGATGATCGCCCCGTAAATAGTGCCCGACGGCGCCACGGTCCCCGTGGTCCCCGACAGGATGCAGCGATATGTGTTGCCGTTGGCGGTGTATTCGTCCCCGATCTTCACCGCGGCCGTAGCCGCCCAGGGCGCATAGCCTTTGATCTGGGTCAGCACGTTGTAGTACATCAGGTTCTTCATGGTGGATAAGTTGGTTTCCCCGGCCGCGTTCAGCGTGTCGAACCACGCGAAGTCCATGGTGTTGTTGACGTAGGCGCAGGACAGGGCCACGAACATGGAGGCGTAGGAATCATGGGAATCCGGGTTGCGGTACTGACTCATATCCGCGAGGGTGTCGTACCAGTAATATTTCCACCCGGGCGCGTTCGCCCGCAACCATGTCCACGTGATGCCGCTGTCGGAGAACGTCCCGCCGTTGGCGTTGGTCGATCTGTTGGGCGAGGTGGAGCCACACGCCTGGGTAACCGCCGTTGTCGCCTTCCAGATATCACCATTGGCGACGCGCAGGTCCCCGCTTGCGATCATCTCCCCGGACGCAAAGTTCGGATAATCACCCGGGTTCCTGAAAAGATATTTCCAGGCCACCGTCCCGTCGGTGATCCCGACGCCGGTGCCGCTGGGAGCCGTCACCCCCGTGGTGCCGGCAGTGGTGCATTCGTAAACGCCATGGTTGGCAATCCGCTTGTTGCCGACAACAACCGCCACGCCACTGAGCCACGGGATGACGATGTGTTTTGTCGCGCAGTTCAACAGGGCTTTGATCCGCGCCGGGTTGTAATCAGCGATGGAGTAGAGGGCGCTGAAAACGAAGTACCAAAGGACCCCGTTGTTCTGCCCGTAGCGGAATGCGCCCTTATAGGGGGAGTCGGCGAAGTAGGCCCACCTGACGCTGCCGTCCTCGATCACGTAGACCCCCAGGGCGGCATCCCACGTTGACGGCATACCCGTGGGGGCGAGGGCGCCGGTCAGCCCGTAGGTAAACGCCTGGTAGATCCGCCCGTTGTTCTCCCGCAGGTCGCCGTAAAAGATGGTTTCGTTCGCCGTCCAGGGGGCAATGGTTTCCGGGATATCGAAGGTCTGCATCACGGAATCGGCGTGGAACGCGCCCTGGACCGGTTGCTTTGGTGTTGGCGAGGTCAGACGCCAGTCAAGCACCCCCTGGATGGTATTGACGCCGCTGCTGATGATCCGGGCGATCTTTAGCTTGTCCACGTACCCCTTCAGCTTCCAATAGTTATCACCGGATTCGATTACCACGCCGCCGGCGGAATCGAGGTAGATATCCATGTACCCGACCGGCTGTATGGCGATGATCGCGCCGGTGAACTGAATCAGCCGACCATCCGAGTAATAGCGGCCGGCGCTGATGATGAGCTCCGTTCCCCCGGCCGCCCAGTTCAGGGCCATGCCCGACAGCACATAGGGGTAGAACACATCGGGGTAGACAACGGAATCCGAACCATTCCCCCCGTTGCCGCCGCTTCGCTGCTGCACCACCATTGTTAGGCGATCCAGGGCATCCTCGACAACCTCCGGAAAGAATCCGCCCTGGTTGCGCAGGTCAATCGGTTGCAGTTCCGACACCGTGCGCACAAGTTCGAGGGTTTCCCCCACAGCTAATGGAGATTTGAGCGTAAGTAGGCCTCCCATATATCCACTTGCGCCGGTCAGGGTGTAGTTGGCGTTTTCGATTAGGACCAAAGCGGCACCTTGGGCATTGATTTTTGTCACTGCAACATCCGAATTTTGCAAAAACCGAAAACCGAACGAAAACGGGCCAGGCGAACCGTTTCCGTGGAATGTGGCCGTGCAGGCCGTACTGGACACTGTCATCGTTTGTACCTCCTGTTGTTGATAATATCCGTGGCCGGGCTCCAGGCATAGCTGGGGGCGTAATCCCCGGTCAGCAGGTCGTCCAGGTACTGGCCGGTGCCGGTCGCCTGGAGTACCGGCAAGCCGGTATGGATACCGGCAAATTGAGCCGATTTGGCGGTCGCGGCTACCGGGCTGCTTTTGCCGCCGATGGCGTGCAGCGTGACCTGCGCCGCGTCATAGGTGGCCGAGCCCACCTCCACGAATGCATGGTCTGGCGGCTTTCCCGTGGTTACCCCTTCCCCGTGTCCGGCCAGTTCGTCCACATACGGGATGGCGTCAAAGAGCCCCCGGACCATGCGCGACAGGAACCAGGGGAGGAAGCTGTCGTTCGCCTCGAGTTGGCGATTTTTCAGGACGTCCTGCACAATGCCGGTCGCCACCATACCGCAGATAAAGGGCGTGGTGCCATCGGCCCGGTTTACCCCACGTACCTCCTGGTCGGCGACACGATGGCCGACGCCGGCCGCGTCGTTGTAGCGCACCATGGCCGGGCCGATGAGCGTGGCCAGTTCGTGCGCTTTTGCGGTGCGCTCCGCGGCCGAAAGTTCGCCGGTCCGGTCAGCATTCGGGATCGAGCGGGACACCATGTCGGCATCACGTACGGCATCCATGCCGTCCATGCCTTTGGCCTGGGCCGCCCGGTAGCCGGAGATCCATACCATCATGGCCGCGACCTTGGCGGCCCCCGCCCGGCTCTCCAGGACCCAGCGCCGCACGTCGTCCAGAGTAGAGTCCCCACCGGCCGGTTCATCGAGCGCCCCGGCCATGGTGCGGTCGATTTCGTGGTCCAGATGGCACATATACTCGGAGGCATCAACGGCAAAACGGTGTACGGCCACGGGATTGCGCATATACTCGAATGCTCCGCGCACCACGTGGGCCACCTCCAGGCGCTGCATGCCCCCGGAGGCAGCGGTCACGATATCGGCCACCGTGTCGGCCGCCTGATGGGCAACGATGCTGGCGGAGGCACTGGTGCGCAGCACCCGGCTGGTCTTTTCCAGCCGGGCTGACGCGGCGCGCCCCGGGGTATCCCGGTCGAGAGTAGTGGTCACCCAGTCCAACAGGTTCTTGTGGGCCGGTTCACCCAGGCGGTCAGCGATCGCGGCCTTCACGCCCTTCAGCTTCAACAGTCGGTGGGCCTGGGCGGCGAACTCCCCGAGGGTGATCCGGGTGACGATCCGGTCCAGGTGGCGAACCGCGCCGTTCTCCAGGTCCAGGGAGAGCGGCTCCGCGCCCCCATTCCCCACCCAATCCCGGAGGAACATCCGGGACGGCAGCGCGGCGTCCGCTGACTTCTCCCCGGCATCGGCATGGCGCGGATCAAGTGTGACCGGATAGAAGCCCCCCTCGAGGGTACCGTTGGCGATATCCAGGGGCCTGGTCTCCATAAAGACCGGCACCGCGCCGCTCTGCCTGCGCAGTAGTGCCCCTACCTCCGGCTTCAGGGTTTCAATGGCCTTCCAAACCCCGTTCACCACCGCAATCTCGTCGGCGTTCAGATGCCCAAGGATTTCCTGAAGCGTCTCCGGTGACAGCTCCCTGGCGCTGTCGTCAGGCCGTAAGCGGATTCCACCGCGCATCAGCAGGTTCAGATTGCGCTCATTGCCGCAATTCAGAGCAATGGCCACGATCTCGTCTTTGGCCAGACTCCCTCCCAACCCCTCAATGAATGTTCTGCCCTTGCTTCGGTCGATCCTTGCGCCCCTGATCAGGGCAAAGATGGCGGGGAATAGCGACTTCCGGACCCGGTTCTGGTGATGAGCGGCATCGTTGCAGGGATTCCAGAGGAGGTCGTGCCATGGGCCGGAGGTGGCATGCCCATCCATGCGCTCGAAAAGGGCTTCGGGCCGGACGATGGGGATGTCGATTTCCGGGGCGTGCTCCCGGATCTGGCCGAGAAACGACAGGGTGGAATCATCCACGCCCCCCGCATCACCGGCGGGGATGGAGGCTTCCAGTTGCTCCACCAGTTGTTTTTCTGCATCCCCGAGCGGAACCTGGGTCTCACCCTTGCGGGCCGTGTTGACAACAGCCGCGGCATGCTCGATCATATGCAGCGTTGCAGAAACTGAACGCAGTTCATCCATGGTCAGATCCCGGTAGCTCGCCGTCCTGCTCTGTTCGTCCCGGATGGTGGCCGGGACCGGCAGGTCGATCCCCTCGTCCCGCCGCAAGCGGTCAAGGAATTGTCGCAGACTCTCCCGCGGGGCCAACGACTCGTCGCGGGCCGCGCCGGCCGGTCCGAAGCGGGAGAGGAGCGCTTCCACCTGCTCCCGGAAGGGACGAGTACCCGGCCCGCGCATCTCAGACCTGGCGTCGGCAGGCATGCGGCCAGACTCGGTCAGGATCGCATCGGTCCGAGGCACTACCTGAATATTGACATCATAGTGGCATGGTGAGATAATTTGGTTAAGGGTAGTAATACCCTTGCTGTCCTGAAGGCCTTCAAGGGAGCCGCCACTCTGGCTGGCGCGTGTACCCTTGGAGGCTTTCTTGTTGTCATATTCAAAAGCATCCTCGACAGGCCGCTTGGCCGTCTGATACACATCCCGTGCACCTTCGGTGGCACTGTCAGCCATGTGAGCGGCCTCTGTCCGAATTGCATCTACCTCCCCCAGGGCCGTGACCGCCTCGAAGTAGAGGAAATGATTCAGCAACTGGCGGCTCCTGGCAGCGGCCGCCCTGTTGAAGTCCCCCGTGCCGAGCAGGTCGAGGGCCTCACGGGCCGCCGTGCGCTCCCCGTTCAGGTAGAGGAGCGGGGTGATTGTCCTCACCGGCTTGGCGGCGATCCGCTCTTGCGCCGCCTGCCGGAAGGCCGCCACCGGAGGGACGGCAACGGCATGGGCATTCTCGCCACCTTTCCTGCGTAGCGCCCCGATCTCGGTCCGCAGCACCCCGGCCCATTGGTCGTTGTGCACCGCCTTCAGCGCCTCGTCGGCCATGCGGCCGTCCCGCATCAGGTCGCCGTGCCGCTCCCGCATGCGCGCCTCGGCCTCGGCGGCAACGAAATCCCCCAGGGGCGGGGCCGCCATCATGGCGCGGATCATCTCGTCGGCCGATGTGAAGCCGTAGCGTTCCGCCACCAGTTCCGGGTGCGCGCCCCCCTGAACTGCGTAGAGGTAGTCCGTGGCGCTCCCCTTGGGCAGCCGTTTCAGGAAATCTTCGCCGTACATCCGCGCCAGCACGGCCCGGTCCAGTTTCAGTCCCGGCGTGGCGTCCCCGGCAAAGTCCCTCCCTGTAAGAATCTCCTGCAACGCCCGGTACACCGGCTGTTCCTGAGCCTCAGCCGTCACCTCGTCCCGGAGCCTGGCCAGTCCGTCCCGCCACCACGACGTTTGTTCCCGGCTCTTCTCGGTCATCAGCTTGCGCAGCATCTGTTCCTTTGCCTGTTCGCCGGCCTGTTCGGTTTCTTTCCGGTACAATTCAAACTCGACCGGGGTCATCCCGGCATCCCCGGCCGCGGCAAAGAGCGGTTTCATCTCCTGCGTGCCGCGCATCCGCCCGATCTCGGCGTCGGTGGCCAGCATGCGGTCGAACACCTCCCGGACCTCGGGAGTCAATGGGGCATGGAGGGCGGTCAAATCCCTGTAGACGCCGACCAACCAGGCTTTCATGCGCTGGAACAGGGAGCGCGTCGCCACACTCGGGGCGCGCCCCTCCATGAGGTACGCCTCGAAGGCACGGGCGAGCTTCTCGTGGTGCTCCGTCCCGATGTCGTTGCGGGATTCCACCCCGGCGAACGCGAGCAGGGCGGCGTAATCATCCCTGATCTGCCGGGGGGCGTCGGAGCGCTCGGCCAGATCGCCCAGGACCTCGGTGAAGAAGTGGCCGGATTCGTGGATGAAGGTGGAGAGGTCGGCGTCCTTCAGCAGGCCGATCTCGAAAGTGCGGTTATTGTCGAAACGGATGTAGCCGCGCTTGACATCCTCGCGGTTTTGATGGAGAATATTCTCATAAAGACCGCTTTGGCCCGACAGATTGCGCATAGGGGAGCCGTTATCGGCTGGATTGGTCTGCGCCCTTTCCCAAAGCGGTTTTTTCTTATCAAAAAAATCACCTCTCGCCACAACCGCTGTTTTCACATCATAATAATCACCATATCTTGAAGGATTGAGTTGCACATAAATTACGGTGTTTTTTGCTCCTTTCTTTGCCAGCAGCAGGTTACCTCTTTCACCTTTGTATATGGCGTCACAATTAGTGACTACATCATCAACGAGTTTTTCCGCTGAATCATACCCTTCTTGCTGAATCTGTTTTAATCTCTCGGGACGCTCAATATGGGTCTTACCTTCTTTTGCATCACCAGACCTCAGTAATATAGGAGCTGATTGTCTCCTTATAATTTTCCCAATTTCCGGTGTGATCTCCCCAAATACATATCTCCCGTCAGGCGCAGGTACAAAATCGTGAGATACCGGGGCATTGCCCCCCTGAAAAAATTGTCCTCCGGCCTGAGGCATGCGACCGGTTTTGTCGAAAGAAATTCCGCTCCTGGTCTCGATAACGTCGATCAATGGCGCGCCGAACAGGGTGCCGAAGGTGACCACATTCCGCACCGCGCCCAGGCTGCCGGGAAGAGCGGGGATAACCATGATCATCGACGCGCCGTTCCCCTTGTGAAAGGCGGACATAATCGCCGACGATCCTGTCGCGGGGTCGCCGGTTTTCAGCTTGGCCATCTCCGCGACGGACATGGGGACAAAGGAAACCGGCCGGATTTTGGCGTCGGCGATAATGAGCCCGGAGGCGCCGGCCCCAAGCGACCTGGCATAATCGATCGCCTGTTCGATATAAATAAAGGGCTCCGATGACGGTAATGTGACAATCTCCCGGTCATAGGTAGTTATTTCATGGATGCGTTCTTTGTCCGTGTTCAATGAACCGAGCGGTATCTTCTTAGTCCTGCCGCCGATCCCCTCGGTCCAAACCGCTCCCCCATCCTGACCGACGACAATCATCCCTCGTGTTGTAATCCCCGAGCCATCGAGCAACGCGGCCATCTGTGAGGTTGTCTCGCTATCGGCGGGAGACGGCTCAGGGTCGCCGGTCGGATGATTGTGGGCAAACCAGACTTCGGCGGCGCCGGGGAAGTCGTGGAGCACCCCAAGGAGATCCCTCGGCGACATGATGGTTTTGTCCAGCGCGCCGGTGGAATGCTGGACAACCCCGAGGACGTTGCCCTTTGCATCGGTCACGATGGCAATAGCCGCTTCTTGCGCCCGTTTGGTAAGGGGGAAAGCGATGTGGGCGGCGTCGGCAGGGGTTTTGATTCTGGTGATTGCGGAATGAAGCACGCCCGTAACGACCTTTTTTACATGGTCCCGGTTATCCACATCAGCCCGGGCCGACTGATACAGCTCCCTGACCCCATCGGAGGCAAGACGACCGGCAACGCTCTGGAACAGCGCCTTGACATCATCCCCAGGGTGAACTATTTTGATAGTAGGATTCCCGCCGTCGCTACGGGCGTTAGAAAGCAGGGTTCGGGCAACCGAATCAGAATCTTTCGCGGCGGGATACGTCCGTGCAGTCGCCATCGACAATGTTTTCGAATTAATAATAAAATCAGTAAGAGCCTGGTGAATCGGAGAGTCCGATTCGTCAATACTGGAAGCGCCCGTCCTCTTTCCAGTGCCAGGCTCTTTGTCTTTTTCAAACTCTGTCAATAACCACTGTTTTTCTTTCCCATCCCAATCCAGACGAACGACAGCCTGATGATCGTTTGATTCAAGACGGATTCTGTTTTTGCCTCTGCTTACAACCGACATCGTATCTAAAATATTTTGCAGATCGCCGGCAACCTCAGGATGCTTGATCTTGATCTTTGCAAAACCAAACCCATCCTTGTATTCTTTTTCCGGGGTCCCTTCTTTTCCCCATACAAGATCAATATCCCCAACATCGGGATGATGTAAGGCCGCCATTGCTTCGCCGGTCTGGTACTTCATCAATCTCTCGACAGCTCCTTGAGCATCATGTGTAAGGTCACGCCAGACAGGCCCGAAACTCGAAACTTCGCCGGTCCCATAGTTCGTTTGCCAAAATTTGTTTGCGCTTATATCCCCGGCAAACTCCGATCCCAGGGGCCGGGTCACCTTGAGATGGTAGTTCGAGTACAGTTCATACGGATCGACGCCGGCGCGTTCCCCCAAAACCCGGAAGGCGTTGGCGACCAGGTGGGCGTTATGCTCCGCCGCGCCGCGCTCGGTGCCGATGCTCGCCTGCTGGCCGACCAGGTCGTCATAGACCCTGCGGTACGACTCGGCGCCCTTGGCCGCCTCCCGCGACCGGGCAGCCATGCCTTGCAACGCCTCCACGAAGCCGCCACCCTGGTCGGTGTTTGCCTTCACCGCCTGCACCCGGGCCTCGGCCTCGCGCAGGGAGACATCCACCGGCGACAGCCGGGCATCCTTCACCAGCTCGCCGTACTGTTCCAGCCGGGAGAGCTTCCCGGTAAACTCCCGAAACGGGATCGCGATGTCCGCCCCGGTCGTGAGCGCCTCGTCATACGCCCCGGGGTCGGAGAGGGTCTCCCCGGCCACCCGGGCGGGATCGAGCCCGCTGGATCGAAACAGGTCGTTCCACCGCTCCACCGGGACATAGGCGTTGTCGATGCCCGCATGTTCCGCGGCCACATCGCCCAAATGCCGCTGCACCAGCTCGGGGGTACGGTTATTGGCCTTGCTCTCCCGGACGACCGTGCCGATCCGGGTAAGCGCATCCGCCCGGCGTGCGGCACGGTAGCGGTCGTAGAACGGCACCAAGGACTCCAGCAGGCCGTCGCCGCCCACCGGCCGCCCCGTCTGGAGCGCATGATGGGCGCCGAACAAGAGCCCCATGGCGAGTTCGTGGGCCATGGCCTCGGGGTCGAGCAGGTTGATGGCTCCGGCCTGCCCGGTGTACCCGGCATAGTCCAGCCCGGCTTTCTCCAGGCCGCGGTCGATGGCCCCGAAGGCCGGGTTGAGCGTCGCCCCCCGGACCAGACTGTTTGCCAGGGACGTGCCCCCGAACGGCAGTTTCGTCATGGCGTAGGCGGTCATGCCGGACTTCATGGCCAGGGCCAGGGAGGTGTCCGGGTCAACGCCCCGGGCGGTCAGATTGTCGTACGTGTCGTTGGTCGCCTGACCGGCGATGGCTGCCATGCCGAAGCCGCCGGACAGCACCAGGGGGACCAGCTCCTCGACCGACCGCACCACCTTGCCGCCGAAGGACCGGGACGGGTCGGCGGCGGACTCCTCTTGAATCCGGCTGAACCGGTCATAGAGCTGCGAGGCGAATTCCTTGTAGTAGTCGCCGCCGCTCAACGCATCCACGGCGCCGGCCACCGGGAACGCCAGCCGGGTCGCCAGCTTGCCGAGGCCACCCTGGAGCGCCTGGAAGGGTTTGGTCCCGTACTCTTTCGCGAAGTAATCCGCCTCCGCCCGGTCACGGTCGGTGCCGAACCGCAACGTGGATATCGGGGCGTTGTTGCGGGGGCCGAAGCCGTTTTTGGCCAGATCCTCAATCCGGGTGAACGTGCCGATATCGTCGTGGGCCACGGCGGCATTGTCGGGGTTGGCGAAGAAGCGGGCGGTAACGGGCGGCATGGCTGCCACGGCGGGGTCGCCGGCCACCGCTTTTCGTTCGGCATCGGCCCGGATCTCCGGGGTGGACCACAGGGGAGGCACCTGCGTATATCCGGCCAGCCTCAAGGAGCCGGCGTAGGCATCCGCATCGGTGCCGACAACGTTTTGCAGGTTGAGCAGCGCCTGGGTTTTATCCCTGTTCTGGCTGTTTACCTGATCGGCAAAGGCATTCAGATCGTCGAGCGCCATTATCTTTTCCCCCGTGGCGACCGTACCCGTTCGATGCCATAGGCTACCTGGGCTTCCGTCGGCTGGCCGCCTCCCGCCGAGAGTTTCCGGCGCACGAAGGCCCTCAGCGCCGCATCGTCCATGTTTCTGATATCCTGGTCGGCGATCGCACCCACGGGCTTCTCCGCTGCCCCTGGGTAACCGGGCAATGCGATGAACGCGGCGATGCTCCTGTGGATGATGCCGTCCAGGTCCGCCGGCTTGACGTTGTCGTGCAGCTGGGTTATCTCGCCGATGATCTTTTGGAGGAGCAGGGCCCTGTTCCCGTTCGCCTCGGGGGTATTCCCGGCCAGGCCCCGCAGCGCGGGATAGGTCGTGCCGTCCGGGTCCATTGCACGCAACGACAGGAGTTTTTCCCGTAGTCGCCCGGCCGCCAACCGGGCATTCGGGAGATTGGCGTTCGCGCCATCCACGAAGCGCACGGCCTCAGGCGTCCATTCGCCGAGCACCGGCATCATCCGCTCCGCGGCCTGCTCGGGGGTGAGGCGCCCGTATTTCCCGTTCAGATAGTCGTCCTGGAACTCCTTCAGACTGCCCAGGGTGGCGGCGTCATCGGCCGGGGCCGCCTGTGGCTTCCCGGCGCCGTCCTTGAAGTAGAGCCCTGCGTACTTCAGCAGGTTCTCGACCGCGGAATCCGGGATGGAGCCCCGCTGTTCCAGCGCCTTGTGGTACACCTGGGAGTAGGTCCCGCCATCCAGGATCAGACCGTTGACCGCGTTGGCCGCCGCCTGCGTCCTCTGTTCGATCTGGGCTGCGTAATCCTGAAACATTTGGGCGACCTTCGCCTTTGCCAGCAGGGTGGCTCCGTTGCTCAACGCGAAACCGTCGATCCGGGCGTTCGCGTCCGCCGTATCGAAGGGGTCATTGGGGGATTTCGGCGCGTATGCCACCCAGACCTTCCGCGCAATGCTGCCGGCCTGTATGGAGTTGTCGGCCAGCGCTATCCGGGGGGCCAACTCTTCCCTCTCCCGCTCGTTCAGCACATCGTAATACGCATCAAAGAGGCCCACGGCCGCAGCCAGCTTGCCATCCTCGACCGCCGAATTACCGGCGGTCCCGGCTTGCGTCAGCAATGACCTGATGGCGGTGGCGTGGAGTTGGGACACCACCTTTTTGTCGTATTCCTTGCGCACCGCCTCTTCCATACCCTGATATTTCGGATAGGTGGCGAGCGCCTGGGCCATGTTCTGCGCGGCCGCCCTGATGGAATCCATGGTGGGAGTATCCGCCACGAGCCCGTATTGCCGGGCCGTGAACGCTTCCATCTTCCGGTCGGCCGCCAGGGTTTCCTGGGCTGCGGAATGGTTCATGACCTGGAGTTCCAGGTCGGGCAGATGCTCGACGAACAACTGATTGACCATCTGCTTCTGACCGTCCGTCGCCGCCTTTTCCAGCCACTCCTCCTTCTTTGCCCGGTAGAGGCCGACAACATGATCGACCAGCGGCACACTGGTGCCGTCATCCAGCTCCACCGCACGGGCATCGGTGCCCTGGGTCTTGAGGGCTCCGTCCGCTCCCGTCAGCAGCTCTTTTTTCGTTTCCAGCAGATCCGACAGGGCGTCGATCCTGAAATTCTGGTCCACCGTGCGCCGCATTTCATCGGCCATATCCGCTGCCGACCGGGAAAGCGCCTCCATCCCCCTGCTCAGACCGGCCCCGAACGTCTCGCCGCCCACCGGCGTTGCCTGGGGAGTGGCTGCCGGTCCAACCGGGATCGTGGGGTTGTCGTATCTCGGCACATTCATCGGGTTTCCCTCCTTGTCTCCGCTGTTGCGCACGGCACGGAAGCTCGTCTTCCCTCACCGAAGGGATCGTACTCGGCCTCATGCCGCCCCTCCGGCCGGGGATGGCAGCGGAGGACGGAGAGCGGCGCGTCTTCCGGCGCCACGGCGGTAAAGGGGAAGCAGCGGGCTGCCTCGGGGTGGGAGATCATGGCAGGTATCCCCTGCGCCGGGCCGCCGCCACGGCCGCTTCCACGGCCTTTTGGGAGTTGCCCAGCCCGCTCTCGCCCAGGGCGGCGATCAGATTGGGCACCCGCGCCCCCATCTCGGCCACCACCCGCTGCGCCCCGGCGATGTTCCCGGCGTAATCGGCCCCGTACTTCCGCCGGAGGGCGGTCTCCGTATTCGACCGCTCCCGAAGGATCGCGTCGTCCGACTTTTGGTTGCCCAGGAAGCTCCCCGCCTCGGCCATGACCTCGGCGGCATACTGACGCCCCACGGCGTACTCGCTGAAGACGGTCCCCAACGCCTGCATGGCGCTGTCGATCTCCCGGGCGCCGGCCAGGTCCCCGTTCAGCCGGGCCTCCCGCGCCAAGGGCTCCAGGGCCGGGGCGACGATCGGCTCGAAGCTGTCCGGCACGTCGCCCCCCTCGGGGAAGAGGACACTGGTCCGGTCCGCTCCGCCGGCCCGACCGGCGGTGTCCGCCTCGTGCGGCTTTGACGCGACAGGCGCGGCTTCCCCTGGTACGCCGCCGAGAAGCGAGGCGGCCCCTTCATCCGGGACCGTCGGCGCGGCACCTCCGTAGAGGCGTTCCGCAAGGTCGGTGTCGTTCATGGTTTCCGTTCCTTTCCTGCTCAGGGTTGATGCACAACTGTCTGAATCCGTGATGCCGGAACGGCGGAGCGAGCGACATGCCGGAGTCCATCGCCGCCCATGAAGTCCATTCCGGCGTCACGGATTCAGATGCTACTTCATCTTCGACCCGTAATAGGCCGCGCTCCCCAGCCCGCCCAGGATGCTCCCGGCCGCGCCGAAGTATCCGGCGGTCCGGGCGGCGTTTCCCTTGAACCGGTCCAGATCGGCCTGGGCATTCAGGCCGGCCGCCTGGCGCTGGGCGTTGTTGACGATCCTGAGGGCGTCCAGCTCGCCCATGCCCGCCGTCTCCGTCTGGATCTCCAGGGGGGTGCCGGTGGAGGCGTCCAGCCCGCCGGACGACATGGCCGCATTCTGGCGGGCGGTCATCTGGCGCGTCCTGGCGCGCTGCTCGGCCGCGGCGACGGCCCCCCGCTCATTGGCATCCCGGGCCGCGTTCTCGGCCACCTTGGCGTTGTAATCCGCCGTTTCCCTGGCGTTCTCGCCTGCGGCAACGGCGGAATACGCGCTTACCCCGGCACCTGCAACGGCCATTACCGCCGATATGATTGGGACTGCTGGCATCTCAAACCCCCTTCAGGTACATGCTTTCAAGCTCGAAATATCCCCGGCGCGTCAACAGCGCAGCCATCCTCCCGTAACCGGCGTCCTTCTTGGCTCCGGACGCCATGACCGCGGCCCCCCGTGCGACGCATTCCTGTTCGAAAGCGGCCAAGAGCCGGAGCGACCGACCGCCCCGGTGCTCCGCATGAACGAACCAGGCGAGTTGTTGCCCCACCAGGACGGACCAGTTCCAGTAGGCCGGGACCACCACGCCGCAGATGCCGCCGACGACCGCGCCGTCGCGCTCCATGACCAGGACCACGGACCGCGCCCCGTCACGGATCATCCCGTTCAGCAGACCGGCCACGCTGCCTTCGTCATAGGGGGCCAGTTCCGCCAGGCGCGTGGCGGCGTGGAAGATCCTGCCCAACGCCGCCATGGCGGGGATATCCTCGGTCGTTGCCGCTCGTATCATCGCATCCCTCCCATTCCGAAACGAAAGAATCGCAGCCCGAACGGCCCGAGCTGCTCCGGCGCCGGGCCGATCTCGAACCCCAGCCACGCAAGCCACCGGATGGCCCGTTCATTGCGTGCGTCCACCCAGTTCTCCAGCCGGTCGAAACGCCGCCGCATCTGACCGACGCACCCCCTGCAGCGCCGCAGGAACACGAAGGGGTGCTCGTCCAGGTGGCGCGTGCCCACCATCCAGGGGCGCCCCACGTTGCCCAGGATGGACGAGGGCACCACCCCGAACATGCAAACCGGCCGGTCCGCCATCAGCCCGGTCCAGGCCATGGCGGAGCGTCCCAGGGCGCGGGCCATGCTCTCGGCCGGGGTCAGGCGGGCCGCGGCCCACAACTCGGCTCGGTCGGCATCGCGCACGGCGGTCGCTATGGCCGGGATATGGCAGGCCCGGGCCGGCACCATTTCAGACTTTGCTTTTGGCATGCATCGCATCGCACTTTCCCTGCAATTTGGCAAAACTCGTCTCAATTTCCCGTAATCTCGAAAACAGTTCCGACTGGTTTCTGTCTATTTTGACCAGTACATACGCGCCGCCCACGCTCAGACAGATCTTGACGATTTCCCAAACCTCAGTCGGAATGTTCATCAGTTCCCCCCCAGGGTCACGTCCGGGATCAGGGCCAGGATGGCCAGGGGGAGCGGGTCGGCCTGGCGCACTGTGATGGTGCCGTTCTTGTCCCAGGCCGCAGGGATCAGCACCTCGAAGGCGCCGGTGACCGGGGGGGCGGCCCCGCCGTCCAAGGGGACCGTGCCCTTGTGCTCCCGCAGGTGGGCCGCATCCGGGCCGACCATGATCCCGCGCGAGGCCTCGCAGATCAGGGTGACCTTGGTGATGAGCTTCTTGCTGTCCAGGATGTTCTGCCCCGGCACCGTGAGGTTGAGGGTCCCTGCCTCGGCGGTGATGGGGAGCCCCGCGTGCACCACCGCGGCGTGGTAATCCAGGGTGACGGCGCCCATGCGGACCGTCCGCGGGGCGTGCACGTTGCCGTCCGCCAGGATGGCGACCGTCTGCCCCTCCAGGTGTCCGAGCCCGGCGAACACGTTGCGCTCCAGGGACCACGCCGTGAAGGGGGTGGCGCGGAACGGGGCCGGGATGGTCCGGTCCGGCGCTACCGACACCAGGGAGGGGCTGGTGAGGGCCGTGATCGTCAGCTTGCAGATCGTGCCGTCATGGGTGAAGGAGACCCGGTCCCCCACGTCTTCGGCGGTAAAAAACGCCGTCGATGCCGTAAGCGACAGGCTTTCCGTTTCGTCCCACCCCACCCCGCCCGAGATGGTCATGGCGGTTGCGGACCGGTTCCGGCCGTCGTAGGTCAGGCCGGAATCCACGAAAAAGGCGTCCGCAATGCCGGCGAACGAGCGCGTTTCCAGCTTTTCCACGTAGCGCTTCACGACCCCGCCGATGACGCGCCTGACGATGAAGAACACGGAATCCTCCCTGCCGCCGCTCACGCTGCACACCGACTCGAAAGAGCCGTTGACGGAGTCGTGGCGGTGCCACCCGGCAATTTCCTGTTCCTGCAGGTAGGTGAAGCCGATGAGCGAGCCGTCGTCCTGCACGGCCCAGACGCAGGAGCAGGGGAGGCACTGATAGGCCCACGCCACGATCTCCTTCCCCCGGAAGAGGTGGGCCGACATGACGGTCAGGTCCTTGCCGATGTAGGCGTCGTCCTGGAAGGAATAGCCGATCCCCCGGACCTGGGAGCCGCCCGCCTGCACGTACAGGGCGCTGGGACCGATGGCGACCGGGGGGACGTGTGCGGAGCCGTAGGCCCCCTGGCGCTTGGTGTTGGCGCTGGCCGGGGTCAGCACCCCGTCCTGGGACCCCTTGAGGGTCCAGACCCCGTCCGAGGTCATGAGCAACAGCTCGGTCAGCTCGACGATGTGGCGGATCTCGTTGACCTGGCGGCTGGCGATGGTGAAGGTGAACGCGTCGTCGTCCAGGATCGGGACCCCGGCGCCGAAGTCCCGGTACCCCTGGGTCCGGCTCCCCCAAAGGGTCTGGGGCTGGCCCCCGCTGCCGGCGAAGATCTGGCGCTGCTGGTAGTAAGCGGCCGATCCCGGGTACCCGTCGTCCCGGTTCCAGGCCTCGAAGGCCCACTTGTAGGAGGGGGTGGGGGCGGTCGAAAGATTGGCGGTCCCCCCGCCGGTATAGGACCCGCCGGTCGTCATCTCGGGAATGACGAAAACGTTGGCCTGGTCGGCGGTGACGATGGCGAAGGTGCCGTTCGCCTCCGGTATGCCCTCCACCCCGGTGATGGTGACCGAGGCCCTGTTGGGGAAGCCGTGGGCCTTGGAGCACTGGACCCAGAACGCCGGAGCGACGTTGTCCCCGATATAGGGCGATACCACGATATTCGTGATGCCGACCGCCCCGGTGTCGGCCATGACATTCGCGGGGAGCGTCTTCACCACCGTGGCCCCGGCGCTCCGGGCGCTCGTCACCGCATCGATCCTGACGATGCCGAACCCGGAATGGAGATAGAGCCAACTGACCCCCGGGTCGCCGTCGCACTCGGTCCCCTCGGTGGCGGACGGCCTCACCGTGCCGGTGGTCCCCCCGGTCAGCGCCTTGTAGTAGTTGGCCCCCGCCCTCCTGATATCGTTGATGGCAATGGCCTTCTGCACCTCCCACTTCCTGGTCGAGTTGTCGGGGGACTGCTCGAGGTACATCATCTGCCCGGCATGGGACGCGGTGAAGAGGTCCGACGACGCCGCGAGCGTAATGGCGCCGTTCGTGCCGGAGGCGGTTACGGTGACGCTTTCGTCGGTATTGAGGTCATGGAACGGCCCGTTGACGTTGACGAACTCATCCAGACGCCAATCCGCATGCCCGAGCCGGGACAGTTGCCGCTGCCGGTAATTCGGGTGGCACAGGGTCATGACGTCGGCGGATTGGGTGTATTTGAGCAGCGGGAGATCGTCCGTTCCCCAGGGGGTTGCGATCTCGTACGGCTGGCCGGCCAGGAGATGGCCCGCGGGGAAAACGACCTGCTCCCCCGTGTCCCCCATGAACACGCGCATGGAGTGTTCGCCGAACTCCAGGGCGTAACTCTGCGCGGCGGAGAACTGGAAGGGGATGAGCCGGGAGCGTTTGGAGTTGTCCTTGACCTCGGCCAGCATGCGGGTGCCGGGGCGGTTGGCCACCCCGCCGTACGGCATGACCATGAAGTTGCGGCAGGTCTTGAGCCCGGTCAGGTAGCGTGCCAGGTCCACGCGCCCGTACAGGGACGGCGCCAGTTCTCCGGCGGTAAAGGCGGTTTGGGGGATGCCCGTGCCCATGCTTGACTCCTGTCTGGTGTATGTCAATCAACCGGGCGAGCCGTTGGCGTCGCCCCTACAGCCGATTTTATCGTGGTGAACAACAGGTAGGGGCGACGCCGGCGGCTCGCCCTGACGGCACCCCTACTGCCTTATCGCCGGCACCTGATGAAATCGCTCTCCGGCCCGTCACCGGTCCGTTCCTCGTTCAGGGCGTCGGCCCCCGCCTCCAGCAGGGCCTGGGCGTACATCCTCTGGGCCAGCTGCGCCCGGTTCATGTCCGTGGTCAGGGGAATGGCGATCTCCGCCGCCAGGGCCCACGCCAGGGCCGAGGTGAAGGATTCGGGGAACAGGGCGACGTCGGCGATCCGGGCGGTGTATTCGGCCTCGGCCATTTCCAAGTCGGTGAGGATGGCCCGGGCGGCGCTCGCCTCCGCCTCCCCGATCTCGAAGGGGACCGGCGCGCCCGCGCCCTGCCCCCGCTCCCCAGCCGGCACGAGCCGCCGCACCTTCAGGCAGTCGGAGGGGTAGTGGTAGCGGTACCGCCAGCAGGAGGGGGGCGAACCCAGCTCCTGCAGCAGGGCGTATCTGCGGGCAAAGGGCCAGGGCCAGGCCTGGAGGACCCGGTCCCGCACCGGCACGTAGAAGAGGTTGCAGACGCTCGCCTGCTGGCTCGCCTCCCCCACGGACTCGATGAACAGGGTCACCCCGCAGCGCGCCAGGGCCATGTTGCAGATCGACACCTCGGAGATGCTCGCCGACAGGTATTCCACCACGTACAGGCAGGTGATGCCCGGATCGGCGCCAAGGGCCTGGGCCATGACCACCAGCTCCCCCAGGGTGTCGCACACGGACGCCGCCAGGTCGATGTTGTACCAGCCCAGGCCCCGCTCCGTGACCACCGGGGAGATGGCAACAAAACCGCCGCCGTTCTTGGAGGCCGCCACCGTCAGGGTCAGGCCGGTTTTCCCGGAGACATGGTCGATGGCATCGGTCAGGCGCACCATGATGCTGGTGGCCGTGTTGAGCTGTATGTCGTGCATGGGGAGGCTCCGTGGAAGATCCCCCCTCCCTTGACGGGAGGGGGTCAGGGGGTGGGTGAAGCTGCCACATGCTCATGCCATGGCAACCTCCCCCCCACCCTAGCCCTCCCCCGCAAGGGGGGAGGGAACTTTGTTACTAGCCGACCACAAAGCCGCTTGCGGAGGTGGTATTGTCCGGCGCATCCGAACAGATCCAGGCCGAGAAATCCCCGGCGGTGAGCGGCCCGGTGGCGACCAGGTAGTTCAGGGCCAGGTACTGCTTGAAGGCCGCCGAGGGGAGTTTGAACTTCAGGGCGCTGTTCCCTCCCAAGGAGGCCTTGGGGATGGCGCCGGAATCCAGCACCGTGACGGCCGTGCCCATGGCGGAGCTGCTGTCGGTCTGCAGTTGGAAGTTGACCGTGGCGGCCCCGGCAGCCTGGGCCGCGGCGCCGACCCGGATGTAGAGGAACAGGTCCTCCCCGGCGCCGATGTTGCGTGCCGCCGCGATATCGATCACATTGGCGGACAGGGCCGTGGTCGTGACGGCCTGGGCCAGGCTGAGTTCGAGGGTCTTGTCGAGAATCATGTGAAGCTCCTTTCTAATAAAAGTTCAACGTTCGTTTTTCACCACAAAGACACAAAGTACACAAAGAAAAGCAGCCAGTCGTTTTGCTAAAGTCTTTCATATTCATAAGCATTTGAATTTCTTTGTGCCCTTTGTGCCTTTGTGGTGAATGATTGTAAAAAAACGGTTTACGCCACCGCCGCCTCGGAGAGCGACAACTGGTCGCAGGTCTTGATGGGGATGCCCATGAAGGTGGTCTTGAACTGCTCCGCCGCCTCCCGGATGGCCAGGACGTTGGACGACTTGGCCAGGGCCTGGATGTCCAGCATCTCCCGCACGGTGCGGTTGGCGTAGAACACCGGCCTCCCCATGGTCAAAAACGGGATGCGGTGGATCGCCTTGATCATCAGCTTGATCACGTCGGCGGCCGAGGTCTCGGTGACCAGGTTACTGACGTCCACGTTGCAGATGCGCACGGCATAGCGCCAATCCTTGACCACCAGGCCGTTCTTCCACTGCCACCAGTCCTTGTAGGCCCGGTAGAAGCCGCCGTTGGCGTCGGTCACGTCCTGGAGCCCCAGGTCGTCGTGCTGCAACCCGGCCTTGCTCCCCTTGGGGTAGATGCCGAAGACGGAGTTCTCGCCCCACACCACGAGCCAGATGGAGGTGTTGTCGGAGCCGGTGCCGCCGCCGCTGATGACGTTCTGGGAGACCGGCACGGCGGCGGAGAGGGTGTTGTAGCGGGGGGTGAGGCCGTTGAAGCGCTCCGGGTTCAGGGACGAATCGCCGTAGAACAGGGTCTGGGCCATGGTCTGGTTCATGGCCTCCACCTCGGCCACCCCCTCCGAGAGGCGGAAGGCGGCGGTGTTGCCGTTCAGCTCGGCCACGTCCTTGTCCACGTGGTTCCTGGCCTCCAGCATGCCGCAGGTGTCCACCACCGGTGTGCGGGTGGATTTGGACGGCTGGACCCCTTCGTACAACTTGCGCCAGGTGGCCGAGGGGAGGCCGGTGCGGATCACGGAGCGGTGCCCGGTCTCCAGGTTGGATTCCTTGAAGGGCATGTCCTCCAGGATGGAGTTGGTCTGGTTGAGCAGTTCCGCGACGGCGGCCACCTTGCCGTCGGGATCGAGGCTGTTGGCCACATCGATGAGCGTTGCCCCCTTGGTGCCGATAACTGCCATGGTGATGCTCTCCTTTCATTTCAGGGAATGGCGGTGCTGACTGGTTGCAATACTGGCTATTTTCCGGGAGTTATGGGAACGATGGGGTCCATGATTCCCCAAGGTCCCATAACTCCCCCCCGCAGGGTCGCCCCGGCATTTTCGAGCTGCGGTCATTCCCCGCCGCCGTACAGCCGGTCGGCCACGCTTCGTTTGCCGCCGCCGGGACGGCTGCCGGGGAGGACGATGCTGTCCTCGCGCATGGCGTTCCCCATGCGGACCATGAGGCGGATCAACTCCGGGTGATTGCCCAGGCCGAACCGGTTGAGGGCCGCCGTGAGCTCGGGGGTGCCGAAGGTGTTGAGCGCCCGCTGGGCCACCTCCACGTTGCGGGCGAACCGTTCGCCGCCGATCTCCCGATCCGCCCGGGCCGCATCGGCCCATCCCGCGACAATGCCGTTCCAGGCCTCCAGGCGCCGCGCCTCCATGCGGGGGTGGACCTGGGTGAGGAGCCGGTCGAAGAGGAGCTGCGCCTTTTCCTGGGGCAGCCCCATCTCTTGGGCGACCGGCTTGAAGGCCTCCAGCGCCTCGGCCACCAACTCCATCTCCCGGGCCTCCGCCGGGATGGTGAACTCGCCGTACTCCTCCGGCGCTCCCGCCGCATCCGCGTCGGGGGCAGGTTCCCGCTCCCCCGCCGTAGCGTCGGCCCCGTGCCCTTCCGGGGCCGCCGCTTCCCCACCGGCTCCTGCTCCGGGAGCGGGCGCGCCTTCGAGCGGGGCGTCTCCCGCCCCTGCGGCCCCGGCCTCCCCTGCCGCCCCCATGAGCAGAAACAGCGGGGACAGCGCAATTTTTCTAAGCCATGTGTCGAGCATCTTCATCCTCCTGATCTCCAGGCCCCTTGCCAAGGCGCATCATGGCGATGTACTTCTCCGGGCAGGCGGCCATGATTGCACCCACCACCCGGAGCCCCACGTTGCGCTGCCCCTCGTTCATGGCCATCACCAACGGATCGGTGGAGAACGACGACCGGAACACCCCGCTTTGGGTGAGGAGCCGCCAGAGAAAGCGCCGCCCGGCCGGGATGGACATGAGGCTGTCCAGGTCCAGTAATTCCTGTTTCCTCGCCGTGGGGCGCGCCATGTCAGGCCGCCCCCAGCAGGCGGGCCAGGGCGTTGGTGTCCCCCACGCCGGTCTCGCTCAGGGTCTTGGCCGCCTGCGCCGCATCCGCCATGGCCGGGGCGGCCGCCGCCATCTGCTGCGCCTGCTGGGCCTTGGCTTTCCGGGCCCGCAGCCCCTTCACCGCGTCGGCGGAATTGATCACATTGGGCGGCACGCCGTGCATGCTGGCGTACTCGTCGATGGCCGCGTCGATGTTCAGCTTGTCCACGGCGCCCGCATCCATCCGGGCCAGGTTGCCGATGTACCCCGCCACCCGCTCCATATTGGCCGTGCCGATGAGCTTCTGGGCCTGGGCCATGACGCTGATGTACTCGATCTTCAACGCCTGCCCCTGCAACTCCCGGGGCGGCGTGGGGATCATCCCCCGGCGCAGCATGATGGCGAAGGTCCGGTCGATGGCCGGGTCGTACAACTCCTCGCCGAAGCGCTCCATGGTCGGGCCAAGCACCAGCAGCTTCTCCTGATGGCGCTCCTCCACCTCCCGGGCCGTCACGTTGGAGGAATCCGACAGGGCGAACATCTGCATCAGGTCCTCGAAAAAGATCGTGCGGATCTCCCGCTTGATGGCCTCGATGTCGGCGCGGATCTCGCCTATGTTGGGGTTGAACTGGTAGGCCGGACGGAGCCCCGCGTGCTGCTGGGCCCCCAAATTATCGATATAGGTCACGTCCCCCGGCAGAATGGAGGTGCGCTGGGTGCGCAACGACGCATCGGCCAGCATGGGGGGACGCACCAGCTTGTCCAGGGCCTCGGCCTTGCGCCGCTCGCAGAATTGCAGCCCCTTCACCAGCCCCAGGGCGTCCATGCCGGGGGAATAGCCGTACACGTCGTCCCCCTCCACGTCCCAGCGGGGGGCCATGACCGGGAACTCGTCGAAACCCGACTCCCGCAGCAGGAGGTCGCCGCTCCCCCCGGCCTCGTAGTACACCGAGCGAAACGGCTTGTCTTTCGCGTTCATCCTGGAGCAGTCGCGCCCCTGGTTCGGCTCGATGGCGTGGACCACCTCCACCGGCTGCTCGTAGGAGCCCCGGTCCCACAGGGTCTTGATGGTGGGGGAGACATGGTCGTGGCCGAACTGCTGCACCACCTGGCGCACGGTCATGGGGAATTCGCGGTACAGGGTGTCGCAGCGGAGCTTGCCGGAGAGGGCGATCATGAACGACCCCACCGGGAAGGGGTAGCAGCGGATCACGGTTTCGTCGTCCTCCAGGATCGCCAGGGCCGCCGTGCCGTGGCCGGCCGCGGCGCCGTAGATCTGGGGCATGACGTTGTAGAAGTTGGAGCGGGAGAACACGATGCGCATCTTGTTCTCCACGTCGAAGAGCCACTGTTTGACCGCGCTGGAAGCCATCATGTCCACGTCGTCCGTGGTCAGGCGAAACCAGGGGCGGGCCTGGGAGGTCATGCCGGCGTGCATGCCGGACTTGAGGGTGCGCAGGGCCGTGGTGGCGCAGGAATTGATGATCTTGTCGTTGGCCTTGACCCCTTTGTTGCGGTCGATGACCAGATAGCGGCCCGTGCGGGGGGAGAGGAAATCAGTGAGCTCCCGCCAATGGGGGATAAAGGAACTCCGCTCCTGTTTCAGCTCTCCCAGCCGCCTGGTGACCTGCTCGCGTACCGATTCTTCAGCCATGGAAATGCGCTCCTGTCGTCGCGACGGTGCTTAATAACAAAAAGACTAATCTGCCACAGAGACACGGAGACACAGAGGAAACCAGAAACAAGGCATACAAAAAACAACGACGATTCTTGATTATGGTTTTACCCCAACAAGTCTTTCGCCTTTCTCAGTGTCTCCGTGTCTCTGTGGCGGATGTTGATTTTCTCTCTGACTTTTACGTTTACTGCCCCAACAAGGTCTTGCCGACCGTGGGCGCCGGTGCGGTCACCCCCTGCGCTCCGGTCAGGATCGTGTTGCTGGCCGCCTGCCTCCGGCGCAGGCGTTCCGCATCCCTGGCCGCCACCACCCCGGCATCCTGTTCTTCCGGCGCCGGGGTCACCACCGGCGCGCTGGGCGCTCCTCCTCCGCACATATTCGGCCTCCCGTGACGTGGTGTGTTTCGTAGGGCCATCAAAACAAAAAAACGGGATTGCGTCCATGCCGCAACCCCGGTGTCTTTCCCCAAAAGTGCATGGGGGATGGGTGAGAGTCGAATTTTTCTTACTTTATGGTTTCGGAAAGCAAGAAAGGCGGCCGATTGGCCGCCTTGGGGATTGGGTGCCCTGTTCCTTGAATTTTACCGGAGCTTGACGCTATACAGTTTTTTGGTATAGAATTACTCATGCCGTGGACAGTCACATACAGCAGGAAGGCAGAAAAACAATACACGAACCTGCCGCCCAGCGTTCAAGACCGACTCGACCTCCTCACCGCAGAAATTGAGCATTTCGGCCCGATACGCGGTAACTGGAAGAACTATTCAAGGTTGGAAGGCAGGAAACGGCAGCATCACTGCCATATCAAGACAGGGAAGCCAACCTATGTTGCCGTATGGGAAGAAGTCGACGACACGGTAAAACTGATTGAGGTGATATATGCAGGCACTCACGAAAAAGCCCCGTACTGAAAATCTGGTTCCCCTGCACCTCATGGTGCACCCGGCGAACGTCGCTTCCATCACAAAATATGCGGAGGCACTGGAAAATTCCGAATCTATTCCGTGGCGCGAGGTGGCGGGACGACGCGGCAGCATTCCGGCTTCAATTCTGCGAGGCGCCAGGAGTAAAGCTGAGATGACCCAGACCCGGTTGTCGGAACTGACGGGGATTCCCCAGCGGCATATTTCCGAGATGGAACAAGGCAAACGTCCTATTGGCAGGGAGACGGCCAAGAAGTTGGCAACAGCGCTGGATGTCGATTACAGAGTGTTGCTATAAAAAGAGGGGCATCCACTTGTTTGCTTTTGGAACAACATAACAAGTATGTAATGAGGCTGGTAGAGATTACTGAATCATGAAAATCACGGCACCGACCAAATCACATACACAGATGATGGATGAATGGCAGAAAGATCCCGAATTCAAGGCTGCTTATGATGAGCTTGATACGGAGTTCACCTTGCTTCGTGAGGTGCTGCTGGCCCGCAAGAGGTCTGGACTGACCCAGGCGGAAGTGGCGGAGAAGATGGGAACGAAACCACCGGCGGTTACCCGGCTTGAAACAGCCCTGTCGGACAACCGCCATTCGCCCACAATCGCAACGCTAAAGAAATACGCCCAGGCGGTAGGGTGCAAACTTGAAATACGTCTTGTGCCGAGCAAAGCCGCTTGAGCGGGGCGAATAAGAGTTGCTTGCATTCGCTTTTTAGAATCACGAAAGGCGGCCGATTGGCCGCCTTGAGAATTAAGTATCATGTCTATGGAATTCGACTATATTTACTGTTGTTGCTGCGCTTCAATGACACTTTCGTTTTTATTTAGGGTAGCGGCTATTACACCCCCCAGCGCCATCAATACTATTATTGGTACTATAAATTGCCAAATACTCTCAAATTCAACTTTTTCCATAAATATTTTATAGGTAATCATACTGGATATTATAGCAGCAATCATTACAATAATTACAGCTCTTTTACGTAGTGTCCTTATTGGATCAACCAACACATCAATCATAATAGATAACGCTATAAAGCCTAATAGTGAGTTTAACAGTAGTAATATTATAGTAATATTGTCAATTTTTTCTTTGCTAATGTCTGTAAGTGAAATTTCTGATATACCAACAATCCTAGCTTTTGTATTGAATACAGGATCTTCACCAGAAGTGAGGGCAGTAATTTGAATACTGTCTTTTGGATTTAGCAAAATAGGTTTTAAAGAAATTCGCTTCTGTTCACTTATGATTGAGGCTTCGATATCTTTTGGACTTTTGCTAGTCACTCCTGTTTTGACAAAGGAAGTCTTGGAATCAAGGCGGATTTCTAGAGGGGATTCAAAATCAGTGGCTAAAACAGGTTTCCTACCGTCGTTTCGGATTTCGAAAATGACCAATCTCGGTTTTTCTAACCGTGTGCCATCAACAGATATTTCCATACCCGGAACAGAGTCTTGCTCTTTTGCTTGTAATGGTGCCCGAGTAATAAGCTTGACTGAAAGTGATTTTGAAACTGAATCTGCTTGCCATAGCCATATTGGCACAGCAACGCCTACAACAGTAGCTATTAATGTTAACAGGGATTTCCATTCGCCAAGGATTCTCATCTTAGGTTCCCCTCCTTTTCAAACACATAGATACACATAAGACTGTCAAACCGACATGTCTGTTGCCCATAGCCCAATGAAACAGCAGAAGCTTTTTTGGAGGGTCAATAAGGCGACAAGCGACTTATCGGCCCCAGATCAAGAAACTCTCTTCCCTTCCTACTGAGCCGGGGAAACCCTTTGTCGATAACCACCAACTCCAGCTTCACCAATGCTCGCACACTATCCGCAGCAGAGCCCCTGGCCAGTGCCCGCACATGGGCCATCGCCTCGGAGGTATCCCTAGTGGCGAGCCCCCGCAACAGCGTCACCGAGGTGCTTAACTCCGACTCCCCCATGCCGCGCCACAGCCACCTGCTGCCAAAGATCTCCCCGTAGGAACTTAAGATCAGGTGTGAGATGGACACCACAAAGCCAAGCCCCATATGGGCCCGGTCGATATCGTCCTGGATGGTGAAGGGGTTATCGATCAAAAACGGCCCGGCCGTCCACCCCAGGTAATAATCGTCTTTAGGCTCGTAGGCATGGCCGACACACCCCAGCATGGCCAAGGCCAGCAGCAGGCAGGACGGCCAGAACCACCCCGGATGAGTCCGGGAGAGCGGAGTTGCGTAGGATATGGTGAGGATGCAGCAGAACAGGCCTCCTGCCGCCACCAGCCAAGCGGTGTCGTCGTCCTGTCGCTGGTACTGTTCCTTCGGTCGCAGGAAATACGAAGCAATCATGAACGCCAGGCAAAGGTTTACCCCCGTGACAAACGACAATCGGTAGCCCAGGTGGTCGATCACCGGTAGATCGACAAAGGCCAGGACGAAGAGCAGCATGAGGATGAAGAGCGCCACCGCCAACGGGGTCAGCAGTACCGTCAAGACGGCAAAAAGCTTTGCATCACTGCGTGTGCTGGCGTAGAGTTCCCGCAGTTTCGTGCGGAGCACCCGGTCTACCTTCTGTTGTTCGGTTAGTTCGGCCATGTTTTGGCTGGTCCCTTGAATTTCAGATCCCCTGTAGGGGGCAAGCGGCCTCTCTCAGTAAAACCAGCAAATACCACTGCCCCAGCACACGCTACGCATCTCTTTCTATACTCCCAAACCCCCAATTTCAACGCAAAATCAAAGTGTTAATAAAATTAACACAAAACCACCAATCCCCGTATCCCCCTATTTTCACATTAAAAAAAGGCACCCGAAACCTAGCCGGATGCCTTTTTTTGCGTCATTTTGATACATAAAAAGTTTACAGGGGCACGGGATCGGGCCTGACATGCGCTTTTTTGCCCCCCTGAATCCTTATGGGGTCAGGTCCGCGCCTATGGCAATTTCAGCCTTTCGTCACGATCCCCGACAGAGCCTCTGTTTCCTTGTTTACAGCCTGAACTGCTGCACCAGCCGCTGCAACTCCTCTGCATTGCCCCGCAACTGCGCCGATGCCGTGGCCGATTCCTGCGCGCCGAGGGAGGTCTCCTGCACCACGGCGGTGATCTGCTGCATGTTGCTGGAGATCTCGCTGGTCGTGGCGGTCTGCTGCTCGGCTGCCGTGGCGATCTGGCCGACCTGCATGGCCACGTCGTTGACCTGTTCCAGGATGTCCCGCAACGCCTCGCCGGAACGGGCCGCTTCCATGGTGCCGGCCTCCACCTGGTTCACTCCCTGCTCCATGGCGCTCACGGCGCCTTTGGTTTCGCTCTGGATGGCCTTGATCATCTCGTCGATCTCGCGGGTGGCGCGGGTGGTACGTTCGGCCAGGGCGCGCACCTCGTCGGCAACGACCGCGAAGCCCCGCCCCTGCTCACCGGCGCGGGCCGCTTCAATGGCGGCGTTCAGGGCCAGCAGGTTGGTCTGGTCGGCAATGTCCTCGATAGTGCCGATGATGGCGCCGATCTGGTCGCTGCGCGCCCCCAGACTTTCCACGGTTCGGGCCGACTCCTGCACCTTCTCGGCGATCTGCCCCATGACCGCCACGGTCTTCTCGACCACCGCTGCGCCGTTTTCGGCCGACTGGGAGGCGCGTTGCGCCCCTTCGGCGGCAAGCTGGCAGTTCCGGGCGATATCCCCCGATGTGGCCGACATCTCTTCGCCGGCCGTGGCCACGGTACCGACCTGGACGGCGACCTCCTCGGAGCCGCTGGCGATGCGCTCCGCAGTGGAATGCAGCTGACCGGAGGCGGCGGCAACCTGGGCCGACGTGTTGGACAGGCGGCTGATGATGTTGTGCAGGTTTTCGATCATATGTTTCGCCGATTCGTTGAGTTGGCCGATTTCATCCTTGCGGTCGACAACGACGGACACCTTCAGGTCCCCGTCCGCGATGCTCCGATTGACCTTCACCGCATGACCGAGGGGCAGGATAATGCTGCGGGCGGTCACGAAGCCGATCAGTGCGGCGGCAAGCAGCGAGGCCACGACAACGATGATGATCTCCAGTTGGGCCGACCGGTAGGTTGCCTCCACCGCATCGCCCGCTTTGCCCATCTCCCTGGCCTGGAAGTCGATCATTTTGTTGAGCGAATCCAGGTAGTCATTTTGGAGCGGCTGAAGCTTTGTCAGCAGCAGCTTTCCGGCTTCGGCCTTGTTGTTGGCGTCAAGCAATTCGAAGATCTCATTCTGCGCTGCGTTATACGACGTCTTGCTGGTTTTGATTGCCTGGAGCAGCGCCTTGTCTTCGCCATCGACTATCGTCTTGTCGAGCTTTTCAAAAAAACCGGCGTTCTCTTTCTTAGCTTTCTTGATCTGTTCAAGCCCGTTTTTCAGCGTGGCGGGGTCCTCCGAGATAATTGCGTCTCTCATGAGGCGCGTTATCAGGTTGGTATTGTCCTTGATAACATGGATCGCGACCGTCTTTTGCCACCTGTTGTCGGTAATGACATGGACCTTGTCGTTGATGCGGGTAAAGCCGTTCAGGGCAATCCCGCTGATCACCGCCATAATCAGCAGCATCACGGAAAAACCGAGGGCCAACCGGGCACTGATCTTCAAATCTGACAGCATGCTGCACACCTCCTCATTTTTGTTTCGTGGGATATACTAGACATATAATAATGGACGAAATAGGGATATTTATCGATTAACGAGAGCGTCGGGGGAATCGATCCTCCATCCTGCGGCATGATACGTAGAGTAAGCTCAACCTGATAAAACCTGCTTCCCCCTTCTACCTTACCCGAAACCAAATTTCAATGTAATTTCAGAATGTTAAAAAATTTAAACGGGCATTCCCCTTATCCCCTTGTTTTAGCGTAAAAAAAGGCACCCGGAACGTGGCCGGATGCCTTTCATTATGCCATGGTGATACGAAAAAAGTCCTACCGCCGCCAGTTCCTGACGTTCCCTCAAGAAGCACGCGAGGCGACCACTTGGCCGCCCTCCCCTGATTCTCTCCTACAGCGCCGCCGCAACCGATGTCGCCAACGGCGTCGTGGCCCTGCCGATCAGTTTGCCGAGCTGGCGGCCGTCGTCGAACAGCGCCCCCTTGGCGGCTCCGCTGTCCGAATTGGCGAGCAGTTCCGCGACCACCTCCGGTAGCCCCGCCTTGAGCAGCGCCCCTTTGTAGTCGGCTTCCGACAGGTTCACATACCCGATTGCCGTGCCGGACCGGCGCGAGACCTCTGCGGCCAACTCCGTCAGGGTGTAGGCGGTGTCGCCGGCCAGTTCATAGACGCGCCCCGCCTGGTTGTCCGCGGTCAGCACGGCAGCCGCCGCTTCCGCGTAGTCGGCGCGCGCGGCGGATGAGATCAGCCCGTCGCCCGCGCAGCCGTACACGGCGCCGAGTTGCAGCGCGGCAGGCACGCCGGCCGTGTAGTTCTCGGTGTACCAGCCGTTGCGCAGCAGCGCGAACGGTATCCCGGAGGCACGGAGCAGCGCCTCGGTCTCCCGGTGTTCGCCGGCCAGCCCCAGCACCGACGTGTCGGCGTGCAGGACGCTGGTGTACGCCAGGAATTTCACCCCCGCCCGCTTGGCGGCGTCGATGACCGTTTTATGCTGGGCCGCGCGCTGGCCGATCTCGCTGGAAGAGATCAGGAGCAGCTTGTCCGCCCCCTTGAGCGCTCCGTCCCAGGTGGCGGGCTGGCTGTAATCCCCATGACGCACCTGCACGCCCAATGCGGCAAGATCCTTGGCCTTGTCCACATTGCGCACCGCGGCGACGATATCGGTTGCGGGTATCTTTTTCAGCAGCGCTGCGACGACCAAACGGCCCAATTGCCCGGTTGCTCCTGTGATGACGATCATGACAAAACTCCCTTCAACGGTGATTGATGTATTGTATGTATTCATCATATCAGCTATAATTACTTTTAGTAAGTACGCACAAAAAGGTAAGTGCCATGACAAAAGCCAAAACCCCACGACTCTCCGAACTGCTGCGGCGCGGGGAGATTTTTGCCGTCGAATGCCCCTCGCGGGAGATCCTCAAACACGTCACCAGCCGCTGGGGCGTGCTGGTGCTGGTGGCCCTGATGGAGGGTACGCACCGCTTCAGCGATCTGCGGCGCAAGGTGGGCGGGGTCAGCGAGAAGATGCTGGCGCAGACGCTGCAATGCCTGGAAAAGGACGGCTTCATCCACCGGGTGTCCCTTCCGGTCGTGCCGCCCCATGTGGAATATTCCCTGACGCCCACGGGAACGGAGATCGGCCGCAAGGTGGAGTCGTTGGCCGACTGGATAGAGATCAACCTGCCGACGATTCTGGCGGCGCAGCGGGCAGGGTAACGGGCCGGCCCGCCTCATCCCCCTCTTCCTGTCGGCCTCGCGGTGCATACCTCATATGGGGTATGCACCGGATTATTTGCGGTGGCCGCAAGCCGGGCGCAACCGGGACGAAAAAATTAATTCAAATCATATCGGCATGTTAGCAAAAATATTGCAGTTGGCACCGTTAATGCTATTTACTTGGGCAAGAAGCATTTAAACTCATCTGGAGGCATTAAAAATGAAAAAAGTTCTCTCCACCCTCGTAGCCGCTATCGTTGCTCTGTCCTTCTCCGCCGTTGTTTTCGCTGCTGACGCCGCTGCTCCGGCTGCCGACGCTGCTGCTCCTGCTGCAACCGAGAAAAAAGAAGTGAAGAAACCGGCTAAGAAAGCAAAAAAAGCAAAGAAAGCAAAGAAAGCCGCTAAGAAAGACGCAGCTGCTCCTGCTGCTGACGCTGCTGCTCCTGCTGCTCCGGCTGCAAAGTAATTCTTCCTCCGAAGGAATAAAAAAAGGCCACACCGCAAGGTGTGGCCTTTTTTTATTCCCGCTCCGGCGTTTTGCAGCCCTCACGGGGTGGAGTGGAGAGCAGGTTGCCCCGTATGTGTTGGAGTGGGTGGTAGAGCGTCGAGTTTTAGGGATCAGGAGGGAGTTGAGAGAGGGAGCCTGCTTACATCCGCTTTCGGGAAACACGAACGGCGGCCGATTGGCCGCCTTTGCTATGTCATTACCGCTCAGGTTGCTGCTAGGCGAGCGCTTCCAACCCTTTCCGCCTGACCAGATCGAGCAGCTTCAGTGCCGGACCGCTCGGGTGCTTCTCGCCGCGCTCCCACTTGCTTACCGATCCGACGGACACGTTCAGGTAGTGGGCAAAAACGGCTTGGCTTACACCGGCCCTATTCCGTGTCTCGATGATCTCATCGGGAGCAAATTCCGCAACGGGAATAAGGCACGATTCATCGAACTTTCGCATCGTTCTTTGGTCAACAGCCCCTATATCATGCAAATCCTGCATCGATTCATGCAGTGCCGCCAGTGCGGTGCTTTTATATCTCTTTGTCATGGGTACTCCACCTCCTCCATCTTGCCATGTTGCAGCGCCGTTTCGATATGTGCGTCACTCAAACCCAGATAGAGAGAAGCTGCATCCTTATATTCGCGTTCTTCTTCCCTGGTGAGGTTTTCCTTGTCTTTTTTGGCGAAGCAGAACATGAAAACGCACCTTGTTTCCGACCGGTATGCAATTATGCTCCTGTAGCCACCGTTTTTCCCCCACCATCACGGGCAACGCGCTTTTTGATTAGCCCTCCGCCGTAATCCGCATCAATCAGCCCACGTTCCATCTCCCGTACGGCATCTATCAGCTTACGGTCTTCTATTCCTTCTTTACGGGCGAATCGGGCAAACCATTTTGTTTTGAATAGCCTCACATTCCCCCCTGCTTGTCACATTTTATAGCACTCTGGACCATAGTATCAAGCGAATAAATTACGTGGGGGCTACCGCATCGAAGGGCACCGTGGTGACCTTACCGCTTTGAAACTTGCTCCCTAACCAACATAGACGGCCGGTTGTCAGCCTTTGAATTCCCCATAAAAACACAAAAACATTGCTTCTGTTTTAGTAGCATGCTATACAATCGGTAGCAAGCTACAAAATGAATAGCAAGGAGACTATCATGCCGGTTATCACCGTTGATCTGCACAGCATCGATACGGAACAAAAAAAGGCCCTGATCGAAAACTTGACAAAGACCGCTGTAGAGGTCACAAATATCCCCGCTGAAAAGTTCACCATCCTGATCAACGAACTCGACAGCACCAACATCGGGATCGGCGGCCAGACGCTCGCCGAGCTCAAAGCCGCTCAGGCCCGTTAACACACAATACCCTGATCCGGTTGTCCGCGGCAGCCAGATCAGGGTTTGTTCATCCAATAACCCAAAGGAGACAATCGCTTCCGATGTCCATTCCAAGCCCAGGAAAAAAGGTACGCGGTTCTCTCTCCGGCACGCCGATCAACGCCCTGTTCGACCTGTTGGGCCGCCGCTGGGCGCTCGGCATCCTATGGAATCTGGAAAAAGGCCCCTGCACGTTCCGCAGTTTGCAGGAACATTGCAGGGACATCTCCCCCTCCATCCTCAATAGCCGCATCAAGGATTTGCGCGAGGCGGATCTGGTGGAAAAGACACTCGATGGGTACGTGTTGACGCGGCGGGGTAAGGAACTGCGCGACATCATTTTGCCGTTGGGGAAATGGTCTGCGGTATGGTCGAAAGAGGTCTTCGATTATATTAAGCCGGGTACGCTTGAATAGTTGGAGTATCGATCCTTCGGAATATCCCCCGGCATGTGGGCTTCTCAATAAACAGCCGGCCACCTTATTGTTTCCTGAATTAAGTATTATGTCCCCCCAAATTCCCCATTCTTAGTCCTACCGAAAAGCAATGAATCATAGTTTGTGACTGTCTTTGCAATAGCGGACAGAGAGAATTCCCCGAGAAGAAGTCACCCAGAAATAAATTCATCAGCAGCATTCTTTATAATTCTTGATCGTACATCTTTAATATAAGGTAGCGACATTAATTCAGCCCGCTTCGCTTGAACTATTGCTCCTACAGTTTCAAATTTTGTCTGTACTCTATCTTTCAATCGTCGGCTTATTGAAAGGGCTTCAACAGACTCTTCCAAAAGTGTGCTTACAATTGAAATAGACGTGACAGGCTGACCACATTCGCTACAAAATTTAGCATTTTGTCCTAACGGCAGTGAGCAGGCAGAACAAAGCTCACTAGGTAAGAGCAAAGAATTTAGATATGTGTGTATTTGGCTGTCGGATGATGAAAATTCGCGATAGTCCGTTAAACTCAAACGAGTGATCGCATCAGCAATTTTTGCGGTATCAAATGCTTTTTCCGTAGCCATAAGTGACAGATTGACTAGATAACGAGGCCCCGTGTTGCCACCAGCGATCTTCACTGTTCCCATTTGTGACACCATTCCGGAATAACTGAGCACATCAAAAGCCAATTTCAAATTAGGCGACATGTCTCGCTGTATAGTAAAAAAAGCTGACTGGTACTCGCTTTTTGTCTTTCGGTGATTCTTTGCTCGAATCTCGGGAATTATGTAACCTCTTAATAGATCTAAACCTACGCGAATATGGGACGCGTATTTCGGCAACCTCTTTGCAAGGCTTTGATGATATGGCAATAACTCCTGATCAACATAACTTTGAACGGCTAAACTGACCGAACGTTCAGATAAAGATGACTGCCCAGCCAAGGCACTATTGATAATATGTAACAGAGCTCGGGGATTGCCATTTGAAAGGTCAATACATAAATCTAATTCAGCCCCACGCTGGAATATCTTCTTTCTTATAGAACTAGTTTTAGGCAATCGCTTATCCAAAATACTACGAAAGTGTTGCCGGTTTTCTCGCCTCCCAGCCTCTCCAGGGTCGAAACGAAAAACTGGCAAAACTATTGCGTCTTGGCCAACCTCAAAATTGCGACCATAATTTGTGACAGTCGGATACACCGCAGCCTTGCAGGCAACCTTTCCGCCGTGAAGCAATTTAAATATCTCGAAAAAAATTGTTTGTTGGGTTGGAATAAAAGTGTGAGCAGCTTCATCAAAAAAGAAAATTATTTTTTTGATTGAAAAAAGCTCTGTTACCTCCTTGATTATATTTGTGAGAAAAGAAGTGTCTTGGGCTTTGGATATAAACTCCTTACCTATCTGGTCAATAATGGCGTTCTGATCTGTTTTCAAAAAAGCAAGTTTCTGAAGAAGGTGAATTTTATCTTCAAGATGAGCTTTGGTTTCTCGAACCGACTTAATACCAAAAACCCTGTAGTATGGATCATCGCTTCCCCCCTTAGCAATCAAGCTCATGCCAAGCAATTTTTCATGTAGTGCCTCAAGTAATTTAATATTTACCCAGATTTGAAAAGCATCTTTCTGATCCGCTTTTACACCTTCAAGAAGTGTACTAGTTTTAAAATTAACATAGACCCCAAGCTTTCGTCCCTCATTAAACTCAGCATCAAGCTCTATCTCTGCCATCCGCAACAACATTGATTTACCAACTCCACGTGCACCTTCAAGCAAATTAGCACCGCTTCCTTTAAGTGAATCGATAATTCTTCTTTCAAATTCACCAAGAACGGATACTTGACTAATTTGTTCATAGAGCAAATCCTCACATCTTGCGGTTTGCAGCAAGTCTTCGCTAGTGGTCATTATTATCTCCCAACCTGTGGAAAAGCCTTTTCAATATCTGCTTTAAGCCCATGGAATCTCCCGTATAGGAGGTCTATAATAGCCTTTTGTACATCCATGGTCAATTTCAGATGCTTAGAAATACCATTTTTATCAGCAGAGAATCGCTCAGGGGAAAGTGGCGGAAGACCTTCGACCTTCCCGTGTACAGTATTACTCAGTTTACGGTAAAACCGTTGAAAACGCACTGAATCACAAATTACATCAATATCATGGCATCCATGAACGTTGGCTAAATACTTAAGATAACTTGCTGAATTCAGGTGGGAGACCATATTGGAGTAACTTAGGTCAGCATCGAGTTGTCGCCATCCCCAGTACTCATGCGGTAGATCCCACATAAATACAACTGCCAGACCTTCTTCAAGTGCACGGCGGACCGACATTCTAGCCGGAACTATTAGCCCTATGGCGAAGAGATATAATGCTATAGTGAAATCAGTAAAAACTTCATCGAGGATATCAGAACAAATATCTTTCTGATAGTTTGTTACGCAGTAATTTTTAATCAATGTAGCTCGTATCTCATCTATAATTCTTGAATTTAAATCAATTTCATTAAAAAGAGGTATTGCATCATTTGAAAAAATAGAAATGTTCCGACCAAGGTGCTCATGAAAAGATGCGATCAAATCTGTAACTTTCTGTCGAGGGGCGTGATGAGTCATTTGTTGTCAGTCATCCTTCCTGATTATTTTCCATTGGTTATATAATTTGTATTATGTTCTTATCATATCCACATATCCTGATTACAGGAGCATCCTGTAGTCAATATGCAGCGCCGCCGCCAGCTTTTGGGCGCGCTCTTTTCCAATAACCCTTTTGCCGTTCTCCATCTCGCTGATATGCCGCCGAGGGATGCCGGTAGCCTCTGCAAGCTGCACCTGTGTGAGGTCTTCACGATAGCGAATACCCTTGAGATAACCCCCATGGGGGTTAGTCACCAGGTCAGGGAACAATTCCGTCGCGGGGATAGAGTCCGGGCTGCCAACGAAGTTGATATTTTCAGCAGGATGCTCTTTCATGTGTACTCGCATATCTAGGGCCAACAAAGTCTGACAGCCCCCCACCCTCACATAAACTTCCTCCCAACCGAGTAAGCCTTCCCCAGCAGCGGCCCGACGGCATGATACCCCTTGTGGGCGGTATCGTAGATGAGTGGCTGCAATTTGAGGATGTCGGGGAGACCGTCTTCACTCAGGGTATCCCGGTCCGCCTTCACATCGATAATCTCGCCGACAAACTGGGTGTGTATCCCCAGATCAAAGGTATGCACCAGCCGGCACTCCAGGACAAGCGGGTACTCCTCCGCATAGGGGGCATCCACCACGTCGCTCCTGACCACCGTCAACCCGGTCACGCCGAACTTGTCCGCGCTACGCCCCGAGGCCATCCCGGCATAGTCGGCTTCCGCCATGTACGCCCCGTTGGCGATCCCCACGGTGAACGCCTTGCGCTCCACAATACTGTCGTAGGAGTGCCGGGACTTGCGCAGGGATACGGCGATGCAGGGGGGCTCGGAACAGCAGACGCCGCCCCACGCGGCGGTCATGATGTTCGGCTTGCCTGCCTTGTCATAGGTTCCGACCATGAGTACGGGGGTGGGAAAAAGCAGTGTCTTTGCGCCAAGCGATTGTTTCATAGTATCTCCAGTGTAATTAGTAGCCCCGCAAGGATCAGGCGGGATACGTGCACTTTACCACCTTCACCCGCGCCCCGCTACTCGAACTGGTACAGCACCGTGTCGGAACCGATAAAGATGTCCTTCCTGCCGTTGCCGTTGACGTCCTTGACGGCAATGTTGTTGCCTTTCCCCAGGTTAGAGCCAAGGGGGGAACTGCGCCATTTCAACCCGCCCTGGGCATCGAGGATGGAGAATACCCCGTTGCTGGCCATGAGCCAGGACAGGCTGCCGTCGCCCTTCAGGTCCGCGATGCGCAAGGCGTCGAGCGCCGTCGTGCCATAGGTGAAAACGCTCTTCTTAACGGCGAAGGTGACGCCGTCGTAAACGTCGATATAACCGTCGTTGCGGCCGACCAGAACTTCCAGGCGGCCGTCCACGTCCACGTCCGCCACCTCGACAGCCCGGGCAGGGGTGGCAATAAGCTGTTTCTGGACGTGGGTCACCCCGTCGTAGACGATCAGGCGGTTGTCGGCCATGGTGAGGATGATATCCGGGTGGCCGTCCTTATCCAGGTCGGCGATCTTTATGCTGTGGACAAAGCTGCCTCCCAGATCGACGCTGCGCCACTTTTCCTGCATCGTGGCGCCGTCGAGAGCGACCAGGTACGCGCCCGTTGCCCCGCTATCCGCACGCCCCATGCCGGCAACGATTTCCGTAGTGCCGTCATTGTCCACATCCCCCAGGGCGACGGCGGAAAAGTAGTTGCTGCTGTACGTTGCGCTCTGCCGTTTCAGGGTGCCGGTCGCGCCGTCGTAGACGTTGATGAGGCCGCTGTACAGGTATGCGGAGGTGACGACAAGTTCGGCATGGCCGTCCCCGTCCACATCGCCGATGCTCACCGCACGGCTGCCCCCCATCCAGTCCAGCGGTTCGAGGTCTTTCCGGTATTTCAGGGCATGGGTTGCGGCGTTGAAGACATGGATTATCCCGCTGGCATAGCCGCTGTTGCTGGAAGCGGTGACCATGACGACCTCGTCCGTACCGTCGCCGTCCACATCCCCCGCAGCCAGGGCGCTCATGCCGTAGAGATCCTGGTTCTGCCACTTGACCGTGCCGGCCAGCGGGTCGGCAATGTACAGGTAATCGGGACCGCTCGACGTACCGCCGGCTCCCCACAGGAGTTCCTTTGCCCCGTCCAGGTCCACATCCCCCATGGCGATGCCGGAAACGCCGTGTTCGGGATTGGCGACGGCCCACCGTTCGGCATGGGTGCGGGCATCCACGGCATGGACCTTGCCCCACTGGCCATCGCCGTAGATGATCTCGGGGATGTCGTCACCATCCGTATCGGTGACCGTGACGGCCCCGATATCCTGGCTGGTGGCGATCTCCCAGGTCGGCGACTGGAGGTCGGCGTCGAAGATCGTGATCTTGTACCAGGACGAGGCGCCGATGATCTCCTGCATGCCGTCGCCGTCCAGGTCCGCCAGCCTGACCTTGGCGCCGAAGCTGTTGGCGTAGGCCCATTTGACCGCGCCCGTGAGGCCGCTTAACACGTACCCCTTGCCGCCGTAGGTGGTGGTGACGATCTCCGGGGCCGCGTCGGCATCCACATTGCCCACGGCGATGGAGGTGCCGCCGCCCGAGGCGACGCTCCACTTCAGCGCGCCGGTCTGGGAGTTGTAGACGGAAACCTTGAGGCCGTCGCTGGCGACGATCTCCCTGATCCCGTCGCCGTCCAGATCGGCCACGGCAATGTCGCTCAGCGAGGTAATGGTGTGCAGGGTGCGGATCTCTTTCAGGGTCGGCCCGTCGTAGATGCTGACGGTGCCGTCCGCTTGGGCGACGACCACATCGTCCTTGCCGTCGCCGTTCATGTCCGCAAGCAGGATACGGACGATGGCGACCCCGTACAGGGGGCTGCGCCACACCTGGTCATACCCGCCGCTCGCGTTTTTCCGGACGACGTACCATACGGAATCGGCGCCGACAATGGAACTGGCGATGATCTCCGGCGTCCCGTCGCCGTCCAGGTCGGTGGTGTACAGCCCGGCCAAGCCGATGTACGTTCCGTAGATCCCGTATTGCCACTGCTGCGCGATAAAGGCAGGGTCGCTGGCCGTGAGAGGCGTCACGGTCACGGTCACCGTATCCGCCGGACTGGTGGAGTTGCCGTCATACACCGTCAGCCGCAGGACATAGGTGCCGGCTTGCGTGGCGACGAAGGACGGGGTGGCGGTAGCGGCGCCGGTCAGGGCCGGATAGGCGGGACCGCTGGCAATGGTCCAGGTATAGGTGAGCGTGTCACCGTCTGCGTCGCTGCTGGCGCTGCCGTCCAGGTGAACCGTGGCATATTGGCTGACGGTCTGGTCGGGGCCGGCATTGGCCACGGGCGCGGTATTGACCGGCGGGGCGACGTTGGATGGCCGCTCCACCTGCCAGTCGGCACTGCCGTCGCCGTCTGTGTCCGCCTGGATTTGCAGGGTGGTTGCCTGGAAATCCAGCCTGGCCCAACGGCTGTTGGTCCCGCTGAAGGCGAGGGACCCCTGGGAGGGCCACTGATCACCGTAAACGGCAACGAGCGGCGTCCGGGTGGTAAGGTCCACATACCCCTGTTCGTGGTCATAGTAGCGCCCGGCCATGCTCTGGGTGAGGCTGCTCGCTCCATAGACGGTCGTCACTTCGTAATTTTTGAACCAGTAGGTCCTGGCGGTGGCTTGGTCCCGCAGGACCATGTTCATGGACAGGGTTTCGGTGGATGCGCTCAGATTGAACCCCCACGACAGGGAACCGGTCAGGGTGTAAGCGAAGCTGGAGGAGCGGAACGTCAGAGACGGGAAAGAAAGCGTGAGGCGGGTGAACTTCTGCCGGCTTGCGTCCAGGGCGCCGAGAATGTCGGTGGTTCCGTCGATGATGATCCCGTTGGCGGTGAACCCCTGATAGTCGATCGTCCCGGAGAAGGTACCGTCGGTATCGTTGACATCCAGGGTATAGCTGGCCGTGCCGCCGTTGTCCCCCGCTATCTGGTACGAGACGGCCCGGGCGACACTCTTCTTGGCCGTGGCGGTGGAGGGGGTCGAGGTGCGAAGCAGGGCGGCCTTTTGGGGGAGTTCCATGCGCCGGACCGATTGCTTGAGCGCCTGGGCACAAGCGAAAGCGGGAGGGCGCGCCACGGCTTGCGCAGTGCTGTCGTCGGTCGTTTTGGCGACGCTGCCGACGGCTGCGGCGATGCGCGTGCCGCCGTAACCGCCCAAGGCCAGATCCTCGGCGTTCGTCCCGGTCACCACGGCCATGGCGGCGGTCCCTTTGTACGACGACGAAGGGTCCACCAGTTGCCCGGATTTGGCGCTTCCTCCCCCGCCGCCGCTGCATCCGGCAAGGAACGCCGTCACGCACCACACCATGAAGAAACCCGCCATCCGGCTACCCGCCGTTTGTGCCATGCCCGCCTCCTGCCCAAGGATATGATGTGGTATCGCCGTGCGGCATTTTCACATGCCGGAGGCCAACCTTGCAGCGTCACGACGCAAAAACGGGCAGACAGGCAGCGTTATCACGCCAGCCCCACCCGCCGGGATCGCTCCCCCCTGCCCGCTTCAAACAACGCCGGCCCAATTGTGCAATAATTGCGCTCCCCCCTTCTACACTCCGCAAAAACGGTTTTCAATTAAAAACTAAACTGTTAATTTTATTAACATTTTAAGACAATGTTCCTATTTGACTGTTTTCACTTAAAAAAAGGCACCCGACCCACAGCCGGATGCCTTCCATTGCGTCATTTTGATACAAAAAAACTTTTGCGGCAGCGCCCAAGAACGACTCAAAGGCCGCTCATCGGGCCGCCTCGCACGTCCCTGCCGCCTCTTGTCCCGGCACCAGCGCCCTCAATCAACCGCCGGGCGCTTTCCTAACGCCTGCCGCCGCCACGGAACCCGCCACCGCGGACGACACCGCCGCCGCGGAATCCGCCGTCGCCGCCGCGGAAGTAGCCCCTGCCGTAGAAAACGTCCCGGCCATGGAAGCCGCGCCCGCCGTGGCCACCGGTAATGAACACGAAGTCCGAGCCCCAATAGCCGTAGGGATACGGGCCGTAATAGTCGCCGTAATAGCCGTAGTAGGGATGATAATAGGCGCCATCGTACACCGGGACGGCAACACAGCCAGTCACCAGGAGCGAGACGGCGATCAGAAGCAGTAGCCTTTTCATGTGGCACCTCCTTCGATGCCGGGTTCTTTCCCCCTTACTCTATAAGACGTTTCTTCCCGCTCTTTTGTTACAAAAATCCGCTGAAAAGGCGCCCCCGGAGAGCCCGGCGGCGGGCATCAACCGACCAGGGCGGCGATGGCCCGGATGGATTGCGCGATGTGACTTTCCAGGGGTGATCGGTCCGGCCGGTGGGCAAGGAGGAACGCCGCCAGGTCCGTTGACGGGATAATGGGGATGCCCCCGCCTTCAACCCGATCCAGGTTGTTGTCGCGGGACAGGGCGACCGCGCCGGTCACCCAGACGCGCACCCCGTGGTCCTTCAGATAGGTCGAGAGGAGGTGTACCTGCTGCCGCACCTGCTTGATGGGATTGCGCACCGTATCGCGGTACGCCGTGCCGCCCCGCCCGACCTTGTGGATGGTCCAGCGGCGGTCGTCAGAGCCGCCTTCCAGCACGCCGTTATGGCTTTTGGATTCGACGACGAAAACGCCGTTGGGACCGCAGACGATGAAATCCAGCTCCCGTTCGCCCGTTGACGACCGGGGGTCCGGGAGACGGACCTGATAGAAGATGGTGTAGGTGTCGGGGAGTTGTTTCAGGATGCCGAGGGAATAGTTCTCGCCGGCGGCACCGGATACTTTGGCGTTGTCCCGGTATCCGGCGGCCAGCAGGAGGATGCCCACCATCCCGAACCAGAGGAGAACCCCTGCGGGATACAGCGCCGAGGCCGCGAGCGCCAGGGGGAGGCCGATATATGCCACGTACTTTCGCCGTCTGCTACAGTCGCGGGCAAGCTCTTGGGTGATCCGGTTTTCCCGCACGTAGTCGGTGTTTGCCACTAGTTACTCCAGAGGGTATCGGGGGGCATGCGACCCTTTCATGTCGCCGCAACGCAACAACCGCTCGCCCCTACCTCCCGAACACCTTCTTCAGCAACTCGGTCCCCCGCGCCGCCGGGTTGGTCCTGATCTTCTTCTCTTCCTCGCCCAGCATGGTGAAGAGGCCGTCCACCGCCTTGGTGGCGACGTAGTGGTCCAGATCGAACCCCCCGACCGTCGCCCCGGCAAAGGGGATGGACTCCACCTTGCCCATCATCCGGTTGTAGCTGCGGGCCACGCCCACATCCTTCATGCTCGACGCGACCACCGGCTTGAACGCGCCATAGATCCGGTCGCCGGTCTTCTGCCGGAAATAGTCGGTCGCCGAGGTGTTGCCCCCCTGGAGGATCTTCCGGGCGTCGTCGAAGGTCATCTCCTTGAGCGCGGAGACGAAATACTCCGTAGCCTTGGGCGCCGCCTGTTCCGCGGCCCGGTTCATGCTGAGGACGAAGTCGTCCACCTGGGCCTGGAACCCGAACTTGCCCAGCAGGTCGGCGACGGTGCGGATCTTCTCGGGCACGAGGATCTTGATCGCGGCGTTGTTGAAGTAACCGTCCCGCTGCCCCACCGTCGTGACCGCCTTGGTCGTGCCGGTGGCGAGCGCCTCCTTCAGCCCCCTGACGATGGTGGAATCGTCCAGGCCGGCGCCGGAGGAGCCGGAAAGCCCCAACCCGCGGGTCAGATCGTCGAAGAAGCCGCCATGGGCGGCCAGGGGGGATATGCAGAGGAGCAGGACCAGGAATAGTGCGGATGCATGCAGGCGTTTCATAGTGCCTCCCAGGTGTGGTTCGGGGTCGCGAAAGGTCGGACTGAATTATTGTACCATCCAGCCCCGCATCTTTCCACTACCTCCATCACCCCCGTGCGTAATCCACAATGCCCTTCACATGGATGGCGGTCGTGTTCAGGAGCGGGATGCCCGATGGGTTCTGTTCCAGGATCAGCGGCAGCTCGGTGCAGCCGAGGATCACCCCGTCGATCCCCTCCCGGGCGGCCATGCGCCCGATAATCGCCAAAAGCCCCCCGCGGGTCTCGTCCCGGATGATCCCCAGCTCGATTTCGGACATCAGCTTTTCGTGGATATATCCCTGATCGGCCGCCGCAGGCACGACGACTGAAATCCCCTGTTCGGCAAACGGCGGGGCAAAGAAGTTGGCCTGCATCGTAAAAAGCGTCCCCAGGAGGCCGACCCGCCGCAATCCCGCGGCCCGTGCCGCGTCGAGGGTCGCGGTGACGATGCTCACCAGGGGGATGGGCGCTTGCGCCTGGACCCGGTCGAAAACGATATGGGGCGTATTGGCCGAGATCGCGGCGAAATCAGCGCCGGCCCGATGCAACGCCTCGACCCGCGCCACAAGGAGAGCGACCAGGAGATCCCACTCCTGCCGGGCAACCAGACCAAGCACCTCCTCGATATCGACGCTGTAGATGATAATCTCCGGGGCCGCCAGGCTTCCCGCGGACCGGAGCGCCTCGATAAGCCGCTTGTAATAATCAATCGTCGATTCCGGGCCGAGCCCGCCGATAATACCGATCTTTTTCATGGCACCCCCCTGTTTTTCCGTGGCATCCCCAGCCCCGGCCGAACCGTTTTCCCTCTCCCGCACACCATCCCGGCGGAGTGCGGGTCAACTATCCGGGTTTATTCCTGTATCTCCGAACGGTCATTTTTTATGGGTGCCGGGGTGTTTTTTCCTTGACAGCCCCCCTGCCAAAAAATCCGGCAAAGTAACCGGAGCGTCACAAAATCAACACCTTACCACACTACTCCCCAAGCTTTTCCACAGGCGGCTGGGGAAAGCCCGTCCCGGAAGGACGATGCGGGGTCACCCCCGGAGCAAGGAGCCATTTTCCTCGCCCTCCCCCTGCCCGTTCCGCCCCGGGCCGTTCCCGGCAGCCGTCCCGCCAACCACGTAAAAAAACAGGCACTTCACGAGAAGTGCCGTCTGTTTTACTCCACAAAAACACCCATTTCAACCGCAATTCCGCTATGTTAAAATTATTACCACATTCCCCTGATCCGTTAAAAAAAGTAACAAACAGCGATTATCCCGTCAACCAATCTATTTTACAGGAGAAAAGGCACCCGGGCCGCCTCCGGGCGCCCCTGTCTGTCCCATTATGATACAGGGGTTCCCCTCTCCATGTTGGGAACAACAACGGCACCACCTGCTCATTGGTTTTGCACCGGCTGGGAATGGCGGGGAGGCGCATTGGTGGGGATAGTTCCGGCAGCACGGCTTCCCTGGGCAACCGGCCTATTCCCGCCATCCGCCCCCGGCGGCGGCGTAGATGTTGACCAAGTCGTTCCTCAGGCTGGCGTCGGAGGCGGCCAGGCCCGCCTCGGAATCGAGCAGGTTGCGCACGGCCACCAGCACGTCCAACAGGCCGGTGTAGCCGTTGATGTACTGTTGCATGGCCAGGTCGGCCGCGCGGCGGTTCTGCCCCACCCCACTGGTGAGGGCGGCGTTGCGCGCGGTCTCGTGCAGGTAGCCGGACAGGGCGTTTTCCATGTTCTCCAGCGCCTCCAGCACGGTCTGCTGATACCCCAGGAACGCCTGTTTCTGCTGCGCGTCCGCCGCGTCGATCTGCGCCTCGATCCGGCCGAAATTGAGGAGCGGCTGCACCAGGTTGACGCCCACCCCCCAGGGGGTGGAGCCGAAGGGGGTCGCGGTCTGGACGCCGAACAGGGCGGTCAGGGAGATGTCGGGGAACAACTCCGCCCGGGCGGCGGACCTGGCCGAGATGGCTGCGGCAAAACGGCGCTCGGCGGCCCGGATGTCGGGCCGCGCCGCCAGGACCTTGGCCGGGGCCGCGAGCAGAATCCGGTGGTCCAGAGGTTTCAGTTCACGGGCGGTGGCGAGCAGGGCGTCCCTCGTCCCCGGCGGAGAGCCCATCAGCACGTTCAGGCGATTCATGGCGGCGTCGTAGGCGGTCTCCAGGGAGGGGATGAGCGCCTCGGTGGCCGAGACCTGCGCCGCGGCGCGCTGCACGTCGAAGTCGCTGGCCATGGCCCCCTGCACCTGCACCTTCACCAGTTCCAGGGTCTTCTGCTGGGTCTTGAGGTTCCGCCGGGTCAACTGGAGCTGGCGCTCATAGTTGCGCAGGTCGAAGTAATTGCGGGCCACCTCGGCCAGGAGGCCGACCCGGACCGCCTGGCTGCCCGCCTCGCTGGATTCCAGGAGAGCCGCCGCCTCGGCCGTGCGGGCCCGGTTGCGGCCGAACAGGTCGATCTCCCACGAGGCCTCCACATCGGCCCCGGCGATCCAGACGGTCTGATTGTTGGTGGCAAACCCCTGGTTACCGCGCTGGGCCCCGGCGACCCCGTTCACTTGGGGGAAGAGCCGCGACCGGGCGGCGCTCCGTCCGGCCCGCGCCTCTTCCACCCGGGCCTTGGCGATCAGGAGGGTCTTGTTGTTGGCCAGGGCCTCGGCCACCAGGGCGTCCAGGGTCGGGTCGCCGAAGCGGGTCCACCAGGCGTGGTCCACTTGGGCTTCCGGGGTAACGATCAGGGGGGCGTTCGGGTCCGTCGCCCCGGCCTTCCCGGTGAGGCGGTTCCAGAACGAGGGGGCGGCGATCCCGGAGGATTGGGGCCCCAGGGGGCCGCTGCACGCCGCCAGCAGCAGGACGGCCAGCAGGGCCGACAGTAGTATGGCAGTTGGTTTGAGCTTAGACATGGTGGTGTACCTCTTCCGTTTTCGTGATGCGTTTTTCCAGGGTGCGCATCAGCACATAGAAGACCGGCGTCAGGAACAGGCCGAAGAAGGTGACCCCCAGCATGCCGGAGAAGACGGCGATCCCCATGGCGTGGCGCATCTCGGCGCCCGCCCCGGACGAGAACACCAGGGGCACCACGCCCATGATGAAGGCGAAGGAGGTCATGAGGATCGGCCGCAGCCTGAGGCGCGCGGCCTCGACGGCGGCGGCCGTGGTGGTCTGCCCCCCGAGCTCCAGTTCGCGGGCGTATTCCACGATCAGGATGGCGTTCTTGCACGCCAGGCCGATGAGGACGAACAGGCCGATCTGGGTGAACAGGTTGTTGTCGCCGTGGGTGAGCCAGACCCCGGTGATGGCCGACAGCAGGCACATGGGCACGATGAGGATGATGGCCATGGGGAGGAACAGGCTCTCATACTGGGCCGACAGGACCAGGAAGACCAGCAGCACGCAGAGCGGGAACACCAGGATGGCCGTGTTGCCCGAGAGGATCTGCTGGTAGGTCAGCTCGGTCCACTCGAAGCCCATCCCCTTGGGCAGGGTGGCACCCAGGACCCGGGTGATGGCCGCCTGGGCCTGGCCGGTGGAGTAGCCGGGGGCCGGGGCGCCGTTCAGGTCGGCGGAGCGGAAGGCGTTGTAGCGCATGGCGCTGTCCGGCCCGGTGGTCTCGGACACCTGGACGATGGAGCCGAGCGGCACCATGCGCCCCTCGAAGTTCTTGGCCTGGAGTTTCAGGATATCGCTCGGCTTGGAGCGGAACTGCTTGTCGGCCTGGGCGATGACCTGGTAGGTGCGGCCGAACTTGTTGAAGTCGTTGACGTACAAGGACCCCAGGTAGATCTGCATGGCGTCGAACACGTCCTGCACATCCACCCCCAGTTGGGCGGCCTTGGTGCGGTCCAGATCGGCGTAGAGCTGGGGCGCGCTGATCTTGTAGCTGGTGAAGACCCGCGCCAGTTCCGGCGTTTTGGCCGCCTGGGCCTGCACCGCCTTCATGGTCCGGTCCAGCGCCTCGTACCCCTGGTCGGTGCGGTCCTCCACCTGGAGCTTGAAGCCGCCGATGGTGCCGAGCCCCTGCACCGGCGGCGGCGGGAAGATGGCGATGAAGGCACCGCTCACCCCGTTGAACTTCTGTTGCAGCTTCTCGGAGATGGCGAAACCGGACAGCTCCTTGGATTTACGCTCCTCGAACGGCTTGAGCGAGACAAAGACGATGCCCGCCGTGGGGCTGTTGATGAAGCCGTTGATGGAGAGGCCGGGGAAGGCTATGGCGCTCTCCACCCCCGGTTCCTTCAGGGCGATGTCCGACATGGCCCGGATGACCCCCTCCGTGCGGTCCAGGGTGGAGCCGTCCGGGAGTTGGGCGAAGCTCACCAGGTACTGCTTGTCCTGGGTCGGCACGAAGCCGGGGGGCACGTGCCGGAAGCCTGCGTAGGTGGCCCCCAGGAGGAGCGCGTACACCAGAAGCGCGGCGGATTTGCGCCCCAGGATGCCGGTCACGCCGCTGCCGTACCCGTGGGAGCCGGCGCGGAAGAAGCGGTTGAACCCCCGGAACACCGGGCCGAAGAGCTTGTCCATCCACCGGGTCAGCCGGTCCTTGGGGGCGTCGTGGGCCTTGAGCAGGATGGCGGCGAGGGCCGGGGAGAGGGTCAGGGAGTTGAAGGCCGAGATCACGGTGGAGAAGGCGATGGTCAGGGCGAACTGCCGGTAGAACTGGCCGGTCAGGCCGCTGATGAAGGCGATGGGCACGAACACGGCGCACAGCACCAGGGCGATGGCGATGATCGGCCGGGTGACCTCGCCCATGGCCTTGATGGTCGCCTCCCGGGGGGCCAGACCGTTCTCGATGCTGCGCTCCACGTTCTCCACCACCACGATGGCGTCGTCCACCACGATGCCGATGGCCAGGACCAGCCCGAACAGGGAGAGGGCGTTGATGGAAAAGCCGAAGAGGTGCATGACCCCGAAGGTGCCGATGATGGAGACCGGCACGGCCAGGAGCGGGATGATGGAGGCCCGCCAGGTCTGGAGGAACAGGATCACCACCAGGACCACCAGGGCCACCGCCTCCAGAAGGGTGTGCACGACCGCCTCGATGGAGCCGCGCACGAAGATGGTCGGGTCGTAGACGATGCTGTAATCGAGCCCGGCCGGGAAGTTCTTCTTCAACTGGGCCATGGTGCTGCGCACCTGGTCCGAGATGGCGATGGCGTTGGAGCCGGGGGTCTGGAAGATGGGGATGGCCACGGCCGGTTTGTTGTTCAAGAGGGAGCGGAGCCCGTATTCCGCCGCGTCCACCTCGATGCGCGCCACGTCCTTCAGCCGCGTGACCACGCCGTTGTCCCGCTTGATGATGATCTCGCCGAACTGGCCCGGGTCGGTCAGCCTCCCCTGGGCGTTGACCGGCAGTTGCAGTTCGACCCCCTCCTTGTAGGGGGGGCCGCCGATGACCCCGGCCGCCACCTGCACGTTCTGGCGGCGCACGGCGGCGACCACCTCGGCGGCGGTCATGGCGTGCTCCGCCACCTTCTGCGGGTCAAGCCAGAGACGCATGGCGTAATCGCCCGAGCCGAACAGCTGCACGCTGCCGATGCCCGGGATCTTGGCCAACTGGTCCTTGACGTTCAACAGGGCGTAGTTGCGCAGGTAGAGCATGTCGTAGCGCTCGTTGGGCGAGTTCAGGTGCACCACCATGGTCAGGTCGGGGGAGCTTTTCACCGTGGTCACCCCCAACTGGCGGGTGACCTCCGGCAGGCGCGGCAGGGCCTGGTTGACCCGGTTCTGCACCAGCTGCGTCGCCAGGTCCGGGTCGGTGCCGAGCTTGAAGCTGACCGTGAGGGTCAGGGTGCCGTCGCTGGCGGCCTGGGAGAACATGTAGAGCATGCTCTCCACGCCGTTGATCTGCTCCTCCAGCGGGGTGGCGACGGTTTCGGCGATCACCTTGGGGTTGGCCCCCGGAAACTGGGCCTTGACGATGACCGAAGGGGGCACGACCTCGGGGTATTCCGAGATCGGCAACAGGAACATGCAGATCAGGCCGGCCAACAGGATGGCGACCGAGATCACGCCGGCGAAGATCGGCCGGTCGATGAAGAATTTGGATAGGTTCATGGCGCGCTCTTTCCCGGTTTATTCCGTTGGTTGCCGGCTCGTTGCCGCCAGCCGGTCCGGCTCCTGCTGGTGGGCGACCTCCTGGACGCGCACCGTGCTGTCCGGCCGCACGTGCTGCACCCCGTCAACGATCACCCGGTCCCCCGGCCGCACCCCGGCGAGCACGATCCGCTCGCCCCTGGCCTGCTGGCCGAGCCTGACCTCCCGATAGGCGACCCTGTCGTTGTCCCCCACCACGTAGACGAACCGCTTGCTCTGGTCGGTGCCGATGGCCCGTTCCGGCACCAGCAGCACGGCGTTTTCGCTGCTGCTGGCCAAGCGGACCGCCACGAACATGCCGGGCACCAGGGCGCCGTTTCTGTTGTCGAAGCGGGCCCGCGCCCGGATGGTCCCCGAGGCGGGGTCGATGCGGTTGTCGAAGCTCTGGATCGTGCCCTGATAGGGATGGGCTTCGTCTCCCTGCACCGTCACCTCGACGCGTACCTGGCGCTCCTTGGCCGGGGTGTCGGCATGGGCCCGGATGCTGCTCATGTAGGTCTGCTCATCCACCTCGAAGTCGGCGTAGATCCCGTCGTTGGACACGATGGAGGTCAACAGCGGCGCGCCCGCCCCCGCCTGCACCCGGTTGCCCAGGGTAATCTCGGCGCGGCTGACCCGCCCCCCGATGGGGGCCTTGACGTAGGCGTGGTCCAGGTCGATGCGGGCCTGCTTCAGCTCCGCCTCGGCCACCTGGACGGCGGCCCGGGCGACCCGGTCGGCGTTGGCCCGTTCGTCGTAGAGGCGCTGGGCGATGGCCTGGGTCTGCACCATGTTGGCGGCCCGCTCCCGCTCGGTCCTGGCGAACCCGGCGTTGGTCCGGGCCGTGGCCAGATTGGCGCTGGCCTTGGCCACGGCCGCCTCATAGGGGCGCGGATCGATGACGAACAGCACCTCGCCCGCCTTCACGATCTGCCCCTCCTTGAAGCGGACCCCGGTGATGCGCCCGCTCACCTCGGGGCGCAGTTCGGCAAAATCCACGGCCCGCATCCGCCCGGAAAATTCGGACCAGATGCGCACGTTCTGCGGCTTGACCGTCACCACGCCCACCTGGGGGGGCGGCGGGGCCGCGGCGGTCGGCTGGGCGTTCACGTTCGCGGCCATGTGGTAGGCGGCCACGCCGGCCCCGCCGAGGGCGATTATCGCGCCAAGCCCCACGAGGACGGCGCGTTTCCTGATCTTGTTCGTCAGATGTTCCATGGCTTTTCTCCTTGCTGTCCGGGGCGGCCGGTTGCGTCACCCCGTGAGTGTCTATCGGTATGATTGTGCTGCCGTTTCATCTGCGGTTTCTTCCCCGTTCCCGTAACCCGTCGGGATCTTTCCCCTGTCTACTAGTTGACCGGTCAGTCAACAGAGGCGTCAAAAAATGCCGCTGGAAAGCGGCAGGGATGCGACGAAACGGCGTATAGAGTTGTAAAAGAGCCGACCGGGCCGCCTCAGGCGGCTTTTTCGGTCCTGTTCCCCGCTCCCAGTATCTTCAGCAGCCCCGGTTTCAGATCCCGCTTCAGCAGTTCCAGATCGTTCTCAATGCGGGCGATCACCAGTTGGCCGACGATATAGGCATAAATTTCCTGGGCCTTGACCTGGACATCGGTGGTCTCCGGCAACTGCCCCAGCGCCACCAGGTCCCGCAGGGCATTCACGTAATACCGTTCCCTCCGGTGGGCGATATCGGCGAACTTGGCGCGGATGCCGGCCTCCTGGCCGGCCATCTCCGAGCCCAGGGACGTGAAGGGACAGCCGCACACCTGATGGTATTTGGCGGCGGTCTGAGCCTGGAATTCGTAGATGGCGTCGGCCAGGCGCTCGAAACGGGCCAGGGGCTCGGTGCCCGGTGAAAAGATGCTGTCCAGCTCCGGCTGCAAGAGCGTATAGGACTCCTCCATGACGGCGATGGCCAGGTCCACCTTGGAGGGGAAGAAGTGGTAGAAACTCCCCTTCTTCACATCGGCGGCCCGGCAGATGTCGTCAACGCTGACCGAACCGTAGCTCCCTTTCCAGATGAGCTCCATGGCCGCATCGATCAATTTCGTTTTGGTATCCGTTTGCGTCGTTTTCATCGTATAGCTCCTCAACAAGCTATGGTTTTACCGTAGCCCCATTTGACTGACCAGTCAACTCATTTTTTTGTGGGTAGAAGAAACCGCGCGAAACGCCGGCCAGGACCCAAAAGGGCTGCAAGCCGCCAACGGCACAAAAGTCTGAGGCAGGCGCTACCAGGAGGCCCCGGAGAAACCCGGGGCCTTTTCCATGCCTCCCGGAGTTTTGTGCATTCTCCCCTTTTTATTCTTGCGGGCCTGCCTCGGAAGCCCCTTCCGGGGGTGCTGCGGGTCTGGCCGGCGGCGTTGCCGCCCGGACACGGTTTTTGGAGGAGGATTTCATCAACGCCCTGGCCGCCCCGGGATAATGACGGCACCACGCCAAAAGCGTCCTGGCGGCGGGACGGTACCGCCCCGCCAGCTGCTCCACGTCCGCCCAAGAGGGGTGGCTTTCCAGGAACAGCTCGATCCCCTTGCCGGGGTGGGCGAGGGCCCAGGTGACGATCATCCTGGAACGCTCGTGATTGACGGCATCCCACCGGGAAAACGTTCGGGCGGCCGCGGGGTTGTCCCGGGACCACGACCAGAGTTCGAAGGCGGCATCGGGGTAGGTATAGGCCCAATTTTCAACGGCCGCCGGGGCCGCCGGGGCGAACCCGACGCCCGCCACGAAAAGGGCTATGATGAGTACGGCGCAGAGTCTGAATTTCATGTTATTCCACCGCCACTTCATCCTTGAGTTGCTGGATGATTTCAACCTGGCGCTGGTAGATGAAGCGGCCGATGATCGTGTCGGCCCTGGGGTCGGGCTTTATCTGAAAGATACAGGTAGTGCCGTCGTTCCCGTCAGCCGTGGCCCTGACGAACGTTCCCGGGATCTTCAGAGCGGTCCCGGCGAGCGCGAGATGCAGCACCCCCCCCTGGTCGGTATCCGTCGCCGGGACCGGATCGGCATGGATCGAGACGCCGCTGCCCGAGATATCCACCAGGTTCCCCTCAATCTCGACGTCGCCGCAGGTGAATTTCACCGGCAGCGGATCGCGGACCCGGACCCGGACCGCCTCCCGCCGTTCCGCCCGGATCTGCGCATAGGCGAAGTTGTGCAGGATAACGGTCTTCTTGGCGACGTTGACATAGGAGGCATAACAATGCACCCCCAGATCGTTGTGAAAGTGGGGGCATTTTATGAGCGCGCTGTTGTCCTGTCTCAGGATCAACGCCTGGTGTTCATGGACCTTGAGTTCCACGCTGTCGCCCTCCACGCCGACGATGGTCGAGCCATAGCTCACCGGCACCTCGTCGTAATAATTCAGCAGCGAGAAGTCGCGTTTCAGCCTGTTCGCCGCCATGTCGGAAAAGACCTGCACGATGGCGGCATTGTCCGCTGCGCCGTCGTTGACGGTCACCAGATGATAGATATCGGCTTTCATAGAGAGTCCCTTGATAAGATTGAGTACGGGTGCATGCCGGCTCCCCCCAAAGGGGAAAGGGCCGCACCCCCTGTCCGGCACCTGGGGCACGGGGCGAGCGGCCGCGTGCGGGCATGGTGCGCTATCACTTCTACCCTACGCAAATCGCCATTTCAAGAGCAATGTGCAAAAAAGACCAATTAAAAACGTTGGAAAATAGCGCGTTGCACCCTCCGCACCGTCCCGGAGCGGGGAGTCCGGGCGAGGTGCCGGGCCGTAAAAGGCGCTTGAAAAGACTTCACAATTTCCCGATTTGCTGTATACTTTATACGATTTCGGCTGACCTTAAAAAAATCTCACCTCCCTCCCCTCCGCGCCCTCCTGGCCACGGTGTATGGCAGGGGCGGAAAATGCTGCGAGGCTGCCCATGAGGCACATATCGATTGTTCGAATCATGGTTTGCGCCTGCCTCTGCCTGCCGTGGCTTTTCGGCATGACGGGGTGCAGGCGGGAGGCCCCCGCCCCCCTGCAGGTCGCAACCAATGTCTGGCCCGGCTACGAGCCGCTCTACCTGGCCCGTTCCCTGGGCTATTACCCGGACTCCGCGGTGCGGTTCCACGAGATGACCACCGCGACCGATGTGCTGAAGGCGTTCCGCAACCACGCCGTGGACGTCGCCGCCCTGACCCTGGACGAGGCGCTCCTGCTGGTGCAGGACGGGATCGACGTGCGCATACTGCTGATCGCGGATATCTCCCACGGCGCCGACGCCATCATGGCCCGTCCCGCCATCGGGACCGTCCGCGACCTGAAGGGAAAACGGGTCGGCGTCGAATCCATGGCCCTCGGCGCCTATGTCCTGACCCGGGCCCTGGACCAGGCCGGCCTCACCCCCCGGGATGTGACCGTCGTGCCGGTTCCGGTGCAGGAGCACGAACACGCCTACAGCGCGGGCGACATTGACGCGGTGGTCACCTTCGAGCCGGCCAGGACGCGGCTCTTGGCCCTGGGGGCGCACAGCATCTTCGACAGCCGCCGGATTCCGAACGAGGTCATCGATGTGGTCGTGGTGCGCGCCGATATGCTGCAATCGCGGCCCGGCCAGGTGAAGACGCTGGAGGAGGGGTGGTTCAAGGCGCTGGCGTACCTGCGCGCCAACCCCGCCGATGCCGCCAGCATCATGGGGAAACGCGAAGGCCTGACGGCGGGCCAGTTCAAGGCGTCCCTGGGCGGGCTCGCCATCCCCGACAGGGACGAGAACCAACGGCTCCTGTCCGGCGCCCTGCTGCCGCCGGCCAAGCGGCTCGCCGACGTCATGCTGCGGGGAAAACTGCTGGACCGGCCGGTCGATCCCGCCCGGCTCGTCGTCAGGAGACCCTAGCATGACCCTTCCCCGCTACCGCCTGCGCCTCCTCATTCCCGGCATCGTTTTCACCGTAACCCTCCTGCTGATCCTCGTTCTCACCCTTGACCGCATACGGGAAGGAAAGCAGGCGATCATCGGCTCCCTGACCGAAACGGCCCACACCCAGATGACCCAGCTCCAGGACCTCCTCTCGGACAGCCTGATGCGGGGCGAACAGGGGCAGGCGGCGCAACGGCTCTCCTATGCGGCCCTTTCCCCCCAGGTGGCTGCCGTGGCCCTGGTGGGTGCCGACCACCGGGTGCTCATCGCCAGCCGCCAGGAATGGGTGAACGGGGACGCCGCCGCTATCCCCCATTACGACGGGGAGCGTGCCGGCAAGGCCATATCCCTCCACCATGGCACGCTCTACCCGGGGACAACCGATCACCTCCACGGCTACTATCCCGTGACCCTGGGCATGCGGGCCGGGGAGATCAGGCCGCAGCAGAGCGGCATCCTGTTCGTGGGCTACGATTTTTCCGGCCAGGTCGATCACCTCCGGCACGAGGCGTACAAGAGCGCCGCCAAACTGAGCGCCGCCCTGCTCGTCTTTGCGCTGCTCCTGTCGTTTCTCCTGCACCTCCTCATCACCCGGCCCATCGACCGGCTTTTGGGGGTGGTGAAGGAGATTAAGGACGGCAACCTGAGCGCCCGGGCCATGGCCCCGGGTACGGACGAGCTCGGCCGCCTGGCCCGGTCGTTCGACGAGATGGCGGACGAGCTGGCCCGCAACCAGGAGCGCCTCCACGACCAGAACATCCAACTGGAGGAGGAGATCGCCGAACGGCAGGTGGCTCAGGAGGCCTTGCAGGAGCAGGCCTTCCAACTGGAAGAGGAAATCGGGGAGCGGCAGACGGCCCAGGAGGCGCTGCAGGAGCAGGCATACCAGCTGGAGGAGGAGATCGCCGAACACCGGCAGACGGAAGACAAGCTGCGCATCATCTTCGATGCGGCCCAGGCCGGCATCGTCATGGTCGGCGCCAACGGCGTCATCACCTTTGCCAACCGCTGCGCAAGCCGGCTCTACGGCTTCGAGGGCGAGGAGATGGCGGGCTCCCGGTACGAAGACCATGTGCACCCGGATGAGCGCCCGGTCTCCGACGAGTTGCTCGACAAGCTGGTACGGGGCGAGATCGACGCCATCGCGGAAAAGCGCCACTACCTGAAGCGGGATGGGGGCGACTTCTGGGGGTTCCTGAACGCCAAACGGCACCTGGGCGACGACGGCAGCCTGCTGGCCCTCATCATCGTGATCACCGACATTACGGAGCTTCGTAACGCGCAGTTCCAGATGGGCCTCAATTTCCAGCGCCTGGAAAGCCTGGTGAGGATTCTGCAGTACCGCTGCGACTCCGTCCAGGGCTTTCTCGACTACGCCCTGGAGGAGGCCCTGGGGCTCACCGCCAGCAGGTTCGGCGCCATCTTCGTCTATGACGAGGCCCGCCGCGAACTCATCCACACGGCGTGGTCGCGGGACGCCGCGGCGGCGTGCGGCGCCACGGGGCAGCGGGTGCCCTCGGCGCTCGGGGAAGCCGGCCTGTGGGGCGAGGCGCTGCGCCAACGGCAGCCGGTCATCGTGAACAGCTATGAACACCCCGATCCGCTGAAAAAGGGGGGCCCGGCCGGGCAGATCCCCCTGGAGCGGCTCCTGTCGGTCCCGGTCTTCGGCGGGCAGGAGATCGCGGCGGTGGTATGCGTCGCCAACAAGGCCGGGGATTACGACCAGGCGGACGTGCTGCACCTGCGCGTGCTGCTGGATTCCGCCTGGAAGATCTGCCGGCAGATGAAGGGGGAGCAGGAGCGGGAGGCGCTCCAGACGAAATTCAACCAGGCCCAGAAGATGGAAGCGGTGGGCAGGCTTGCCGGCGGGGTCGCCCACGACATCAACAACAAGCTGTCCATCATCATGGGCTACGCCGACCTGCTGAAGTTGCAGCCCAATTCCCTGAGCCAGGACCAGACCCACTACCTGGAGGAGATGCAGAAGGCGGCCAACCATTCCTGCGAGATCGTCCGCCAGCTCCTCGCCTTCTCCCGCAGCGACGTGATCTCGCCGCGCACGGTCAACATCAACGCCATCATCGCCGATGCCAGAAAGAGCCTGGGGCGGCTCATCGGCGAGGACATCAGGTTCGAATTCAGGCCGGCGGAGGATATCTGGCCGGCCCTGCTCGACCCGACGCAGATCGACCAGATCATCATGAACCTGGCGGTCAATGCCCGGGACGCCATGCCCGACGGCGGCCTGTTCAGCATCGAGACCGGGAACGCGTCCCTGGACGAGGCCGCCTGCCAGGGGATCGCCCCGGCCCGGGCCGGCGATTACGTGCGACTGTCGGTGGGGGACACCGGCTGCGGCATGGACGCGGAGACCCTGGGGCACATCTTCGAGCCCTTCTTCACCACCAAGGAGGTCGGCAAGGGAACCGGGCTCGGGCTGGCGACCATCTTCGGCATCGTGTCCCGGAACAAGGGGTTCATCACCGTGTCCAGCGAGGTCGGCTTCGGCACCACCTTCAACATCTTCTTCCCCCGCATGGCGCAGGAAGGGGCCGCCGCCGAACCCCGGGAGGACGAGCGCCGCGTGGCCCCCGGCAGCGGCACCGTTCTGCTGGTGGAGGACGAGGAGGCGCTGTGCGACCTGGCGGCGAAGATGCTGGGCACCCTGGGCTACCGCGCCGTCATAGCCAAATCACCCGGGGAGGCCATCGAGCTCTGCGCGGGGCGCGACCTGGGGGACATCGACCTGGTCCTGACCGATATCATCATGCCGGGGATGAACGGCAAGGAGATGTGCGACCGGATTCGGGAGCTGCGCCCCGGCACCCCGGCGCTCTTCATGTCGGGCTACACCGCCGACGTCATCTCCGCCAAGGGGATACCGGAGGCCTCGCTCCACTACCTGCAGAAACCGTTCAACCTGCTCAAACTCAGCCAGATGATCCGCAAGGCGATGGGATAACGGACGTTTCGGCCGTCCCCCCCCCGCCCCGCATCGGCCCTTGCAAACGGATCGGCATATGCTATAGAATAGGTACGGTCACTGGAGTGCCAAGAGCCATGAGAGCAGTGTCATCGAGGTGATGATATGGCCGAATCTCTTGAATCCGATGTCTTCATGCAGACCCACATCATGGTCGACTGCCGGAGGATGGCAGCCCGGATCACCACGGATGCCTGCGTGAAGTACCAGAAGAACAACGATGCCCTGGCCTGCGTCGGTTGCAGCCGGTGCAACCCCGGCGAGCTCGGCAGGGCGGCGGAGTGGCTGCCCTACATCCAGTCGCGGATCGGCTTCCCCAAAGACCTCTGAAACTTCACCCTCCTGCCAGCCGGACCCGATTCCAGGCCGTGGGCGTCCAAAACGGACGAAGGGCCAGACCTGTCTGCCTGACCCTTCGCATCCGTAACGGCTGGGGGATGGGTGCGCCTACCGGCCGCCCCGCTCGTCGCGACGTTCGTCTTTCTGCTCGCGGCGTTCTTCTTTCACATCCCGACGCTGCTCACGACGTTCTTCTTTCACATCCCGGCGCTGGTCGCGGCGTTCCTCTTTCATGTCGCGGCGTTCCTCTTTCATGTCGCGGCGCTGCTCGCGTCCCGGCTGTCCCATGTCGCGGCGCCCGTCCCGGTCGGGACGGTAGTATCGCCCCTGATAGTGATCCCGATCCCTCGAATAGACGCGGTATTCCCGGTCGCGGAATTCGTGGATCCTCCCCATCTTGTAACGGCGCAGTTCAGGAGGGAGTTCCCGATAGCGCACCCGCACCCAGTCGCCGCCGTAGTACGAGGTGCGATACCAACCGCCCCCCCGGTTGATGAAGTAGATGCCGGAGAGATAGAACATGTCGTAGGGCACGCCGACAGCCACGCCGAAGCCCAGTTCGGCCGGATAGAGGAAGTCGGGGGGCTGCGCGATGACGACCGGCGGGCCGCCCACGTTGATGTTGAAAGAGATGCCCGCCCAAGCCGCCGGAGCCGCCTGGAGCAGGGCCACCGCCGCTGCTGCCGCTAACAATTTTCTCATAAGGTCTCCTTGTCGCTGATCTGGTCTCCCCCGGAAAAACCGGGCGGGAAACAGGCTGCCCCCTTTCGTACTCCAAGGCATTGTCTTATCATACCATACCGTTGTGGCGATGTAGAACAACTTAGTGGAAAAAATCCGTTAAACCGGGGGGTTGCGCAGGAGGAAGGGGAACCGGCCCGGCATCTCTCAGAGCTTGGGAAACCGGATGCGGCTCACCATCAGCGAGCCGGAGACGGCGAAGATCAGCACCAGCGGGTGCAGCGTGAAACCGGCGAACGCCACCTGCCCGAACCAGAGATACTCGTGCACGGCCCCCCGGGTGGCCGCCAGAAAGAGCACCAGCACCAGCAAGAGCGACGTGGGGATCGGGGTTCCCTCGAAATACTTCACCTTGCCGTCGGCGTCGGACAGTTCCCCGGCCGTAACGTTGTAACGCGCCAGGCGGGAGACGCCGCAGGCGACGAAACCGGTGAGGACGATGCGGTCGTAGAGCCCCTGCATGCCGCAGCCGTAGCCGATCACGGCCGGGGCGACGCCGAAGGAGATCACATCCGCCAGGGAATCCAGTTCGCGCCCCATGCCGGAACTCTTCTGCCGCCACCGGGCGACCCGCCCGTCCAGGACATCGAAGACCAGGGCGGCGAGCACCATCCCGCAGGCAAAGGACACATGGCTGATCTCGCCCGTTTGCAGGTACGTCAGCATGGAAAACAGCGCCCCGGTGCCGCAGACCGCGTTTGCCAGGGTAAACCAGTCGGCAAGCTGGAACTCCCGGATCATGGCAAAAGGTTTATGCTGTTTTTTCGTCGTCATGGCGCATTGCTCCTGTCCTTTTTCCCGTTGGGCACACACGTTCGGCATCAGATCACCCCCTACCGCCCCGCGTGCGCCGCCCGCGGCTGTTCTTGCGGAGGGCGACGAGCGGCCAGCAGCCGATCAGGAGCAAAACGCCGCTCACCGCATAGGGGAACACCATCCCGCCCCAGAGCCGCTCCGGCTTGTCGATTTCAGCATCGCGCGGATTATCCCGGTCGTAGAGGACCGGCACGGTCTGGCCGATGGAAAACCCGCGGTAATGGGGACGGTACAGGGATTCGAAGGTAACCGTCCTGCCGTCGTGGGTCCCGAACGTGACGACCGGGCGCACCTCCTTGTCGCCTTTGCGGCCCAAGAGGCTCCATTGCTGCTCCCGGTACTCGACAATGACCCCGCTGGATTTCAGCCCGGAATGCACCAGGCGATAGTTCCTGATGCTCCGCTGCAGGGTGTCGCCCCCCACCAGGTAGGCAAACAAGAAAAACGGCGCGGTAAAGAAGAGGGCATACATGATGGTGCGTTTAACGGCACCGGGCAGTTCTGGTCTGATACGTCGCGGATTCACACTCTTCACCAATCTTGCGGTTCTGCATCGTCCTGCGGTTGCATGTGATTATACCCCCATGGGAGCAAAGGGAAAGGCAACAGCCCCTCGAATCATTCACCCCAACCCGTCCTTGATTTCCTGCAACTGCTTTTCATAACATTCGGGACAGATGCCGTGGCTGAAGCGGGCCTCGGAGTGGTTCGATATGTACTGTTCCAACTGCTGCCAGCTCGCCTTGTCGTCCCGGATCTTCTTGCAATACATGCAGATCGGGATGATGCCCTCGAGATGCTTCACGTTCGCCAGGGCCTCTTCCAGCAGCAGCACCTTATGGGCAAGCTCCTGCTGCGTATCCTTGAGTATCCCGGTTCCCCTTCTGATCACCAGACAGGCGCAGACAAGCACGGACAGCAGGATACCCGCCAGGCAGGCCACGGTCAGCGTAACGATATGGACGATCGCACGGCTGTAGGGGGTAACGTCCGTGTAGAGCTCGAAGACGCCGATGACCTCGTTCCCCGCCCTGATGGGGATGTAGGTTTCCACCACGGCGATGTTGAATTTCGTCTCGTCCCGCAGGTCGAGCATCCGGTCCTTCTTCTCCGTGTGGGAATCGACCGCCCCCGTCAAGGCCCTGGCCAGACGCCTGTTATCGGCGTCCGTATGGCCGATGATCTTCCTGTCGGTGCTGTAGACGATCTTTCCGGCGGGGGTATAGACCTTGACCTTGAGGATGTCGAAGTTACTAAGATAGGTGCGGAAATAGCGGTCAATGACCGGCAGGTCGGCCTGATTCGGCTGGATGCGGTACCGGCCGTCGCTCCCCCTGGGTGCCAGCCGGTCCCGCTGTTCCTCGAACATGGCCCGGCTGACCCGGGCGGCCGCCTCCCTGGCGTCCCGCGTCGCCTCTCCCGCGGTGATCTCGTAGACCGTAACCGCCGAAAGCGCCAGGACGGCGGCGATGGAGATGCCGGCGATCCAGGCGATGAGGCGGAGCACGGCATCGGGATCGGTGCGGGCTCCGGGCGTCAGAAGACGCCGCCCATAGCGTACGACGGCTTCCCTCATGGTCCGCCGCCGGTCGATGGTTGCCACGCTGCCCGCCTCGTCCCCGGTTCCTCTTTCCCTCCGCATCGCATCATCCATCCTGACGACCACCCTTCACAGCCCCCGCAACGCCCCGTTCCCGCTCGCTGCGGAAGTGAAGAAACGCCAGGGTCAGGGATGCGGCCTGGAGCGCGGCGCAGAAGTAGAAGGGCGCGCCGATGCGCCAGTCGCCCCGGGGCAGGTGAGACACCATGGCCAGAAGCGGCGCGCCGCACAGGGGCGCGAATACGGACGCCAGGCTGTTCACGGAGTTGGCCGCCCCCATGATCTCCCCCTGGTCCCGGGGGCCGGCGGCGCCGGAGATGATGCTCTGGAGCGCCGCCGTAATCGTAAAGCCGAGTATGTTCAGGAAGATCACCGCGTACATCATCCACCCCTGGGTGGCCATGCCCCACAGCAGGAAGGCCACGGACGAGGAGAACAGCCCGGCCACCGCCAGGCGGCGGGGGGGAAAGCGCTTCAGCAGGCGGCCGAGCAGAAACCCCTGCACGATCAGCGACATGAGGCCTACCGCCGCCAGGGACCAGCCGTTCTCCCGCGGGCCCCAGCCGAACTTGAAGGTGGTGTACAAGACCCACCCGGTGAACATGACGAATTGGGCCAGCCCGCTCAGGGCGACCACGGCCACCAGCCGCCCCACGCCGTTCAGTCGGGTCAGGCGGCGCAGCGAGGTCAGGGGGTTGGCCTGTTTCCAGTGGAACGGACGGCGGCGCTCCAGGGGGAGCGATTCGGGGAGCACGAAGTAGCCGTAGAGCCAGTTGACCATGGCCAGAGCCCCGGCCACGAAAAACGGCAGCTGCAGGCTGATCGCCCCCAAAAGCCCCCCCATGACCGGGCCGATGATGAAGCCGGCGCCGAACATGGCGCCCAGCAGGCCGAAGCGCCGGGCGCGCTCTTCCGGGGGGGTGATGTCGGCCACATAGGCGTTGCACACGGCCGCATTGGCCTGCATGGCGCCCCCCACCAGCCGTACCGCGATGAGCATCCACAGGGCCGTGGAGAGCCCGGTGGCGAAAAAGGTGAGCCCCAGCCCGCAGAAGCCGAGCAGCAGCACGGGGCGGCGGCCGTAGGCGTCGGACAGCGCCCCCAGGACCGGCGAGCCGAAGAAGTTGGCGAGCCCGAAGGCGAACACCACCACGCCGAACCAGAAGGCCTGATCCGCCTGGGAGCCGGTGAAGCTGCCGACCAGGGGCGGCAGCACGGGGATGATCAGGCCGATGGACGCCACGTCGATCACCACGGTCAGCATGATGAACGGCATGGCCGCGGTACGGTCGCGGCGCGGAGAAAACAGGTTAAAGTCCTTCATACGAAACGACGGGTCCCTTTCGTGATGCGTTCAGCCGGGAAAAACATGTGCCATAGAGCCGCAAAGATAACAAAATCAAAACATTGAATCATGTAGGGGATCACGCCCCGGACCTGTTGTAATGAGAGCCCTGGCCGTACCTTTCCACCAGCCTCTCCAAGGGGCCGCCCTCCACCCCCTCGAAGGCAAACGGGTTAAGCGCCTGGTTCCGCCATAACAGGTTGCGATCCACCTCGGCCAGAGCCGCGTCGTCGCACACTTCCGGCCAATGCTCTTCGATGCACCGTATCTGCCCCACAATAATCCCGACCGCCTCTTCCCGGTGGAGCAGGAAGTGCGGGGCGGCCTTCAAACATGTGACGAGCCGGCTGGAATTATCGTTCCCCGCGATCAGCATGGCCTGTGAGGCGGTCCGTCCATGTCTCGGTTGCGGACAGATATCGTACGCGGGGGTCAGCCGCAGCATACGGCCATCCCAAAAAGCGGCATGGTTACGGGCATGGTCGTCGGTGTTGCCGATCAGAATATTAAAGACGATGCGGGAAAATAGTTCCCGAAGCGTACTGGGGGCATCGATAAATTTTTCCCGCACCAGATGTGCAAAATCCTCATAACTGGCATATCTCGCCATCAACTCATCCAACCGCAACATGGTCAGCGCCGAAACAATACCCCTTCGTCGCCAGCCGCCGGGGGTGGAAACACGATCGAAGCGCTCTACCATCAGCACGTCCTTTCCCGCTACGTTCCGAAGCGAGACAGGGGCAACATCAAGTCCCGCCAGTTTCGCCAACCGCATGGCAAGGTACTCGGACTTTACGATTGAGTACAGGTCGGTGGACGTGGAAAATTTGGCGATGTATTTACGGGAATCGCTCTCCACAAGAACCTTTGGCCGCGCGCCGCCGATAGACGTACCGTGCTGTAGCGCCTGAGCGAGCTCAGGCGTCAAAGGAATCCCCTTCTCAATCAACTCCGCCGCCGCCATCAACTCATCGAGGGGCGCCCCGGTGGCTGATCTCGGCTCATATGCGGTGGCGGAACGCTGAAAATCCAAAGCCCCGATCCGGTCGGACCCCGATTCCAGAAGATAATGCAACTCATCAAGGGAGTCCGGGTCCATGGCGGCAGCCTCGTTGCCAAACCGCTTGTTCAAGATAACCCGGCGGCCCCACGCATCCGGGGCTGCGTCGCGCAGGCATCCCGGCATGGCGAGGCCGTCGGGAAGCGGAAGCAGGCCCCGGCGCAGCGGCAATTCCCCATCATAGAGAGGAATGGCGTTTTCCCGTTGCAGGTAGCTCCGACCATAATTGAAGACGTATGTTTTCCCCTGGGCGCTCAACTTGCCCGCCACCACCGGTTCCGTCTCCTCCGGCAGCCAAACCCATACGTACAGTTCCTTGAGCTCAGAAATCATCGTCAACCTTCAGGGCGGAAGAACGTACCCGCCGGGGCAAAACCGCGAGTTTGTCGGTAACCCGGTCCAGGCGCTCTGCGAGCGTGGTGTGATCGTCGCTATCGAAAAGCCTTACCCCGACGAGGACCGCCAATTCGAAAAACAGGCCGATGGCGCACTGCGGGTCACCATGTTCGATCCTTTGCAGGGTGCGTCTGGCGATACCCGCGCGTCCCGCCAGATCCTCCTCGGACATTTTGCGTTCGCGCCGTTCCAGCCTGATAAGCTTGCCCAGGAGTTCCGCCGCCTCTCGAGTGGCAGGGAGATAGGTTCTATTATGCAGGGAGGGCATGGTGGCACCTAAATGGATACTATAGTAGTCTTTGACAGCTTAATGTATAGTATAGTATCCATTTAGCTAAAACCTGTCAATGTCTTCCACGCTGTTATTCGCTCTCTCTTGCCGCCGGAGACAGTGCCGCATCGTTTGTCGGGACGGGTAGCGGGCGAGCGGGGCAAAAAACACCCGCCCACCTTGTCATCCACATCACTGCACAAAGCCGCCGGTGCGCACCTCCGCGAGGATGCCGTTGCGGAAGATCAGCGTGTGCAGCAGGGTGGAGCCCTGGGTGTAGGTCCACTCCTGCACCTCGATGTAGACGGTGTTGGCCCCGGTCCGGCCGTTCCCTCTGTCGAATTCGGCGGTCACCGGCTCCTCGCGCTTGTACGCGCCGGCAGGAGGGTCGCATTTTGTCGAGACGAGGGAGATGCTGTCTCCGGTGGAGACGATAGCGCCGTTGGGGCAGCGGAAGTTATCGGCAAACGCCTGCGTCGCGGAGAGGGAGACGGCAACGGCGAACAGGGCAACGATCTTTTTCATGGTTTTCCTCCTTGAGATGATTGTTTTTCAGGTTCACAACCATCAACTACAACTTCTCCACCGTGTACCCCTTCTGCCGCAGGGCCTCGATGATGCCGTCCGGCCCCACCAGATGCGCCACCCCCACCAGGACGAACCGGGTCTGGCGCAGCTTTTGGTAGCCCTCGATCACCGGCAGCCAGTTTTTGTTGCGCTCCACGATCAGCCGCTTGTAGAGCTGGGGCTGGCGGGCCTTGAATTCCCCCGACATCAACTCGTCCAGCGTCCCCGCATCCCCCGTGCGCCACGCCCCCACGAGGAGCCCGAACTGCTCCCGGATATTCTTCATATCCGCGATGGAATAGTCCACAAAGTCATCCTCGTTGCCGTCCGCCATGGAGACCACGTAGTCGATCTGCTGGTCGGCCGTCTCCAGCCCGTCCACGGCCTTCTTGTCCGCGATGGCCCGCGCATAGTAGACGTTGTCCACCCCCTGCTGGGTTACCCCCATTTTCAACAACTCCATGAGCGTCAGGGTCGTCACGATCATGGACGGCTTGAACCGGCCGAAGGTCGAAAGCGGGATGCCGTTGGCCTCGGAAAAGGCGCTGAGCGCGGCGTAGGCCTTGGGCGACAGATGCTTGTCCACGGTGCTGCCGTCGCCGTACATGGCCTTGGCCAGAAACCGCTGCTGGGTCGCCGGGGCCTGGAGCTTGCCCAAATCGGTCTCGAAGACCACGACCTGGGCAGCCAGGTATGCCCGGTCGAACTCGGCCGGCAGGGGGAAATCCTGCTCCCGCAGCACATGGCAGGTCCCCCCCAGATAGAGGACGCTCCCGCCCTTCCGGGCCTTCCACACCGACGATTCGGCCCCCGCCCCGGTGCAGGCGAACAGGACCAGCATGATACCCGCGATGACTCTCTTCATCCCTTGTTGCTCCTTCCATGCCTGCGTGGCGGTTTTGGAGATCCGCCCTCCGACATCACCGGTGCCCAGACGGCGCACAATCCCCCGGATTGGCCAGCCCCAGGCGGGATACGGCCTCCCTGAGGGCGGCGATGGTGTAGGGCTTCTGGATGAACCCGTCCAGCCCCTTGCCCGCGAACCGGGGGGCGACATCCTGTTTATTGTAGCCGCTGGACATGATGACCCTGATCCCGGGGTCAAGCCGCCTGAGTTCCCGGAAGCACTGTTCCCCGTCCATGTTCGGCATGGTCAGGTCCAGGATGGCGAAGACGATGCCGGGGGTGCTCCGGCACAGCTCCACCGCCTCCCGGCCATCCGCGGCGGTGACGGGAGTGTACCCCAGCGCCTTCAGCATCTCCCTGCCGATGCTCCGCACGCTCTTCTCGTCGTCCGCCAGAAGGACCGTGCCGCTCCCGTGCCACTCGCAGACAAGGGGCTCCGGGGCGGGCAGTTCCGCAGGCAGGGGGGCGACGGGCAGCAGCACCTTGAAGGTCGTGCCGCGCCCCGGCTCGCTGTAGACCTTGATGGTCCCCCGATGGCCGCGGATGATGCCGAGCACCGCGGCCATGCCCAGGCCCCGCCCGGTGAACTTGGTGGTGAAGAAGGGATCGAAGATCTTCGCCATGGTCTCCCGGTCCATGCCGCAGCCGGTATCGGCGATCTCAAGCCAGACGTAAGGCCCCGGGCCGATGCTCTCGTTCAGCCAGGCGTCCTTCAGATACGCCTCGTCGCACTCCATGCAGCCGGTGGTGATGGCGATCACGCCGTCCCTGTCGCCGATGGCCTCCGAGGCGTTGATCACCAGATTCATGACGACCTGGCGCAGTTGGGTGGCGTCGGCCTCCACCGCCGCGAGTTCCGGGCAGAGGTTGAGCCGCAGCAATGCCTTCTTGGAGATGGAGACCTCCAGCATCTGGACCATGTCTTCCAGGATGCGGTTCAGGTCGATGCTCTCGACGAGGAATTTCCCCTTGCCCGAGTAGGCCAGCATCTGCTTGGCCAGGTCCGCGGCCCGGGCGGCGGCCTCCTCGATCTTGTGCAGGTTCTCCACGCAGGGGGATTCCCTGTTGATGCGCATCAGCGCCAGGTCCGCATTGCCGATGATGGCCATGAGGATGTTGTTGAAGTCGTGGGCGATGCCCCCGGCCAGGACCCCCAGGCCTTCCAGCTTCTGGGCGTGCAGCATCTGCTGTTCGATCTTGCGGCGCTCCTCCTCGGCATGCTTGATCTCGCTGATATCGCTGATGTGCCCTACGACGCCGATGAGCCCCCCGTGATCGTCCTCGTAGCGGCGGCCGGTGAAATACCCCCAGAAGACGCTGCCGTCCTTCCGCAGGTAGCGCCGTTCGGTGCTTATGGTATCGATTTCCCGGTCGATGATCCTGCACAGGTTTTCCCGGCAGGTGGAACGCTGGTCCGGCGGGAGGTGGTCGATATACGGGGAGCCGGTCAGCTCCTCCGGGGTGCGGCCGAGCATCTCGGCCAGGCGCCCGTTGGCCACCATGATCGTACAGGCAGCGTCCAGCAGCACGATGCCGGCCTGGGACGACTCGAAGAGCACCCGCATCTGCCCCTCGCTCTCCCGCAGGGCGCTCTCGCGCCGTTCAAGCTGCTCGGCCATGTGGTCGAAGGTCTGCCCCAGGGCTCCCAGTTCGCCCCCCCGCACCAGTTCCGCCACCCGGATCTTCCGCTCCCCCTCGGCCAGGCGTTGCGAGGCGTCCGTCAGCACCGAGATCCGCCGAATGATGAGGCGGGTGCCCACCAGGTAGGCAGCCCCGGCCGCCAGGAGCAGAAAGGCCGACAGCAGGGCCACGTCCACGAGGAACTGGGTGTCGGCCGCGGCCAGGGCCGCGGCATAGGGTATGGTCACCCGGGCGTACAGGTAGGGCTCCGCCTCCCCCTTGAGGCGCAGCTTGCGGTAGCTGGCGATGCGCCGGTCCCCCGCCATGCTGTCGATACTGCCGGTCGCCTCCTCCGGCCCCCGGACCATCTGCCGGAACAGGTCCGCCCGCAGCGGGGTGCCGACCTGTGGCCTGGCCTCCCTGCTGGCGTAGATGATGACGCCCCGGTGATCCACGAGCAGGAGTCCGGCTTGGGGGGGGAGTTTGAACTGCTCCACGATATTCTGGTAGAAATCCAGGTTGAGGGTGGCGACGATGACCCCGGCGATGGCGCCGTCCCGCCCCCGGTAGGGATAGGCGTAGCTGATGGCGGGCCTGTTGGTGGTGCGGCCGATGAGGTACTCGCTGGAGGAGAGGCGCCCGCTGGCCAGGGCGTTTCTGAAATGGCGGCGGTCGGCGATGGCGAGGGGGAGTTTGGCCGGAATGCCCGAGCACCAGACGTTGCCCAGATGATCGGCGATCAGGAGGTTGGCGTACTGGGGATTGAGCTCGACCAGGCTCTTCAGGATCGCCCCGGTCCGGGCCGCATCCTCGTCCGCGACCTCGGGGAGCCGGCCCAGGGTGGCCATCAACTGCTCGGTCGCCGCCGTGAGGTTCTGCTGTTCCGAGACGATGCGCCCCACCACCCTCCGGGTCTCCGCTCCGGCGCTGCCGATGACCTCGTCCCGGTGGTGCAGCCCGGTATGGATGATAATGCCGACACAGGGGAGCGCAACGATCCCGATGATGAAGAAGAGTACGGTTTTGACGGACGGCGGCGCAGGGGACATGGGAATCCTCCGTGGTTACGCGTTCGTGACGTCGCCGGGGGCCACGACGCGCCGCACGGCAGCGGCGAGGCTCTCCAGGTTGAACGGCTTTTGGACGAAACCGTCCACCCCCACCGCCCCGAAGGATTCCGCGACCTCCCGTTCGCTATAACCGCTGGCGAGGATGACCCTGACGTCCGGCCGGATGCGGCGCAGTTCCCTGAAGACCGCGATGCCGTCCATGATCGGCATGCTCATGTCCAGGAGCACCCCGGCGATCACATCCCCCTTGTCCCGGAAGATACGGATCGCCTCTGGGCCGTTGGCGGCGGCAATGGTCGCAAAACCGAGCTCCTCGAGCATGGCGGCCGAAACGTCGCGGATCATCTCCTCATCGTCGACGATCAGGATGGTTTTTTCGGGCATGATGGTCCTCCTGTGGAACTTTTATGGGAAAGGGGGGTATGGGACATATGGGACCAATGGGACGGAGAGGTCCTAAAACTATCATAAGTCCCGGCTCCCGTTACCCCTCTTGTCTTCACACCCCGAAACGCCAGCTATAGGCCGTTTTCTGACAGTTCAGGACCGCCATGAGCGGTATCCCCAACACTTCCAGACGTTCGGCGGCGCGCTCGAATTCCAGGTTTTCGATCTGCTCCACCAGACTCAGCAGCACGCCGAAGTCCCCCTCCCTGTTCAGCAAGGCATCCAGGACCTCGTCGGAGAGGTGAAGATTCGCCACGATCTCCTCCATGGTGAGGTCGAAGACGGCGGTGAGGATCGACAGGATGCCGATCATATAGCCTTCATCGGCGGCATGACGGTTCCTGCGCACCAGGGGGGTCAGCTTGACCAACTCCTCCATGAAGACCGCCCGCACCGCGGCCAGGTCGACGGCCGGGTCGTCCAGGCACGACTCCCCGTCCGTGGCGAAGATCGCCAGTTGCACCCAGCGCTTGAGCTGGCGCAGCCCGATCATCATGACGGCGTGGCGAATGGAGACGACCTTGGCCCGCAGCCCCAGGGAGATGGAGTTGACCAGGACCAGCAGTTTGTAGACGAGCGGCGGGCTCTGCTTGATCGTTTGCTCCATATCCTCAAGTTCCGCCTCGTCGGTGAGCTGCTGCATCAGCTTGAAGATAACGTCGGACGAGTCGTCCCAGCGCCGCTTCTTCATGACGGCCGGCTGGGAGAACGTATACCCCTGGAACAGGTCGAAGCCTAAGCGGTTGCATTCCAGATAGCGCTCCCGGCTATCGACCTTCTCCGCCAGAAGCTTGACCGGGTACGGCCTGAACTGCTCGACCAGCAGCGCCATCCCGGCGCTGTCCACCCCGGTGATGTCGATCTTTACGACGTTGACCACGCCGTCGTACAACTCCCGGCAGCGGGGATCGTACGTGTGGTCGTCCAGGGCCAGCAGGTACCCCTTCGCCCTCAGTTCGCGGCAGCGCCCGATCACGTCGGGGGTGATGGCGACGGTTTCCAGCAGTTCTATGCCGAACCGTTCCGGCGGGAGGATTTCCAGGGTATCGCTCATGAGCAGGTCCGCATCCACGTTGACGAACCCGCGATGCCTCCCCATGGCGGCCTGTGTGCCGAAGCAGGAGATCGTATTCATGATGGTGTTGGAGGTGGCGCTGACGTCATCCTGGACATCGGCATGGTCCGGCGCTTCCGATGACCTGAATAACAGCTCGTAGGCGACGATCTCCTCCGCCTTGCTGACGATGGCCTGCCTGCCGATGAAGTGCTGCCCCATTAGCGCATGTCCCCCCTCCCCGCCGGCGCGCCGGGCGACGGCTCCGGGGCCCCGTTCAGGATCGAGTCGATCTTTTTCAGGAGCTCTCTCGTGGTGAACGGTTTCTGAATGAAGTTGATCCCCCGGTCCGGCGCGCCGTTGCGGAGGATGGCGGTGTCGGTGTATCCCGACATGTAGAGGGTCGCGAGCCCCGGATGGGTTTTCTGCATCTTTTCCTGCAACTCCGGCCCGTTCATGTCGGGCATGACCACGTCGGTGAGCAGCAGGTCCACCTTCCGGCCGGCGCTCAGGGCGAGGGCCTGGCGAGGTCCCTCGGCAACGATCAGCCGGCAGTTGCAACTGTCCAGCAGGTCCCGGACCAGGTTGCGCACCATATCGTTGTCCTCCACCAGCAGGATGGTGCTGCCGGCCACGTTGACCTCCGAGATCTCCGCGGCGCTTGCGGTTTCCACCGGCACGGCGTCCTCATCCAGGGGGAAGAAGATCTTGAAGGTCGTCCCCTCCCCCTCCTCGCTGAACACCACGATATGCCCGCCGTGCTGTTTGACCAGGCCGTAGACCGTGGCCAGCCCCAGGCCCGACCCCTTGCCCACATCCTTGGTGGTGAAGAACGGCTCGAAGATGTGGGCAATGGTTTCCCGGGCCATGCCCGCGCCGGTGTCGCTGACCCCCAGCATCAGGTATCTGCCCGGCGCGAGCCCCTCGTGCTGGCGGACGTATTCGTCGTCCAGGGTCACCGGCGCCGTCTCGATGGTGATGACGCCCCGGTCGAGGATGGCGTCCTGGGCGTTGATCGCCAGGTTCATGAGGATCTGTTCCACCTGGTTGCGGTCGGCGCGGACGGCGTAGACGATCTCCGAGAGGCGCAGCCGGATGGCGATGTTCTCCCGGATGGTCCGGCGCAGGATCTCGTAGAACGACGTCACCACGTTGTTCAGGTCCACCGGCCGCATTTCGAAAAACTGTTTGCGGCTGAAGCTCAGGAGCTGCTGGGTGAGGACCCTGGCCTTGTCGGCCGCCTGCATGATCCGGTCGACCCGCTCGAAATCCCGGCTGTCGGCCGGCAGGCGGTTCTGCAGCAATTCGGCATAGCCCAGGATCGGCGTCAGCAGGTTGTTGAAGTCGTGGGCGATCCCCCCGGCCAGACGGCCGATGGACTCGATCTTCTGGGACTGGCTCAACTGGACCATCAGCGCCTGCCGCTCCGCCTCCCCCGCCCGGCGCTCCGAGATGTCCCGCAGGATGGCGCAGTCGTACTCCTGGCCGTCTATTTCCAGATAATTGGCCGACACGTCCACCGGCACCAGGCGGCCGTCCCGGGTTTGGGCCGCGGTCTCGAAATGCAGGTGCCCCTCCCGGCGCAGCTCTTCCCAATGGGGGAGCCATGATTCGGCCGTAGCGTTGCGGTAAAGGTCCCACGCCCGCAGGGCAAGCAACTCCCGGCGTTCGTAGCCGCTCAGGCGGCAGGCGGCGTCGTTGACGTAGAGAATCCTGCCGTCCGGGGCGACCCAGGAGACGGCATCCGGCATCCGGTCCATGACGCTGGCCGACCGCTGCAAATCCGCTTCGATCCGCTTGCGCAGGACGATCTCTTCGCCCAGTTGGGCGTTTCGCGCCTCCAGCAGGGAGGTCCGATCCCGGACCATCTCCTCCAACTGCTCCCGGTGCCGGAGCAGTTCGGCCTCCCCCCGCTCCTCGCGCCCGCGGTTACGGTAGAGCAGCCGGGCGGTCACGAGCGATCCGGCGGCAAAGAGGGCCACCAGGGCCGACATGAGCGCGGCTTCCGTGCGCCAGGGGGCCAGGTAGTCGTCGACGGCCAGGCCCGCCGTTACGTAGAGGGGGTAGTTTGCGATCTTGCGGAAGGAGAAGATGCGCTCCACCGGGTCCAGGCCCTCCCGGGTCCGGTAGGTGCCGGAGGTGTGCCCCCCCCGGACCAGCTCCCGCAACTCCCGCGGCACCATGGTACTGCCGGTGCTGCCCTCCCCCCCCGCCTGTTCGGGATAGCGCACCATGACGGCCAGGTCTGCGTCCCGCAGGGCGATGAGGCCGTGCGCTCCCAGGTCGAAGGAGCCGCACAGCCGGACAAAATAATCCAGGGAGACGGCGGCGTAGGCGATGCCGGCGAAGCTGCCGTCCGGGTTGTCCATGCGCCGGACGATGTTGACGGTCCACCGGTTGGTGATCCGGCTCATAAGCGGCTTGGTGACGATCAGGCCGATCCAGGGATTCCGGCTGGCGCTGACGAAGTAGTCGCGATCGGAGATCTTGACCGGCCTTTCGAGGGGCGCCTGATCGCTAAAGACGATCTCGCCCCGGGCGTTGGCTACCCTCAGGTCCTGGATCTCGGAGATACGCTCGTTATGGGCGCGGAGGTAGGAGCGCAGAGCCGGGCGGTCGATGCCGCCGCTTCTGATCTGCCGCTCGGCCTCCTTTTTCACCGCAAAGACGGTGAGGCCGGCCTTGTCCATAATGCCGGCAATGGTCAGGTTGAGGGACTGGGACAGGTTCTGGGTCCGGATGACGGCGCGGCTCTCGTACTGCCGGTGGCTCCGGTAGAGGGAATAGCCTGCCAGCCCGGCGACGAACAGGTTGAGGAGCAGGCAGCTCGCCGCGAGCCAGGGGAGAAAGACCCGGGTGGATATGACCCGGTTGAATGTCGGGGGGGGGGCTTCAGGCATTGTGGGGAACAGCCTCCGCTCGGCGCCGGCCACCTGCCGATGCGACCGATCCGCTCGATATCATTAAAATATTTTCAATTAATTATAAACTATAATAGAAAACCGTCAACATAATAGTGGGCGGGATGCGCGCGGCGGTTAATGCCCGGCCGGGCCGTTCAGGATGGCGTCGATCTTTTTCATGAGATCCCCGGCGGTAAACGGTTTCTGGATGAAGTTGACGCCATCGTCCAGCACGCTGTGGTGGACGATGGCGTCGTTGGTGTATCCCGACATGTAGAGCGTCGCAAGGCCCGGGTGGCTCGACCGCATCTTTTCACACAATTCCGGGCCGTTCATGTCGGGCATGACCACATCGGTGAGCAGCAGGTCCACGTTTTTCCCCGCGCTCAGTTCCAGGGCCTGGCGAGGTCCCTCGGCAACGATCAGCCGGCAGCCGCACCCTTCCAGGATATCGCCGACCAGGGTGCGCACCATGTCGTTGTCCTCCACCAACAGGATAGTGCTGCCGGTCACGTCGACCTCCGAGAGCTCCTCCGCGGCCGCCGTTTCCTCGGGCACCGCGCCTGTGGCGATCGGCAGGTAGATCTTGAAGGACGTGCCCTCCCCCTCCTCGCTCGACACCTGGATATACCCGTTGTGCTGTTCGACCAGGCCGTAGACCGTGGCCAGCCCCAGACCCGACCCCTTGCCCACATCCTTGGTGGTGAAGAACGGCTCGAAGACATGGGAGAGGGTCTCACGAGGCATGCCGGCGCCGGTGTCGCTGACCCCCAGCATCAGGTACCTCCCCGGTGCAAGCCCCTCGTGCCGGCGGACGTATTCGTCGTCCAGGGTCACCGGCGCCGTCTCGATGGTGATGACGCCCCGGTCGAAGATGGCGTCCTGGGCGTTGATCGCCAGGTTCATGAGGATCTGTTCCACCTGGTTGCGGTCGGCGCGGACGGCGTAGACGATCTCCGAGAGGCGCAGCCGGATGGCGATGTTCTCCCGGATGGTCCGGCGCAGGATCTCGTAGAACGACGTCACCACGTTGTTCAGATCGACGGTCTTCATCTCCAGGATCTGCTTGCGCCCGAAGCTCAGGAGCTGCTGGGTGAGGGCCTTGGCCTTGCCGGCCGCCTGCATGATCCGGTCGACCTGCTCGAAGTCCCGGCTGTCGGCCGGCAAGCGGTTCTTCAGCAATTCGGCATAGCCCAGGATCGGCGTCAGCAGGTTGTTGAAGTCGTGGGCGATCCCCGCGGCCAGGCGGCCGATGGACTCGATCTTCTGGGACTGGCTCAACTGGATCATCAGCGCCTGCCGCTCCGCCTCACCCGCCCGCCGCTCCGAGATGTCCCGCAGGATGGAGCAGTTATACACCTGGCCGTCTATCTCCAGGTAATTGGCCGTAATCTCGACCGAAAACAGGCGGCCGTCCCGGGCCGTGGCCTCGGCCTCCATATGGAGGCATTCGCAGCGCTGCAGCTCTTCCATGAAACGCCGCCACGCCTCGCGGTCGAACCCCATCAGACCGATATCGGGCACCGACAGGGAGAGCATCTCTTCGCGGCTGTAGCCGTACATCCGGCAGGCGGCGTCGTTGACGTACAGGTAGCGGCCGTCCGGGGCGACCCACGCCACGGCGTCGGCCATGCGGTCCATGATGATCGCGGCCTTCTTCAAATTTGCCTCGGCCTGCTTCCGCAGGACGATCTCCCCGGCCAGCTGGGCGTTGCCCGCTTCCAACTGGGCGGTCCGCTCCCGCACCGTCTCCTCCATCTGCTCCCGGTGCCGGAGCAGTTCGGCCTTGGCCTCCCCCTCGCGCCTGCGGTTGCGCTGGATCAACCGTGCCGTCAGGAGCGATCCCGCCGCAAAGACGGCCACCAGGAGCGTCATCCCCCAGGCTTCGCGCCGCCAGGGGAGCAGGTAGTCGGCGGTTGCGAGGCCGGCCGTCATATACAGTGGATAATCGAAGACCTTGTGAAAGGAAAAAGAGCGCTCCACCGGGTCGATGCTCCCCTTGTTCCGGTAGATGCCGACGACGTGCCCGGTCCGCACCAGCTCCCGCAGTTCCCGGGAGACCACGGCGCTGCCGATGCTGCGCGGCTCCGGGTAGCGGATGATGACGTTCAACGCCCCGTCCCGCAGGGTGATGACCCCCTGGCGGCCCATATCGAACGTGGAAAAGAGCCGCATCAGGTAATCCAGGGAGATGGCGCCGACGACCACGCCGGCGAAACTGCCGTCCGGGTTGTCGATGCGCCGGACGATGTTGATCACCCACTTGGCGGCGGAACGCGCGAACAGCGGCTCGGAGATGATCAAACCGGCCCGGGGGTCGTTCCGGGCCCGGCGGAAATACTCCCGGTCGTTCACCAGGGTGTCGGAGCCCGGGAGGGAGGAGTCGCCATAGATGAACGCACCCCGGGCGTCCGCGATCCGCAGGCCGTCCAACTCGGGTATGAGGAGCCGCTGGGCAAGGATATAGTGGTTCAGGTCCTGGCCGGCGGCGCGGCCGTCCCTGAGTTGCCGCTCCCGCTCCCGCTGCACCGACAGGAGGGCGATGCCGGTCTTGTCGACAAGACCGGCAACGGTCAGGCTGAGGGCTTGGGCCAGGTCCTGGGTCTGGATGGCGGCGCGGGATTCGTACTGCCGGCGGCTTTGGTACAGGGAAAAGCAGACCAGCCCGATCACAAACAGGTTGGTGAGCAGGACGCCGGCCACGAGCCGGTAGAAAGAGGCACGGCCCGGCGCAGTCGTACCGGATGTCGTGGGGGTGACGTCGGGCATGTTGATGCGACCACCTCCGCGGGAAAATGTCTTCTAGTCAGATAAACTGTTGATTTTAAATTAGAATAATTAAATAATTATAGGGGAAATTTCGGAATCGTCAACACAATAGTGTAAACAGGGGGAAAAACCGGGGAAGCGCAGCGGGGCCGCCCCGGAGCGGGAAACGGCGACAGGCCTTGCCATCCCGATATTTTTTTGGAATACTTGCTTGGTACGGACGAAGCGAGCATGACGGGGAGCGACACCATGACCTTTATGCACTGGGACCAGAACTTCGAACTCGGCATCCATGAGTTCGACGAGCATCACAAGCACCTGGTGGACCTGATCAACCTGGCGTTCGACGGCTTTATGTACAAGGCGGAGCGGGATGAAATCGAAGCGGTTCTCGACGAGCTGTCCGACTATGCGACCTACCACTTCGCCGCCGAGGAGCAGTGGATGGAAGCCCACCAGTACCCCGCCCTGCCGCACCACCGGCAGGAACACCAGCGGTTCTGCGACCGGCTGGCCGAGATCCGGGAGGAGTTCCGCCGGGGGGAGGCCCACCTCTCCCTGGAGGTGCTGCAGTTCCTCCATAGCTGGCTCACCAATCACATCCTCAAGACCGATGCCGACTACGGGCGCTTTGCCCGGGAACTGCCCCACGGCTGACCGGCCGCCGTGCCGCCCCAAGCAACGTCCGCTCCCCTCCCGTCAAGGGAGGGGGGCAGCCCGAAACATTCCACGTTGCAAGGCGTCAGTGCCCCGCACGGAACGCTAGTGGGCCATGGAGTGGTTGTGTCCCGCCGCCCCATGATCCTGCCGGCCTCCGAACGCCGGCATGTCCTGAAAGGCGGTGTGGTTGGGATGGATGCAGTAGCTGCTGGTGGTGCCTGCCGGAACGGCGTACCGGCAGGCGGTGTTGTGGGCGAGACACCGGGAAAATTCATCGACGAGATACTCGGTCCTGCATTCTGCCACATTGGGTTCGCTTCCGCTGAAATTCTGAATCGGTATAGACATAGCTTCCTCGCTTCTCCTCTGCCGGTCAACCGGCCTTTCCACCTGCCCCATTGCATGGTTTCACTACCTGGCCGGAAAGCCCTCAAAGCGGCCGGACGCCGTCTGTGCGCGTAAAAAATGCCGGGCCCCGCGAAGATGACGTATCCTTCGGCAGCTCGGCCCTCTTCCCGTCATCCGGGAGATCCGTGGCTTTCCGTCCCCCTCTCGCGAAGGGGTGAGCCCTGTCGAGGCAGAACGAACATATGAAAAAACTAATTACTCGGATAACTATACCACCGGAGGGGGGGGGTTCAACAAGACAAAATTTATTTTTTTGTTATCAAACTCACGAACCCGCATCGCCAGCGGCGTTACGGGGCAGGGACGTTTCCTCCATGACAGATGCGGATCTCTGCCGTATAATGCAGACGCACCGCGAAAGGGTGGGGCTCCGGAGGGGCCCGGGCTACGCGGCGTCACGGGAAACGCGGCCCCGGCTCCCGAATAACGACGACATGAAGGCATGCAGATGGATGATTCCGATAATTTTGGAAAAATGACCGAAGAGGAGCTTCTCGAATTCGACAGGGCGCACGTCTGGCACCCCTACACCTCGGCCACCAAGGCGCTGACATGCTATCCCGTGGCCAGGGCCGACGGGGTGTACATCGAGCTGATGGACGGGCAGCGCCTGATCGACGGCATGTCCAGTTGGTGGTCGGCCATCCACGGCTACAACCACCCGGCGCTCAATGCCGCCATGACGGCCCAGATCGGGCGCATGTCCCACGTCATGTTCGGCGGCCTGACCCACCAGCCGGCCGTGGAACTGGCGCAACTGCTGATCGGGATCGTGCCGGACGGCCTCGAGCACGTGTTCTTCAGCGATTCCGGCTCGGTGGCGGTGGAAGTGGCCATGAAAATGGCGCTGCAATACTGGCACTCCCGTTCGTGCGGCGCCAAGCACGCGTTCGTCACCGTGCGCCACGGGTATCACGGCGACACCTGGCACGCCATGTCCGTATCCGACCCGGACACCGGGATGCACGCCATCTTCAACAAGAACCTGGCCAGGCAGTACTTTCTGCCCGCGCCCCGCTCCGGCTTTTACGCCGCCTACGACCCGGCGGAGACCGGCGAGGTCGAGGCGTTCCTGCGCCAACACCACGAACATATCGCCGCGTTCATCCTCGAACCGATCGTCCAGGGCGCCGGCGGCATGCGCTTCTACCACCCGGAATACCTGCGCCAGGTGCGCCGGCTCTGCACCGACTACGGCATCCTGCTCATCGCCGACGAGATCGCCACCGGCTTCGGCCGGAGCGGCAGGCTCTTTGCCTGCGAACACGCCGCCATCTCGCCGGACATCATGTGCGTGGGCAAGGCCCTGACGGGCGGCTGCCTCTCGTTCGCCGCCACCCTCTGCACCCAAGAGGTGGCGTACACCATCTCCAATGGCGCGCCCGGCGTGTTCATGCACGGCCCCACCTTCATGGCCAATCCCCTGGCCTGCGCCACGGCCCTGGCCAGCACCCGGCTTTTGCTGAAGGGCGACTGGCAGGGAAACGTCGCGCGCATCGAAGCGACCCTGAAAGAGAGGCTCCTGCCGCTGCAACAGGCGGATGGGGTGGCCGACGTGCGGGTCCTGGGGGCGATCGGCGTGGTGGAGATGCGGGAGCCGGTGGACGTGGGGCGGATTCAGCAGTGCCTCGTAGCCGAGGGGGTCTGGCTGCGGCCGTTCGGCAAGCTGGTCTATACCATGCCGCCGTTCATCATCACCCCGGGGGAGCTGCGGGCACTGTGCGCCGGGATCGGCAAGGTCGTTGCGGGGCTTGCCGGGCGCTGATCCCCCGGGACGGCGCCTCGCTACACACCCTGGCGCGGCGTCCCTCAATTTGCTCTTTATGAGCTCGCCGGGATGACGGCCTGCACTTCATTGGAATACACGCTCTCGTTCCCGGCCGAGTCGTACGCCGTAACGACAAAGTAGTACGTTCCCGGAGCAAGCCCGCTGACGGCATAGCTTGACACCATCCCGGCATTAATGGTGCTCGTATAGCTTCCGGATGACGTCCCGTAATGCAGGTTGATTCCTGCGGCAACGCCTTGCGGCGGGTCCCAGGATAGCTTGACGACTCCCGTTGAGGCGGTTCCTCCGGTCGAAGTGGTTCCTCCGGTTGAGCCGCCAGTGGCGCTGCTCGGCAAAGAACTGCCCGACGACGCCGTCGATCCGCCGCCCCCGCCGCACCCGGCCAGGGAAATACTAACCAGTAAGGACAGGAATAAAGCGGATAAAGGCTTCATCATGCTCATGCGACCTCCTATGTTCTGTTTTGACGCAAAAAAACCGGATCGCGGAAATATTCTGAGATATTTCGGCAATCCGGCTGTCTCGGTGAGACCCATGGATTTTCTGTCCCATCCTCGCGGATGGTTTAGCATTATCGTCTATCTTTTTTGCGCTTCGGTTTTTATTTACGATACACGGATGGAGGTTGTGGCGGTGTGACATGGATCACTATTGGGGCATTTTACGGACCCGCGGGGGTGCGGTATGCGGGGCGGAACAGGGGACAGGCAGCTTATCGAGCACCCGGCGTACCTGGCGCCTGTCCCCGGAATTCCCTGTAGGATGCAGATTTGACTCCGTATGTTTTTTGCCGGGGGAATCACGTTCGGGTTACTTTCTCCCTGAACTCTTTACGCATGTCCACGATGGCCCCGGCCTGATTTCATTTCACGGCAGTAACCGTGTCACTGGTTTTGCACCATGACCAGCTGCGTCTGCATCGGCGCCGGGAAGCCGGCGGCGGCGAGCGATTCGCGGATGGTGCGGTTGCCGTCGAAGTAGACCTGCCAGTAGTGGTCGTTATGGCAGAAGGGCCGAACCGCAAGCACCGGACCGACCAGGGTGAACTCCAGAATCTCCACCTCAACCGCCGGTGTTGACAACACGTTGGGCACCGCTGCCAGCTTCTCGCGTAAAAGCAGCATCGCCGCGACATGATCGGCACTTCCCGCAAGCTGGCATTTCAGTTCTACCCTCCGGTACGCATTTGCCGTGTAGTTCTGGATGTTGTCGCCGAAAATCTTGCCGTTGCCGATCATCGTCTTGACGTTATCCGGCGTGTTGACCGTGGTGACAAACAACCCGATCTCCGTGATGGTGCCGGTCACCCCGGCGGCCGTTATAAAATCGCCCACCTTGAAGGGATGCAGCACCACGATGAAGATGCCTGCGGCCAGGTTCGACAGAAGCCCTCCCCAGGCTGCACCGATGGCGATGCCGATGCCTGCCACCAGGGCGGCGAACGTGGTGGTCTGGAATCCGCAATAACCGAGGATGGCCACGACCAAAACGATGTTCAGCGTAACGGCGACGAAATTGCCGAGATAACGCATCAGGGTCGGATCAACCTTCTGCTTTTCCAACACCCGCTGCATCATCTTCCCGACAAATCCGATCAGCCAGCGTCCCACGACCCAAAACAGGATGACGGCGACCACTTTGGTTCCCATCTCGGTGATATAGGTTACCGCAAGCTGCTGATACTGATCGATGTTTTGCATAATCCACTCCTTGACGCGGTAATGCGGCACACACCAAACTGCGTGGACAGGGGCACAACTACTAAAAACAGCTACATTAGCAGTTACTATATCAGAGTCTCTCGTGCCCACAAGGCTCGCACCCCAAAAAAGACTTCACGGCCGCGTTGAGCATGATTTTGAAAAATACGGGGACATGTCCCTGCATTTTCCGTGGATGACGGGCGAGATCATAATCACGGAGGAGCTGCGGGGGGTATCACGCAAGCGCCCTCCCGGAAAGAGTCCCGGGAGGGCGCCGGTGTGTCGACTGCAGGGTTTGGATGCTACTTGGCGTTGCAGGTGAAGTTGGATTCGATCCGGCGGTTCTGCTCTTTCCCCGCCTTGGTCTTGTTGCTGGCAACGGGTTTCGTCGGACCGTAACCAACAGCCTTGATCCGTTCGGGAGCGATCCCGAACTTTTCGATGAGGTAGGTACGAACGCTTTCGGCACGTCGCTGGGAGAGCTTCATGTTGGCCGTCTTGTTGCCGACATTGTCGGTGTGTCCTTCGATGGCTCCGGTAGCCTGAGGGAATTCGGTCAGGAAATCACCGAGCTTTTTCAGTTCATCGTGGTACTGGGGTTTGATCGCAGACTTGTTTGTATCGAAATGGATATTGATGACCGTGGGGCTGCACAACTTGGGAGCAGGCGCCGGCGGTGCCGGAACAACTACCGCAAGGTTCGCTGCGCTCTTTGCCGTACCGCCGGCACCACTGCACGTAAGGGTATACGTGGCATTTTCGGCAGGGGTGACCGCCATGGTCCCCTGTGGCTGAACCGCGCCGATTTCCGGTTGTATCTCGCAGTTGGTGGCATTCGTCGAACTCCACGTCAACGTCGCGGACTCCCCTTTGGTAATGGAACCGGGGGCAACCGTCAGATTGCCGGACGGGGCCGGAGGTTCCGGCGGGGTTACCGAAAGGTTCGCGGCGCTTTTTGCCGAACCACCGGCGCCATCGCACGTAAGGGTATAGGAGGTCGTGTCGGCGGGTGTGACCGTCATGGACCCCTGCGGCTGAACCGCGCCGATTTCCGGCTGTATTTCGCAGTTGGTGGCGTTCGCCGAACTCCACGTCAAGGTCGCGGACTGCCCCTTGGTAATGGAACTCGGAGCAACCGTCAGCTGGTTGGAAGGAGCGGGAGGGGCTGGAGCAGGTTCTGCGGCCGGCACAGCGGCAACAGGGGCAGGAGCTGTTTGGCCGCCGAAGAGGAAGGTGAACCCTGCGGTATATTCCCAGTTAAACTTGGGACTCTTAGGGTCCTCCAGGACAAACAACTGACGGGCATCGCCCCGCAAGGCAATCGAGTCGGTCACGAAGTACTTGAGTCCCAAGCCTGCATTGGCGGTTGCGTCGGTGGTTCTGTCGCTGATTTTAAGGCCGTCTTTACCGTGGCCATAGGTGATGCCGCCGCCGCCCACGGCAACATACGGCACCAGGGGGCCGTCCGGCATGAAGTTATAGAGGATGTCCAAGCGGTAGGACAAGGCGTTGATGCTCCGTTCACTCCGGGTACCGTCGGTCGCCAGAAAATCGCCCACCGCTTCCACGCCCCAGTTTTTTGTCAGGTCGTAGCCTAGGCGCAACCCGTAAACAGGGGAAGTTTCCACGTGCTGAACACCATCAAAGGTGTAGCCGCCGACAAATGGTGAAACGGAAAAGGCCCCTTGCCGCTCTCCGGCAAGAGCGCCGCTTGCAAATGCCATGCAGGCGAATGCCATTGTTACCAGGGTTGTTATCTTTTTCATCGGGTTCCTCCTTTTTTGGAGTGGTGTTACAGCGCCAGTTCTTGTCTGGTCTTCCACTCGGCAAGCTCCGTGCTGAAGTGAATTGTCGCCAAGCAAGTCAATTGTACCGGACAATGCCGAGCTGTCAACTAGAGCGCCCCGTTCATTGGGCCCCCTGGGGGCAGTCCTGCATTCTGCACAATTTAAACGGGCCCTTTGCCTTCCCGACGCCTGACATGCATACGGTTGATTTTTTGCGCGCTCGTGATTACATTGTAGAAAGAAGCAATCTACAGACAAAAAGGAGCGCACGATATGCCTTTCCCATCATCACCACGCAGCACGTCATTTCCCCGTCCCGTAGCCACGGCACAGAGCACCACCATGGGCGCGGTCTACGGCTGGATGGCCGCCGGCCTCTGCCTCACGGCCCTCGTATCCATGGCGGTCGTCAGTTCCCCGGCGTTGTTCAACGCCCTCTACACCAACAGGATGGTCTTTTTCGGGCTGATCATTGCCGAGTTCGGACTGGTCTTTGCCATCGCCGGTTTTGCCGTCCGCATGGGCACCGCCACGGCGGCCCCCCTCTTCCTGCTCTATTCGGCGCTCAACGGGGTGACGCTCTCGGGGATCTTCCTGGTCTACACCGGCCAGTCCATCGCTTCCGCCTTCCTGAGCACCGCCGGCACCTTCGGCGCCATGAGCGTGTACGGATTCGTCACCAAGCGTGACCTGACCTCCCTGGGGTCGTTCTGCTTCATGGGGCTGATCGGCGTCGTCATCGCCTCCGTGGTGAACATCTTCCTCCACTCCACCATGCTCCAGTTCATGGTCAGCGGCATCGGCCTGATCGTTTTCATCGGCCTTACCGCCTACGATACCCAGAAGCTCAAGGGAGTCAGGGGCGGCGCGGCGGTAGCCGGAGCGCTCGCCCTGTACCTCGATTTCATCAACATCTTCCTCATGATGCTCCAGCTTTTCGGCGACCGGAGAGACTAGAGCTTCACCTGGCCCCAAGCGGCACGCGCGAAGTTCTCGATGGTCAGGTCGCCAAACTTCAAAATCGAAAATTGGCGATCTGACCCTTGCGAGTCCCCCTTTGTGGAAGAGGAGAGACTTGTATACGGTCCGATTTAGGGGTAAAGTCTGCGTGGCGGCCTGCCCGTAAAGGCAGCGTGGAAACCTGTTCCTCTTCGATACTCCCGATAGTGCCTTTGGTACGCTTAGCGGGCCCGCCGATCTCCAAACAATCAGCACGCGACATGGTCGTTTACTATGTGCAGGCATCGATGCGGCGTCTCGGGAGATGTCCGGCCCGGGGAAGCGCGGCGCCGCAAATCGGTGCGCCCATAGACACTTTGGTTAGAGGAGGATCGTTATGCGGACAGGATGGCCGGCGGTACTGGCACTGGTGCTGACCCTTGTCGTGGCGGGATGCGCCACGGCCCCCCCGAAGAAGACGCTTGCGGAGCGCAAGGCGGAACGCGCAAAAGCCGCCGCTGTTGCCGCGGCGAAACCCGCCGCGCCGCCGCGGGTCAAAAGTACGGGAACGCCCGAGGACGCCCGGAAGCACATGCTGCGAGGGATGGCCGCCATCGAGATGGCGAAGTCGCCCGAAGAGTTGGCCGTGGCCGAGGAGGAATTCCTGGCTGCCGCCGACATCGCCCCCCGGCTCGGCAGTGCCTGGTTCAACCTCGGCAAGGTGCAGACCCAGTTGGGGCGGTATGACGATGCGATCGCCAGCTACCGGCAGTATCTCGCGATCGCGCCGGGGGCGGAAGACGCCCAGAAGGTGCGCGACGAGATCGTGAAGCTCGAGTTCCGCCAGGAACAGACCGCTCGGGAAAAAGGACGGGCAGGCTCCTGGGTCGCCGCCACCGGCGCCTGGTACGGCTTGTCCATGGAGGGCAACGGCATCGTCCTCAAAACCGACCAGCGGCGGGTGAGCGAGCAGGAGGTGAACTCCACCTATACCCTGGTCGGGACCGTTCCGAATCTTATCCGCGCCCATGCCGAGCACCATCTGACGGCGCGGGGCAGCCGGCTCGCCGGAACCTGGAGCCGCGGCCCCGTTACCGCCGACAAGTGCCCGATCCCGCCGGATACCGCCGAGGTTGCCGGTGAAATAAACGAACGGGAAAAGAAGATCACCCTGCGCTACGAGGTCACCACCTTCAGCGCGTCGACCCAACTGGCGCTCCTGGGGGACGACTATTGCTCGGGAGTGGCGGTCACCGGCAAAAGAGGGGCCGAAGAGGTTCTCTATGGACCGCTGGGGCCGGCCGGTCTCGGTCCTGACGTCGCCTACTATGGTCTGATCTCCTGGTGGCCCGGCGGCCTTTCTTCCATCCAGCAGGACTGGCAGGGGCACCTTGTCGTGCGTCTCGACAACGAAACCGAGGCCTACGAGGCGGGGCTGAGGGACGAGGATGAAATCCTGGCCATCGACGGGGTACCGGTGAAGAGCCTCAACGCCGGCGAAGCGATGATGCGGCTCTACGGCCAGCCGGGCACTCCGGTCCGCCTCGACATCCTGCGGAAGGACGTGAAGGCCCCCATCACCCTCACCATCCAGCGGATACCGAACGTATGATGCGCCGCGCGGCGGCCTGCGCGGCGGCGGCCCTGGCCCTGGCCGCCGGCTCCGCATCGGGCTACGGCATCCCCGAGGTCAGCCCTTTCAAGATGGACTGCGAAGCGTCGGTGCACGCCCTGGCCTACCAGGGGTACAAGTGCACCTGTTCCGACGGCAAACTGGACTGCGGCGGCAAACCCGCCGCGAAGCCGCTCCGCCCCCCCTCTGCCTCGCAGGAGGCGCAGATGAAATCCATGATCGTCGGCGGCATCTTCCAGGGGCTCATCGCCAACATGGGCGCTCCCCGGAAGGGAAACTTCCCGGCGCTCCGCTCGCTCCAGGAGCAGCACGATGCCTCCGTCCAGGCGGCCCGCCAGGCGGAAGAGCGGCGGCGGGCGGAGGAGGCGGAGTTCCAGGCGGAACGGGACCGGATGCTCGGGACGTACAAGGGGCTGGAGGGTGCCTCCGCCCTGGGGTTCAAGGACGCCGGCACCAGCCTTGACTTCAAGACGCTGGACGGGGGGGCGGAGGCCATGGCCGCCGCTGCCCGGCAGCCGTTCGACACCGCGGCGGGGGACGCGCAGCCGGTGAGCGCCGTGGCCGTCGGCCGGGGCACCCCCTTCTTCGGCGAGACCATGCCGGAGGCCGACCTGCGGCTCCTGGTCGATCCGGAGAACGACCCGCGGGTGGTGGATCTGCGCAACGCCGTCACGTACACCGCCGGAAACCTGAAGGAGGACGGTACGAAAACGGTTCCCCGGAAGGAGAAGAAGGCGAAGGGTGAGGGAGAGCCCATCATCGAGCCTCCCGACTGCGTCGCCCTCTCCCGGAAGCTGGACTCCTTCCTGGAGCAGCGTACCAAATTCCACAAGACGATCCTTCTGGCCCAGAATCAGGTGGCCGATTGGGAGGCCACGAACCGGGGCGCGCTGGTGAACGCGGCGAAGGACGGCATCGAGTATTTCACGGGCGGCTTGTTGGAGACCCTGGCCAACAGGGGCAAAGCGGCGGAGCGTTTGCAGGAGATCTACACCCGGAACGCCTCCCGGATGGCGGCGGAAGGTGTGGACATTCTGGCGCTGGAGGCGAAGATTCGCCGGCTGCAACTCCTCTCGTCGGCGGGGAAGGCGGCGGAAGTGGCAAGCCAGGTAAACGACTGGCAGACCTTCGTCAAGGACGGCATGTCGGCGCTCCTGGCGCAGCTCAACGCCTCCAACGGGGAGGTGCGGGAGATTCTGGCGGACCCGAAGGTGGGGAAGTACTTCCAGACGGAGAGCCCCGAACTGAACACGCTGCTGGACATCAGCAAGATCGCGGCGGCCAACCGGATCTTCGGCAAGTGGGTTAAAAACCAGCTTCCGATCATCGGCCTGACGGAAATCTCCCTGAAGCAGCTTTACAACGGCAGCGAATGGGCCGCGAGTTTCTACCGGCTCGCCAAGGCGAACGACATCAACGGCAACGTGCTGGAGAGCGCCAAAGGGCTCCAGAAGCACATCGACGACACGCGGATCGCGCTGAAGGCGTGCCGCTAGGAGCGGAGGGCCGCCATGGCCGCGCTGGGGGCGGCGGGAAGGTATCGCATCGGCAGGTCACGGCAATCAGCCCGCATGGCCGATCCCCTACCCCACGCATCCCCGCTCCCGCAGACTGCGCGCCAGGATCTCCACCGCCAGGTTGAGGTTGGTTTCCGCATTCAGGCCGGGGCCGAGCAAGCGAGCCTGGCCGGCCGGGGTAAGCAGCCGGTCGTCATACGCGGCTTTGGGGCATAACCGGCGCAGCTCACTGGTCAGGTGGGCAAAGTTCAACTCCCGCGACATCTTCATGGCGTCGCCGAGGCCATCGAAGGTCATGCCGCTCTGGCTGAAGACGGCCGGCGACCGCGTGCCGGCATAGAGATGGAGGGATTTGCTGCGCTCCTCGGTCGACACCACCTCCTGGCGCTCGACCTTCGTGGTCATCGGCACCCCCCCGGCAAGGAGGGTCTTGCCGAGGCTGAGCTTGCGCTCGGTCACGGTCTTGGTCTCGGTGAACCCGACAACGCTCGTACACGGCAGGAGCAGATCGACATCGTCGTAGAGGATCTCCGCCTGCTGCCCGTCGCCCGACTCGATGCGCAGCGCCCACTTTCTGAACTCGAAGCGGCGCACCACGAACCGCCCTCCCCTGCCGCGCACCTCCGTGGCGTCGAAGACCAGCGTGGCGAACCCGCTCCGCTCCAGCTTCCCGGCCAGGGCAAAGGCCCGCTGCGGATCGGCGAAACTGGCCACGACGGCAGGTCCGCCGCCCAGCATCCGGGGCCGGGCTTCATAGGCCGTTATGCCGAGAGCAGCGGCGAGCGCCTGTACCAACTCGTCAGCCCCTTCCCGCCAATGACAAATGGCAACCACGTGCATGCTGTTCTCCTCAAAGAAAAATCCGGCGACAGACTTCAAGATAGCACTTCAGGACAAGAACGCAACAACCGAGAGGCCTGAACACGCCGCCTCCCCCGTACAACCGCCACGTCACCACCTAAAATTGCACCCAAACCGCGCCGCTTGTGATATAATTGGTACGCAAATTATGAAGCAGGGGTAAATGGCCGATAAAGCCACGGTCGGCGGGTAGACCGAAAGGGGACCGCACAACGGAGCGGGCGGGCGGATCAGTTTGCCCGGAACTGAGCACCGTTCGCGAAGAGGATTTTGTGGAGGGACGCCATGCAACCATCCCGGATTTCTGTTTATGTGGTTGTAGCACTGCTTGCCGTGATGATAGGGCTGTACTATCTGCACTGCGAAACGCAGGCCGACAAGAACTGCCCGCTCAACGTCATCCAACTCTTTACCAAGGCCAAATTCTAGCGACCGCACAGCCTCCGCTCCTACGGAGAGGGGTGCATCCCCACGGTTCGACCGCGAACCACGGGGCAGCCGCCCAGGGACTCCCCGTCTCTCGCGACGCCATCCCCGCCGCCCTCCGCCCCCGGAAGGCCATGTAGTGCCCCCCGGCGACTTCGCTGGTTCCTGCTGTCGCCCTAGTGCCCCCCACGTTGGTGACCGGCGATCCCCATTGTCTGCATGATGAAAATGCCATTGCAAACAATACGTATAAGTACCATTATGAAAAAGGGCCGGCTGAACCGTCAACGGGTTGAAAGCCGGCCCATACTTATTGGCTTACAGGAGTAGGTTGGTGGAATTTTTTTCTCTGTCCCAGTGCGTGGGATATATCGCATTCGTTCTGGGGTTTATCGCTTTTCTTCAGAAAGAGGACCGGCCCCTCAAGTTTTTCGTCGGCCTCGAAAGCATCGCCTACACCGTGCATTTCTCTTTGCTCGGCAATCCGACCGCCGCGGCGAGCGCCTTGCTCACGAGCCTCCGTTCCTTCCTGGCGTTAAAGACCCGCTCGTCCCTGGTGGCGGTCGTCGTCATCGTCGCCAATGTCGGTATCGGCCTGATGCTGACGAAAAGCCTCTTCGGCTGGCTTCCCGTGATCGGTTCGTGCGTCTCCACGTATGCCATATTCACCATGAAGGGCATACCCATGCGGCTCGTGATCCTCTCCAGCACCTTCTGCTGGCTGGCGAACAACATCCTCAGCGGTTCCATCGGCGGCACCCTCCTGGAGACGGTCATCGCCATCGTCAATACCTCGACCGTCCTGCGCATGTGGCGCTCGGCCGCACTTGAACGCTCCGGGGACCCGGCGGGAGAGCTGGCGCCGATTAGTAAATCATAAGAGGATAAGCCGGTTAGTGATCCCTCGGCGACCCATTTGGTGCCTGTTGCCTTATTCCACCCTGTGCTTATAGGATGATTATCTGATAATAAAATCCCTATCTTTTGGATCTCTCGGTCTCAACCGCGCGCGCAACGCTTCTTGTTGCCGATCTTTAAAGCCACTTGAATCACTTTTCTGCCCCAGGCCAAAACAATAATAAATAATCATCCCAAGCAAGGGCAGAAGAATCACCAGCAACAGCCAAACGGTTTTATTCGATGGCGACTCAAACTCACTTTTAACAATATCCACCAGTGTCGATACCCACGCAATAAATAGGAACAAACCTATAAGCAACCATATGGCCATGAACCCGGCCAACGATCTGGATGCTTTTTCGAGGTTCCTGGTACTGGCGGCTAACGCCCGATCTTGCTGCTGGTGCATTGCTTCCGCAGCACGCCGCTGTTGTTCCAAAGCGGCTTGGTAAAATGCCTCCTGGTTTGCCTGGCCGGCAACTGGATTGTTTTGTTGATTTATACCTTCTCTGACAGGTGGAGTTGTGCTCTTAATTTGTTCCCGTGTTTCCGCGTATACTTTTTCACGGTATTTGTCAGGAACGGAGGAAGGGTTGTCTGTGAAGTGCATGCCATTGGCATCTTCCCATTTATATACTTCTGCGTATGCAGCGGGATTATCAAATGACGGGAGCAGCAGGAATATGGCGAGGAATGTGATGATAGGCTTTTTCAATGGGAAGCCTCTGAGTAGTGGTTAGTGTGTTAGAGGTACGTAATGCCAGAGTGTCAACCCCACACATTTCACTTTGTAAAAAGTGTGGGTCTGACAACTCCGCTATCCTGTTTTCTCCCGCCTGCCCCTATAGGTTTCCTGGAATTTCACGGGACAATTATCACTGCGCGTTTGCCCCTCGAGAGGCATATTGCCTAAGGTCGTCCGGCGATATGGAAGATGCGGGAACAAGCTGATAATGTTTTTCATCGACTACTTTTATTTCGCCAGCTTGAACGGTAAGTTCGAACATTGCGATGCGATCATCGCTCATAAACTGTGCGGACACAGCCCGGCAAATCAGGTCGGGAAATTTCTCCGAACAACACGATATATCCTGCTGTGTTTGCACCGAGCCGTGTTTATCGCTGCCGCCTTTTGCCTGTACCGGCACGACGAACTGCCGCCCGTGCCGATCAATGCCGACGTAGATTTCGTCGATCTCGATTTGTCCGACGCCCCTTACGGTAGTTCGCAAGTGATTTTGCAACGAAAACGCGGTAACGCCAAGAAACATATCGACAAGACGGTTATAGCGTACCCTCGCCAGCAATGCCTGTTCATCGCTTAATGCGTACGCAGCGATAATCTCGGGTGTCGCGTCGGGAACCTTGATTGTCAGCAATTCCTCTCGCGGCACAATGCGATTCAATCGCACCTGCTTGAAACGATAGCGGGCGCGGCCCGCACCCTCGATGACCCATTCAAGGCCGTCTGCCGCCGTGTTGGTGATGGACTGTGGTAGATCGTTGCGGTAGCGGAAGGAATAAATTACATCGCCAACGTTTTTCGGCAACACGATTCCGAGATTTTCGGCAATCGCCATGAACTCGTCACGGGTAAACTCGAATTCGGTAATGCCGTTGCCGTAATGACTGTCGAATACTTGTGTAATGATTGCCTGATATCGGTTTTGGTGCCGCTCCTTTTTTTCCTTAGGCATACGCTTCCTTCCTCGTTTTTTGTGGAGGTGTCGGCTTACGAGTCCGTTGCGCGATGACGTCGCGTGGCACATCGAAATATCGAGCAGCGGTTCCCATGTCGAATGTCAGCAGTTCGGGAGCACCGAGGCGAAGTTCGGCTTTCGGCTTCGAGGGTTTCGAACCAAGTGCCTTCATGACTTCCGCGGCGACGGCGCGCGCCAGCAGTGGTGGAACACTATTGCCGATCTGGCGAAACCCATGCCACTTCGTTATGTGGAAACGGAACCAGTCCGGGTAAGAATGTAGACGAGCGGCTTCACGAACGGTGATAACACGAGGCAAAAACGGATGTATCGGACGTGGCGATGTGAATGCTCCCCGAGCGCTATCGGTACCGGCACGCAGCGTGTTGCACACGCCATTTGGATCGAGTTTGTGAAAACGGCTCACCGGTTCGGTTTTGCCATGCTTCGTCGCAAGGAAGCGACTTTGCGACAATGGCGTATGTAAAGTGCGTAGGCTCGATGTGAGCATATCGCGGTCGAATACCCGCTGGTAGCCGTAATCGCTTGGGTCGTTTTCGAGCCGACGAAGCCGACGTGCAAAAAGTTCCTTAGTTTCCCACATCGCAGATACTTCATCCGTTGCGGTCAACTCGTCGAAACGGTCGGCATCCGGTAAGTCTCCAATTGCTTCCCACACCTTCGTGCGAGTCTTTAAGCTTTTCGGATACTGCGGCAATTCAAGCCCTTGGCGTGCTGCAACCAAGAAAAGTCGCCGACGGTCTTGCGGCACTCCGTAATCGGCCGCATTCAGCACGCGATACGGCGAGAGTACGTCGTAACCCGCGTTTTGCAATGCTTCGATTAGTTCTGCAAGAAATTCGGTATGCTTGCCGAGAGTGAGGCCTTTTACGTTTTCGAAGACGCAGTATTTGGGGCTTAGTTCGCGCACGATGCGGACATAGTGAAACACCAATTGGTTTCTCTGGTCATCGAAAGCGCGTTTGCCTATCATAGAAAAACCTTGGCAAGGTGCGCCACCGAAAACCACATCGATATCGGTATTACCCAAATTCGCTTTACGCCGAATATCGGCACCGCTCAATTCGACAATGCTTGCACAAATTGTCTTGGTATAAGGAAAATTGTATTCGTGCGTCGCGCAGTGGACAGGGTCTATTTCCACAGCAGCGACGATGTCGAATCCAGCCTGCTCGAAACCCAACGATAAACCGCCGGCTCCCGCGAAAAGGTCGATCCCGATAGGGCGATTATTATTCTTGCTTGAGGAAGTCATGTAATAATTCCGATATTTTCTCTCTGTTTTTCAATTCGCATTGCCAGATGGTCAGAACACGCCAGCCGTCGGCTTCCATCGCTGAGACGTTTTCGCGATCCCGGGCCCGGTTACGTGCAATCTTAGCCGCCCAAAAAGCCACACGACTCTTGGGCAACCCAGCATAGCGGCAACCCTCATGCCCATGCCAAAAACAACCGTTTACGTAAATAGCCTTGCGGCTGCCGGCAAACACCAAGTCGGGCTTTCCGGGCAAACCTTCGACATGAATCCTGTAACGGTACCCCATGCCATAAACCAGACGGCGAACGACCATCTCGGGAGATGTGTTTTTCGCCTTAACTCGGCTCATCAACCAACTTCGTCTTTCGGGGGTTAACCTGTCCATAATAAAAAAATAAAGATTTTCTTTCAAGGTGTCCGACTCATCAGTATAACGCGAATAAGTCAACCGCCTTAATGCAAAGGTGCCGAACCAATTATTAGCTTGCATCTCCCCATTCCGGCAACGGAATGGCTTTGATATCCATACTCTTCATATAGCATATTTTCCCAGCTAGAGACCAGAATATTGATGAAGGAACTACCACACCGGCAGTTGAAAAGATGGGCACGAGATAAATAGCCCTTCTGACGACTTACGGCGTTTCCATTACTTTCGATTTAGCGGGCAAATCAGGAAATCGCATGGCCATGGCCCCAGTAATTTATCCCCCCTCTACGGCTCCGCAAACCCCTCCTGCACGAACGCGATGGCCGAGGCCGAGGTAAAGCGGATAAACCGCGTATCCCCGTAGGCCATCCACGCCTTGAGCGGGGTCTTGCGCGAGTACCACCAGTTGCGCACCGTGCGCGGGGTGACCTCCATGGCCTGGGCCAACTCCTGGGCGCTCACCCAGCGCCGCCTGCGCCACGTCTCCATGCTCTCGTCGATATTCATCGCTCAACCTCCATTCAAAGTCAAAATCCGCCACAGAGACACGGAGACACAGAGGTACACAGAGAAAGGCAAAAAACTTTATGGGTAAAGCCATCACCAAGAATCGTTGTTCTTTTTGCTTGCCTTGCTTCAGGTTTCCTCTGTGTCTCTGTGGCGGATTCTGAGTTTTTTCTGTATCTCCGTAACAGATTTTGACGTTCTCAAAGATTTTCTCTGTGTCTCCGTGTCTCTGTGGCGGATTTTGCTTTTGGTTATTTCCACGGATCGTATTCCACCACATGCCCGGCCCGGTGGCCGAACGCCGCGCGCTTGGGGGTCTCCACCGAGGCGTACACCAGGGCGTCGCCACGGTCCGGGGAACGGCCGATGCGGGCCATGAGGTCCTCCTTGGATTCGATGAGGATCCTGCCCGAACGGAGCGACCAGGTGGGGGCGCACAGGTCGGCGCGGACCGCCTGGCCCGGCGGCAGGGCTACCGGCGGCACGGCCTTCGGGTCCAGCGCCTCGCGCATCTTCCACCACAATTCGGCCCGCAGGTTGTGGAAACGGAGCTTGCCGCTCTTGTCCGTGCCGTGGCTGGCCCCGGCGCCGTTGATGGGCACCACGTGCACCCCGGCCTGGTTCAGGTGGTCGTAGGGGCTGGTGCCGCAGCCGATGACGTCCACGTGGATCGGGGCCCCGTCCCGCGCCGCCGCCATGGCCAGGGCCGCGGCGCTGGGGCCGTCCGGGGTGGCGCTGCCGGGGTAGCAGAGGAGCTGGTCGTACCACGCCCCGTGGCGGCGGGCGATGACCGTCTCGGCCCTGCCGCCCCGGGCCACGTCCTGCCCCACCCCATCCATGGGGCCTTGCCTGCCCTGCTCGCTCCAGCGCCCCTGGGCCGCAACCACCCAGGCGCTGGGGATTACCTGGAAGGGGTTTTCCTCCTGGCCGGCGCTGAAGTCCCCTTCCAGCATCCGGGAGCGGAGCGGTTCGGGCAGCGCCTGGAGGGTGGCCTCGTAGCCGGTCTCCATGAGGAACGGGTTGTCCTGGACCCGCGAGGGGATGAAGGTGCGGGATTGGGGCCTGATCCGCCTCCCCAGGTGAAGGAACGGCTCGCCGCTCTCCACCTCGGCGTCCTTGCCGTCCAGCACGGCGAACCAGCGCAACTCGCCTGGCTGGGCCGGGTTGGGGTGGTCCTTGTCCAGCCAGGGGGCCCAGTAGCGCATGACCCACTCCCCCTGGCTGTCCACGGGCGGGTTGCCGGTGCAGATCACCCGGCAGCGCTGCGCCGTGTCCGTGGTGCGCAGCCAGGTGATGAGGAAGCGGAACTGGGCCTCGGTGAAGGAGGTGATCTCGTCGAAGACCTTCAGGTCGTGGGGGCGCCCCTGGTACTTCTTCTCGTCCCCCAGCACCGGCACCGCCCCGAACTCCACCTGGCGGCCGGGGAGACGCCACAGGTTCCTCTGGGCGTTGAACCCCTCCCCGGTCCCCAGGATCTCGGCCATGCGGTCGCAGATGGCCTGCAACTCGGTGCCGACCCGGCGGAAGATGATGGAGCGCCGGTGCCGGGTCAGGGCCGCGCCGATGACCAGATCGGTCTTGCCGCCCCCGGCCGCGCCGCCGTAGAAGAGCACGTCGGCCGCCGAGTCGTAGGCCGCCTGCTGCGGCCCCTGGAACAGCGGCACCCAGGCCGGGGTGAGCCGCCGGGCGATGGCCGCCAGTTCGGCCCGTTCCTCGGCCGTGGCGTAGCCCAAGAGACTCTTCAGTTTTTCCAGCGCATCACGCGGCATCGGCGCGTTCCTCCAGGATGGCGATGAGGGTCAGGAGCCGGTTGGACAGTTCCAGGTCGGAGAACTCCAGGGGGCCGCCGTCGGGACCTGCGTGCTCCACCCGGTCGGTGAAGAGCTTCAGGTGTTTGCCCAGCAGTTCGTTGGCCTTGAGCGCCTGGGTGAGATTGCCGCCGGTCACGGCCTTGCCCCGGATATCCACGATGGAGCGGAGCACATCCTCGCCGCTCAGGTTCAGCTTCTCGGCCCGCTCCTGCAACCCCTTCCGCACCGCCTCGGCCGCCTCCGGCTTGTGCAGCAGATTGTAGCCGGCAACATGGGCGGTGCGGGCGCTGTAGCCGGCCCGGATGGCCGCCTGGGTGGCGTTCAGGTCCACCAGGTATTCGTTCACGAATAGGGTCTGCTTGTTGGTCAACATCGGTACCTCCTTGAAAGCTTCTGGAACCTATGGGGCCTAAAGGGGCAGGGGGTGGTTGATCTTCCGTGTCCCTACGGCTCCGTGGCAACGATCAGCCGTCCAGATCGCTCGTGGCGGCGGGCTCCGGCCCCACGTCGGCCCAGTAACCGCACATGAGGCAGCTATCACCCTCCACCCAGGCCTGGTCGTCGTCGTACCGCTCCAGGGACGAGGGGGTGGTGATCACCGCCACCCTACGGATGTGGCGGGAATGGCACTTGGGACATTCCATGTCACCCCTCCTTGGCGGCAAACGCCTGGTTCCGGGCCGCCCCGGTGCGCAGCCGCTCCTTCAGCCCGGCGGCCCCCTTCCTGGGCGGGGCCGCTGCTGCGGCCCGCTCACCCACGGGCCCGAACCAGTCGCCCGGCTTGCTCATGCCGTCGTGCAGGCTGGTGCGAATCTTGCCCAACTGCACCGCCTGGGCCGGGGTGGCGGCCTCCAGGGGACAGCCGATACGGGCCTCCACCTGTTCCCTGGTCACCCCGCAGGCGGCGAAGGACTCCGCCAGCCGGGCCAAGGCCGCGGGGGATACGTCGGCAGCGGCGGCCAGGGTCTCCTCGCACTGCTCCACCGCCGCCTCCACCACGTCCCCCGGCACGACCCCCAGGATGCAGGCCCGCAGGCGGCGCGCCCCCTGGTTGGCCACCGCCTCGTAGATGTCCCGGCCGTCCTCCGCCCGCCGGGCCCCCTGGCGGCCCACACGCCGGTGGGGCACCCGGAAGACCTTCTCCTGGCGCGTGTTGCTCTCCACGTCCCAGGCATAGGCCTTGACCGTGGATTCGCCCCCCTGCTGCTCCAGCTCCTGGATGCCGAACTGGATGTTGCCCCAGTTCTGGGCGATAGCCTCGGCCAGGCGGATGGAGGGGCCGCTGATGTCGGAGCCGCCCCGGCTGTAGGTGTAGAGCCCGGCCCGGGCCAGCCCCGCCCTGCGGCAGGCGGCGATGATCCGCCCGAAGGCCTCCCGCTGGTCACGGGGAAAGCGCCGGGCCAGGAGGATGGCCCCCTCGGCGTCCCCCAGGGGGGCGGCGCCCGGGGCGCGGGGAGTGATGGGGGTGGCGAACAGGTTGTCCAGGGTGGTTGGTGCAATGGTCGTCATAGGTATGGTCTCCTTGTATAGTGCGATGCAAAGTAAAAATAAAAATCTGCCACAGAGACACGGAGACACAGAGGTACACAGAGAAAGGCAAAATCTTTTTTGGTTAAAACCATCATCAAAAACCGTTGCTTTTTACCTGCCTTGTTCCTGGTTTTTCTCTGTGTCTCTGCGTCTCTGTGGCGGACGTTGACTTTTCTCCTCATCCTTATTTCAGCAAGAAGCGCCGCGCCGCCTCACCGGTTTTCAGGTACTGCCGGTACAGCTCCGGGTGGGCCGCCCGGAAGGCGTCGTGGTCGAAGCGGCTCGGGGGTTTGGCCGCCTTCCAGGTGGCCGCCAGGCGGCCGTCGATGGTGAGCCCCTCCATCTCGCCCATGCAGGCCTGGATGACGATCTTTAACCGCTCCTCCTCCGCCTCGAGCAGCTTCTGCTCGGCCTTGAGCGCCTTCATCCCGGCCACCGCCGCCACGGCCCCGGGGGTGGCCGGGACCGTGGCGGCCACCGGATGGCGGAACCTGAGGGCCAGGTCGGCCATGGAAGCGGCGTCGGGAGGCTCGCCCCGCTCCACCCTGCCCCAGAATTCGGCCTCCCGGCCGGCCATCAATTCCTGGAGCTCCCGGTCCGCCCGGACCTCGTAGAGCCGGAAATCCTGGCCGCCGATGAGCACCGCCACATCGGCCAGTTCCAGCCCGGTGACCATGAGGTAGTGCTGCACCTGGCACAGGTAGGCCTCGGGGATCTCGTCGCTCCCCGGCTCGCCCCACCCCTCGGCGCTGCGGGCGGTCTTGATCTCCAGCACCCGGCCGTCGTCGGTGACGCCGTCCAGGGTGGCCAGCAGGTAGGGGCGCTCCCGGTGGCGCACTATCCGGCCGGGGACCCGCACCGTGCGGCCGGTGGCGTCGGCGTAGCGCTGGCGGATCGCCGGCTCCAGGGCGCGCCCCCAGAACATGGCCGGGCTCTCGGGCGGCTCCGGCAGCTCGCCCCGCTTATCCAGGTAGACCTGATAGGGGGTGGCGTAGCGCGACACCCCCAGCACCGCCGCCGCGTCCGAACCGCCGATGCCGCTCCTGCGCGCCTGCAACCACTCCGCCCTGCTCGATCCGTCCATGATTCCCCCCGTAACGTCAAAATGAGTACCGTCCGCCGCAGAGACACGGAGACACAGAGAAAACCGGGAGTAAGGCCCGGCAAGGAAAAGCGATTCCCGACGGTGGGGTTACCCGAAACAGTTTTCAGCCTTTCCCTGTGTACCTCTGTGTCTCAGTGTCTCTGTGGCGGATTCAGGATTTTCCCCTCCCCCTCCTCCTCTGCCAGCCGGGAGTAGATCAGGCTCCTGACGATGCTCCCCACGGAGATGCCGGTGCGCCGGGAGAGATCGTGCAGCGCCCGCTTCTTGGTCTGAGGGAGGCGGACCGACATGGCCGCGGCATGGTCCGTTTGATCCGTTTCGTGCATTTAGCACCTCCTTTTTGATTAAAAACTAAATCTAATTGATTTAGTAGTCAAGCAAAAAATAAACATTATGATTTTTATATTGACAATTGCAGGTGTTAAATTATGCTTGACTATAATTCACTGGGGAGGTGCTCATCATGAGCGTTGGGGAAAACATCAAAAAAATCCGTGAGGAAGCCGGCTACACCCAAAAGCAATTGGCAGGGGTCATGGGGGTGAAGCCGTCCTACCTGTCGGCCCTGGAACGGGGGCAGCGCCGGCCGGGGAAGAAACTCCTCCCCCTGCTGTGCGACGCCCTCGGCGTAGATGAGCAGACGATTCTCTTCGGCCCCCGGGAACGACCGCTGCGGCGCGAGGAAAAGGTCCTGCTGGCCGCGGTCCAGGGTTTCTCCACCCGTCTTCTGCTCATCGTGATCGAGTTTGCCATGAAACTGAAGGCATCCGGCGAACCGCTGTATCTCGCTGCCCCCAAAGGCGTATGAGTCCCGGAAGACCGGCGCACCGGCGCCTTCCGCCGAATGGCCGCAGCTGCATCATCTTTTTGATTCATAAATCGTGAAATAAAATGCATAATGATTTTTGGGTTGACAAGCCCCCGGATTAAATTAGGCTTAGAATCAATTCAACAGGGGGTAACCGGTATGAGTGTCGGAGAAAACATCAAAAGATTCCGGGAAGATGCAGGCTACACGCAGAAACAGCTGGCCGAGATCATCCAGGTGAAGGAGCCCTACATTTCGGCCCTGGAGCGCGGGCAGCGCCGGCCGGGGAAGAAGATTCTCCCCCTGCTGTGCGACGCCCTCGGCGTGGACGAAAAGACTATTCTTTTCGGGACCCGGGAGGAGTATCAGCGTCCGTTGAGCTACGAGGAGAAGGTCCTGCTGGCTGCGACCGAGAGTCTTTCCAAAGATCAATTGCGCGAAGTGATTCAGTACATGATGAAATTGAAAGCATCCGGCGAATGAGTTCGATTCTCTCCTGCATGGTAACCACCTGAATCCAATAGTTTTTGGTACAGGAGCATTCTTTTCATTTTCCATGGTTTCAGCCTAGCACCGGAGGGCGACACAAAAAGTCGCATCTGGGGGAGGAACGGTTATGGCCTTGATGAGAAGGGAATTTCGTAGGACGAGGACCGATGGGACTCGTGAGACCCATGAAATTCATAAGACCGATAAGTCCCATTGTCCCTATAAGTCCCATAAAACCGCCCCCCTTGCCCCCCCATGACCACCATCATCCTGCCACCGCGAACTGCTTTCCTACCAATTCCTGCGGGTGCGTGATTTCGAGATTTGGGCAAAGGATTCCCGGGAAGCCCGGTATGTGAGGGAGTTGGGTGAGGACCTTGCACTCCTTGGAGTCCGTGCGGCAGGATTCCAACGGGCCTGAAACAAGATCATGGCAGTATATTCATTTGACAGACCCATTGCTTCTGCTATCCTGCCCGGGAGAATAAGCAGGGAGCGGGTCTCACATTGGGATTGAGACAGTTGAGACCGGACTTCCGGCTTTTTTGCTGAAGGCAAACCTGATTTCATATACCCGTTCCGGAACCCAACGATGAGAAGAACAGAACGTCTCTCCCAGTATCTACCATACTGCTTGCCAGCCTTGATTTTGGCCGTTGTCGTTTATGTTCGCATCCGGCTCCTGACCGTTCCGCTTGAGCGGGATGAAGGGGAATATGCCTACATGGGGCAACTCCTGCTAAAAGGCATTCCCCCTTTTACCCATGCCTACACCATGAAGCTCCCGGGAGTCAGCCTGGCATATGCCTGCTTCATGTTCATGTTCGGCCAGACCCCCGCTGGAATCCATGCCGGCTTAATGATTGTTAATGGAATATGCAGCTATTTGGTCTACCTGCTCACAAAACGGCTCTTTGATCGCACCACTGCTCTGATCTCGTGCGCCAGTTATGCTGTATTGACGCTAACCAGTTCCGTGTTCGGTGTTTTTGCCCATGCAACGCATTTTGTTGTGCTGTTTTCCTTAACAGGCTTCCTGCTACTGCTCCGTTCCATCGACAAAAGGAAAGTTATACTTCTGTTTCTCAGCGGACTCTGCTTTGGCGTTGCCATCACCATGAAACAGCATGCCATAGTGCTGTCTATTTTCGCCGTTCAGTATCTATTGTTACGTGCCTGGAAAAGTCCCGGCTCTGATAAAAAAAACGGCGTGACGGGAAGTATCCTCTTCCTGCTCGGAATGGTCATTCCCTATGCGCTGGTTGTCCTGTGGATGGTCAATACGGGGAGTTTTGCCAATTTCTGGTTCTGGACCGTACAGTACACTCGTGAATATACTTCAGGCATGTCACTTGAGTCCGGATGGTATAATTTCAAAGATACTTTCAGCGATATAGCAAAGCCACAACTACCGTTATGGCTTCTTGCCGGGTTCGGGAGCATCGCGCTCTTCACCCAAAAGAGCCGCTGTATTGACAGGCCTTTCGTATGTGGTTTTCTCTTGTTTTCGTTCCTTGCGGTCTGTCCGGGTTTGTTTTTCCGAGGGCATTACTTTGTTCTGTTTCTGCCCGCAGTGGCAATCATGACAGGTGCGGGGTTAAGTTCTGCCGAGCTCGTGTTCCCTTCCATCACGTCAGTGCGGTTTCCACACGTTATCCAGGCTCTCATTCTGTTAGCGGCTGTTACCTATAGTCTCTACCAAGAAAAAGATAACTTTTTTATCTTAACCCCACTTGAAATGAGTCGTGCAACTTATGGAGTAAACCCCTTTCCAGAGTCACTCCAAATAGCCGATTACATAAAAAAACACACAAAACCGGATGATACAATTGCGGTCCTTGGTTCCGAGCCGGAAATAATATTTTATGCGGACAGGCTTTCGGCAACCGGCCACATTTATATGTACGGGCTGATGGAAGATCAGCCATATGCAGAGCGCATGCAGTTGCAAATGATTCGTGAAATAGAAGCGGCACGGCCAACGTTTATCGTTTTTGTCAACGTTGACTTTTCATGGTTGGCGCGGGAATCTTCCCGCAAGACGATCTTCAATTGGGGAGGGCGCTACATCGATAGTCTCTATGATACGGTGGGAACAATAGATATAATTGGCCCCAATTCGACCAGATATCTGTGGGATACTGAGGAATTAAGGCACTATCAACCGGTTTCCGGGAATTATGTGGCCGTCTATAAAAGAAAAGGCGGAGTATGAGATAACCGTTGCCGGGATACCTGTCGAGCCGGCTCAGATCGCAGGAGGAAAAAGTAACGCCCTCTTTCCGCCCACACCCAATTTGCGCAGCCTGAAATCGATGGCCGTCCTCATGACGCCCATGCCGTACACCATGCTGCGACGGAAGTTTATTGACGATGCTTCGGGAAAGTACTTGGTGGGGCAGGATAGCTCACCAATGCGAAACCCCAACCAGATTACCTGGGCAAGCATTTGGTTGTCGAAAACGAAGTCATCGGAGTTTCTGCCCAATGGAAGCGTTTCCAGAACCTGGCGCGAGAAAGCGCGATAGCCGGTATGGTACTCGGAGAGCTTGTGTCCCAGGAGGATATTTTCAATCAGCGTAAGACATCGGTTAGCGATGTACTTATATAATGGCATCCCACCCTTCAGCGCACCAACCCCGAGAATCCGCGACCCCAAAACGGCATCGAATTCACCGTAGGCGATCATTGCGGCCATGGCTGCAATCAGTTTCGGGGTGTACTGGTAGTCGGGGTGGAGCATGATCACGATGTCTGCCCCGAGTTGCAGCGCGGTGCGATAACATGTTTTCTGGTTTCCCCCATATCCCGTGTTGTTTGTATGGACAACGGTATGGATGCCGAGCTTCTTGGCAACCCCAGCGGTATCGTCATTGCTGGCATCGTCCACGAGCACTACGTCATCCACGAATTCAAAAGGTATTTCCCGATACGTCATTTCCAGCGTCTTCGCTGCGTTGTACGCAGGGAGAACGACAATGACCCTCTTTCGATTCAGCACGCGCACCTCATGACAATTGAATTTCAGTACATGGCAACCGAAACTGCCGGCACATCAATTTGGTGCCGCATCAGGCGTTCCGCCCAGCCCTTGCGACGCCAATCGCATGCCTGTGCGGGCACTTTCAAGATCAGGCGCCAGCCGTAGCGCCTCAGAGAAATGCCGAAGAGCCTCGCCATATTTCTTTTGCTGGAGCAAGGCCACCGCAAGATTGTTGTGACACGCCGCAAAGTCCGGCCGCAACCTCAGGGCCTCATAGTACTCGGCAATGGCCTGGTCTGACCTCCCCAGATGGTCCAAGGCGATACCAAGGTCGTAATGACCCTCCACGAAGTCTGGGACCAGCCGTACCGCTTCCACAAGCTGTTGTACCGCTTCCGCTGTCTTCCCCTGATTGTCAAGGTCGATCCCCAGGCGATGCCGTGCCTCCCCGTAGTCAGGCTTGATCTTCAACGCCAATCGGTACTGGCTGATAGCCTGCTCGGTCCTTCCCTGCTGGTCATAGGCAGTGCCCAGCGAATAGATGGTCAACTCATAATTCGGGAAGGTCTTCAGAGCCTCGTGATACTGGGCAATGGCCTGATCCGCCTCCCCCTGCTCCAGCAAGGCGTTGCCGAGAAATATGTGCGCCATGTAATTGTTGTCGGTAACGGCAAGGGCATGGGTTAAAAGGGTAATATCATCGTGCCAGTACCGGACCTGGTTCCAGGTCAGAACCGCACAACCAAGAACCAGGGATACACACACCGCGATTAATGCCGTGCGGAATCGCGGCAGTCGTGCGCCGATTTCAGCCCCACCCCAGACAATCATAATAAAAAGGCCGATGATCGGTATGTAGGTGTAACGGTCGGCCATCGACTGACCGCCGACTTGGACCAGGCCTATTACCGGCACGAGCGTGACGCCATACCAGAGCCATCCCATGGCCAGATAGGGGTAACGGCGCATCCCCTTGCATACCAGCAATGAGATGACTGCAATTACGAGGAGTGCCAGGGCCGCTCTCGGATATGATACGCCAGTCAGGGAATAATAGGCCGCCAGGTCGGCAGGCCAGAGCGTTTTACGGATATAGGACACGTACGATAACGCGGCGTTGGCGGCACGCATGGAAAATCTAAGGGTTGTCCCGGAAGCAAGAGCCCCCCCCTCCCCCTGTGTGAAGAGAGTCACGACTGAAGCGCCGACCGATAACAGTAAGAACGGTACTTTCTCCCCCAAGAGAAGCCACACGGAATGTTGCGCTGGTGGCAGAGATTTCCTGAAACGGCCCAATGGCCAGAAGTCGAGCAGCAACAGCACAAGCGGCAGCGTGACCAGCATCTGCTTGGCCATCAACCCGAGAACGAATGAGATGAGGGTGAGAACATAGAAGGTGCGCTTGGCTTGTTTTACATAGGCACCATAGAACAAAAGGGAGAGCATCCAGAAGAGGGTGCTCAGCACATCCTTGCGTTCCGCTACCCAGGCAACGGACTCCACATGGAGAGGGTGGAGCGCGAAAAGCGCGGCTACGCACAGGCTTTGCCATAAAGCCCCTGTCATGGTGCAGAGGAGAATGAATAACAGGACGGTATTTACCCCATGAAGCGTCACATTCACGAGGTGGGGACCCATGGGGTTCAACCCGAAGAACTGGCAGTCGGCCATATGGGAAAGCCAGGTAAGGGGGTGCCAGTTGCTGGTGTGAGCAGTGGTGAAGGCCCACTTGATCGAGGCGGGGGTAAGGCCCGAAAGAACATGGTCGTTCTGTGTGATGTAATCCCCAATGTCGAGACCGGAGAGCGGGTAGCTCGCCGTACGGCAATAGACCGCTGCGGTCATTATGAAAAGTGCTGCACTGAGTAGGAATTTCAAGCGCAATGCTGCCCCCGGGGTTTAGTGGGTGAGGTCTCCAGGCTCCCGGCTGGGGCAACAGACCGCATACCAGGCAACCAATCCTGTCACCCATGAGCGGCTCTATTCGCATCTACCGGCAAAAGTCTTTATTTTTATAGCACTTGAATCAAAAATTGTAAACTCCCTCATTAATTTTTACGCTATTATGAGAGACATGAGAGCGTACGAATCAGGCGGGAATTATGGCGATGACATCTCTGACGGCAGCGACCGTACCGCCGTACACGCCAGCAACGGCCCGGCTCCTGTCGCCAAGGCTCGACATTTGCGAGTGGCTTACCACGAAGTCGTATCCCCCGACACGTCCGAGAACAACGATTTGAGCAGGTTCTTCAACTCCGTCCGCAACTCCGTCAAGGCGGCCCTCTCTTCGCCATAGGTGCTGTTGATGTTGTCCGTTATAATGGAGTGCATCTTGACCAGCTTGTTGCGGTCGGCATTGGGGCTCCGCATCTGCTTTTTCAACTCCCGGATCTCGGCCATGTCGATGGACCGGGCCGCCGCCGGCGCTTCCTTCGCCACTTCCACCGTTTCCGGGAGTGCCGTGTCTTCCATGATCCCCAGGAACCCCGCCAGGGTATCCGGGTCGAAGAGTTTCCGTTCGCTCTTCATGGTCCGCAGGGCCTCCGCCGGGGTGGACGCGGACTTGTAGGGGCGGTTCATGGTCAGGGCGCAGTAGATATCGCAGATGGACACCAGCATGGCATAGCGCGGGATCTCGAAACCATCCAGCCCCCTGGGGTAGCCGCTGCCGTCATAGCGCTCGTGATGGCCCAGGGTAATGTCATGGACGATCCGGTCCGTGACCCCGGCGCTGTTGAGCAGGTCGATGCCGTATTTGGGATGGAGCTTGACCCGGTAATATTCGTTCTCCGAGAGCACGTCCATCTTTTCGGTGATATCGCTCGAAATGGACAGCATCCCGATATCGTGCACCATGGCTCCGGTGCCGACGCTGACGAGATCGTCCCTCCCGGCGTTGAACAGCCTCTCGCCCATGAACAGCGCCAGGATCGTGGTCTGGGTCGAATGGTTGATGAGGTATTTGTCGAAGTTGTCTTCCAGCTTGCCAAAGAGCGCGATCAGCTCATCCCGGTCCTCGAACCTGAACCCGACCTTGCGGAGGATGGCGCGGCATTTTTCGAACATGGCGGGCTGGTTGGGCTTTTTGAAGACATCGTCGACAGCCTTGATGATCATCTGGCTGCAGATCAGGTTCTTGGAATACTGGGACAGGAGCGAGGCGGCGCGGGAATCGTCGAGCCGCTTTTCCACATGCTCCTGTACCTCTTCCGAATCCTTGCTGTCGATATACACGAACTCCGTACCGTTTTCCCGCAATCGCTCGATATTGTGGATGGTGAGCTTGGTCTTCTCCGGTTTGTAGAGGGTATATTTCCCGTCGAGCCTGACGAACAGCTCGACCTTGGGAAAATTATCGTGGTTGATGGAATCAAGCACTATGGGCGAATACTCTAAAGCCATTGACGCTCCTTTTTTCATGGTTCCCGGTGCCCGGCCCCCTGCCGCCGGCCCCGCCTGCTATCGTCCGCAGTATAATCATCGGCAGAACTAACCTCTAGCTGTAGCAGGTAATCAGCCATAACGCTAAAAAATTTCAGCATGTTATGCGACAGCAGCGTGTTCCCCATGAAAAGGCCGCTGTCAACGGCACCGACCTCGCCCGCCTTTGCAAAACGGCAAAATAATCGTATAGTACGTATCCGCAGGGGCACCAGACCGCCACTGCCGCATCCCGACACAACCGACGACTAAGGAGCGCTTATTCCAGTTCAGCCTGCGCCGCACGACACCGCATCATCCGCCAGCCAGCGCCGGGGGTACGAAACCGCCCTCCTGGCCGCACTGGTCCCCCTTGCCCTGGCGGCCTCCTACAGCATCGGCCACCTGGACATCCCCGTTGCCCGGCTCGTCACGCGCTACCTTTACGCCAGCAGGGAGTGGCTCCACTTTACCTCCTCCATCCCCGACGCCCTGCTCATCCTGGTGGTCTGCGTTGCCGCAGGCTCCTACGCCCTGTTCCGCTACCGGGTGGCCCGCCACGGCATCGATGCGCCCGCGATCATGTACGAGACCCTCGCCGTCGCCGCCCCGGCTGCCTTTCTGGCAAAATCGCTCCTGAAATTCGCCTTCGGCAGGATCAACACCCGGGAATGGCTGCTCGCGCCCCAGGAGTACGGGTTTCACTGGTTCAACGGCGATGCGCGGTTTTCCGGCTTCCCGTCCGGGCACATGGTGGTCTTCGTCGCCCTTTGTGCGGTCCTGTGGCGTTTTCACCCGCGCTGGCGCCCGGCGTGCCTGGCGCTGCTGCTGCTGTTGGCCCTGGCCCTGATCGCAACCAACTACCACTTTCTGAGCGATGTGATCGTTGGGGCGTATGTGGGGCTCGTGGTCGAGGCGGGCACCCGCCGCGCGGTGGAGCGCGCCTACCGCGGCCCGTCGCTTATGAAGCGATGAGGCGGGGCTCCCGGAGACGGTCCGGGGCCCTTTTTCTGAGCGGAAAAGACATGGGGCAGCCTCTCCATGTTCCATGCCATGACGAAGGCAGACCTGCCCCCCCCATGTTGTTCCCCTCTTTCACGGACCACCGGCTTGACAAATCCCCCGGCATTGCTACCCTTCCAATCAAGCGTATTGCCCGATGATCCCGCAGGGGAAGAGCAGGAGCGTAACTATGGCAACGGAAGATAGCTATGGCATCTGTTTTTTTGCCGCCGGGAAGTATCACATCCTGTGCCGCGAGGGGAAGGGATACCGGTTCCAGAACGTTGCCGAATACAGTGGCCTCACGCCGGTAAGGTTACCGTACCACGAAGCCCGCGCATTCATTGAAAGCCACCCGATATGCGCCAACATCAGCCTGCACGGCATACGGATCATGCCCTACGGCGAGGTTGAGAACATCCTTCAGGGCAAGTCGGCGGCAAGCGCCGTGAAATCCCTCGCCCTCAGCGGCGAGGAAGAGGAAGAAAAACCGCTGCACTGATTGGGCTGGCGCGCAGGAAAAGGCGTTGTTCGCGAGTTCCCCGGACGGCGGCGAACGCGCTATTTTATTGACTGCTCCCCCGCTTCTGCTATTTTGAATAGTTCCACTAAAGCAGACGAAGGAGCGGGTCATAGACACACATAAAGCGATAGACGGTTTGGCAATGGGGCTGATGCTGCTCCTGTGCATTATCTGGGGGCTGCAGCAGGTCGCACTGAAGGCCGCCGCGCCGGATATTGCCCCGCTCCTGCAGTTGGCGCTCCGCTCCGGGATCTCGGCGGCGCTGGTGGGGCTGTTGATGTTCCTGCGGGGGGAGCGCATTTCCCTAGGGGACGGCACGTGGCGTCCCGGCCTGGTCGTGGGGGTGCTGTTCTCCCTGGAGTTCCTGTTCGTGGGCCAGGGGTTGCGCTATACCAGCGCCTCCCACATGGCGGTCTTCCTCTACACCGCTCCCGCCTTCGCCGCCCTGGGGCTCCATTGGCGTCTGCCCGCGGAACGGCTGCAACGCTTCCAGTGGTTCGGCATCCTGCTGGCCTTCATGGGCATCGTCATCGCGTTCTTCGGGCGCAGCCAGCAGCCGGCTGCCGGGGCGCCGGCCGCCATCCTGTGGGGGGATTTCCTGGGGCTCATGGCCGGGGTTTCCTGGGGCGCCACCACGGTGGTGCTGCGCTGTTCAAGCCTCGCCCGCACATCCGCCACCCAAGCCCTGCTGTATCAATTGATCACCGCCTTTGTCCTCTTGCTGGCGGCGGCCGTGTGCCTGGGCGAGACCGCGTTCACCCCCACCCCCCTGGCCTGGGGGAGCATCCTGTTCCAGGCGGTGGTGGTCTCCTTTGCCAGCTACCTCACCTGGCTCTGGCTGCTGCGCAAGTATCTGGCCTCCCGGCTGGGGGTGTTCTCGTTCATGACGCCGTTCTTCGGCATCGGGTTCGGGGTGTGGTTGTTGCACGAACCGCTGGAGGCGAGCTTCGTGATCGGGGCGGTGCTGGTTATCGCGGGGATCGTGCTGGTAAGCGGCTATGGGTGGTTGAAGCAGATATTCGACGGCGGGAAGGACTGACGGCGGAGCGGCGGAACCGGGGCGCACTGCCATGCGGACAAAGGAGTTTCAACAGTGGACATTCCACGGATATTCACCATTTCCGAAAGCGCTCATCACATCCATAACCCCTTCACACCGGAAAAGCTCGCCACTCTCGGCGCGGCGTTGCGTCTGGCACCGGGGACCCGTGTGCTCGACCTCGGCAGCGGTTCGGGCGAGATGCTCTGTACCTGGGCACGCGACTACGGAATCAGCGGCACCGGTATCGACATGAGCCCGCTATTCACCGAACAGGCGAAACTCCGCGCGCAAGAACTGGGCGTCGCCGATCGGGTCCAGTTCATCCACGGAGACGCTGCCGGCTACGTCACCGACGAAAAGGCCGGCGTGGCGGCCTGTGTCGGCGCCACCTGGATCGGCGGCGGAGTCAGCGGCACCATCGAGCTTTTGGCCAAGAGCCTCCGCGCGGGTGGGATCATCCTCATCGGCGAGCCGTACTGGCGGCAATTGCCGCCGACAGAAGAGGTCGCCACGGGATGCCGCGCCCGTTCCATCTCGGACTTCCTCGTGCTTCCGGAACTTCTCGCCTCTTTCGGCACCCAGGGCTACGACATCGTGGAAATGGTTCTGGCGGACCAAGACAGTTGGGACAGGTACGAGGCAGCCAAGTGGCTCACGATGCGCCGCTGGTTCGAAGCGAATCCCCACGATGACTTTGCGAAAGATGTTCGAGCCGAACTGACCTCGGCACCCCAACGCTACGCCGCCTACGCCCGTGAATACCTGGGCTGGGGTGTGTTCGCGCTCATGGCGCGGTGATGGGGCACAACAGGTCTACGCTGACATAAGGACATGGGATTTGAACAGGGGCACGCCCCTGTTTAAGTCCGGCCTTTGGCCACCAGCGCGGGGATAAACTGTTCGGGTAAGTGAACGGGGCCGGTGCGGGGTGGCCGGACGCTATGCGACAAAATGATACAAAGAAGGGGCTCCCGGAGACGATTCGGGGGCCTTTTTTTCGTTTGATTTCGGGGAGGTAGGAGGGAAAGGCTCGAAAGTGGTAATTTTTTTAACACTTTTCCAGAGTGTTAATTATTTTAACATATTGATTTTGCGATTGAAAATTATTGATGCGAGAGGTAGAAGGGTGCTTGTGGGTTTTAATTGGAGGGCAAAATAGCAGTAGCGTTTTTTCATCTTCCAGAAATATGAATAATGGAGACGCGACCCTATGTGTTGCCGCTAGTTTTTCCTCGAGTCAAAGAAGGAGGTTTAGTGTGAGTAGTAACAGTTTGGGCATTGTTGGAATGAAGGATCTCGGATTTGAGTTTGAGCCTCCATCTCTTAAATACCTGAAAGAGTTTCAAACGCAGCAAGATTTTTTTAAAAATGTAGTTGAACCACCTGCACTGAAACACCTGAAAGAATTTCAGCGAAATCAATACGATTGGTTGAAAAATATTGTAGAGCCACCATTCTTAAAGCATCAGCAAGAATTACAGCGTCAGTACGAACAATGGAGAAAGGTGTTTGACTTACCATTTCAAACTCTTGCAACCAATCTGTTCCAAACTTCAGAAATACGTAAGGCGTTAGAATCACCTGTCACAAATATTTTCAAACAGTTTCAATCTCAAAAGTTTTCTTTTCCCATTACTCCTCTATTCATGTCGATACAGAGCATTCACAGAATTTCGTCCGAGTATCAAAAAATATTCGATGCACAAAAGTATCTTGATTTTGCTGACCATGCATTTCCTGAACGTATTGCTACTGAAATGATGAATAGGCTTGAGACCTTACATTATGGATTAGATTCTACCACCGCCGATCCTGAATCTATCATTACCGAAGAAATCAATGCTCTTGCAGAGTTACTGTTAAATGAGTGTAAAAAACTTCCGAAAAAATTAATTTCTTTTGAAGCAATGATTGGCTATGTCCTGACCATTCTAACATTTCTTTATTGTCTCCACTCAGGAAATATGACCGAAGAGAATATCATGAACAGATTATCTACTGACAAGGCAGAGGTACTTCAAGCAATTTCAGAATTACATCCCCAGGTTGATAACAACAAACACTATGTCGTGGATAGGATCGTAAACCTTAGAGTTAAGCCTAATTCAAAATCTCAACGTTTTGGAGCGCTTTACCCTAACCAGAGAGTGACCTTACTGAAACAAGGTGGAAAGTGGATATATATCGAATATTTTGATTATCGAGACGGAGTCCCAAGATGCGGTTGGGTTTTTAAAAAGTATCTTCACCTTCTGAAGTAATGAGCAAGTCGGAAGGGCCGGGTCTCAATCTTCAAAATTTGAAATTTATAACCCTACCCCTCCAGCATGTCATCGGTCCCTCCAGCATGCCCCTTTTTTAGTTTTAAACAGGCCGGGAGGGTCAGGTCTACAATCCTCAAATTTTTGAAATTTGGAGCAGGCCGATAGGGTCAGGTCTACAATCTTCAAATTTTGAAGTTTGTAGACCTGACCCACCAGATGCCGCAATCCGGGCAGCCCCCCTGGCCTCGTCACCGCCCCCCTAGCGACATCACATCAGAGGCCGCATCCCCATTTCCCCACACCAGGCGCAACGACAAAACCGCACCGCGGCCCCGCAACAGAAAAACATTGCTTCTCTTTTAGTAGCATGCTATTAAATACGTAGCGCGCTACAAAATAAATAGCAAGGAGATTGTCATGCCGGTTATCACCGTTGATCTGCACAGCATCGCTACGGAACAAAAAAAGGCCCTCATCAAAAACTTGACAAAGACCGCCGCAGAGGTCACAAATATCCCCGCTGAAAAGTTCACCATCCTGATTAACGAGCTCGACAGCGCCAACATCGGGATCGGCGGCCTGACGCTCGCCGAAATCAAGGCGGCCCGGGCCCGTTAAACCGCTCCGGGCATCGATCCGGTTGTCCGCGGCAGCCGGATCGACGCCCGTTCATCCCCACCCCAAAGGAGATAAGCGCGCCCCATGTCCATTCCAAGCCCCGGGAAAAAGGTACGCGGTTCTCTCTCCGGTACGCCGATCAACGCCCTGTTCGACCTTCTGGGCCGCCGCTGGGCGCTCGGCGTTCTGTGGAACCTGGAACAAGGCCCCTGCACGTTTCGCACATTGCAGGAGCGGTGCGGCGACATCTCACCCTCCATCCTCAATAGCCGCATCAAGGACCTGCGCGAGGCGGACCTGGTGGAAAAGACCCTTGACGGCTACGCGCTGACCCGGCGGGGCAAGGAACTGCGCGACATCATCGTGCCGCTGGGAGCATGGTCCGCAGCGTGGTCGAAAGAGGTCTTCGACTACATCAAGCCGGGTACGGAGGGGTCGTAAAGGCACGATCCGCAAATTTCCCAGAGCCCCGCATTAATCGAGGGACACCAACCAAAGCGCTCAGCCGGTGCCCCTCCCATTCCCTGCCGCCGAAATATCCGTATCGCTCAAATCAGCTTGTCGTAATCGCCGCTGACATAGGGGAAAATGTCGTGGGTCACCTCATGGTTGAGGCCCACGATCGTCCCGCAGGACACGCACAGATACTTTTCGCCCTCGGCCGGGTGGCCGCTCCGTTCGCAATCCCCGCTCCATATCTTGATGTCGCACCGCCCCTTGGGAGCTGCCGACAGGTTCGTTCTCTTCGATGTCATGGTGTGCACCCCCTTCCCGCGTGCCCCCTGCGGCCGGTTCGCAGCCCTGCTTCCGGCGCGGCTGACCGCATGGAACCCTGATTTCAGTATAGCACGGGGCGGGGAATAAACGTAGCTTTCGGCCCCGCCCATGGGGCAGGATGCGGGGGCGGGAGGGTCAGGTCGGCAATCCTCAAATTTTGAAATTTGCAGGCCAGCCCTCCGGCACGCCCACTCACGCCCCCCCAACCAGCCACACGAGCCCCACCGCGACAAAGACCGCCGGCAGCAGGTTGCCCACCGGAAAGCGCTTGATCCCCACCAGGTCCAGGCCGATGGCGACAATCAACAGGCCGCCGACCGCATTCATCTCCGACACCACGGGGCCGGTCAGCAGCGATTTTGCGGAATCGGCCGCCAGGGTGATGCCCCCCTGATAGAGCGCGACCGGCAGCGCCGAAAACAGCACCCCGATCCCCAGCGTCGAGGCCAGGGCGATCGAGGCCACCCCGTCCAGGGCCGCCTTGGCGTAGAGGATGGTCGGCGTGCCGCCGAAGGCGTCCTGAAGCGCCCCCATGATTGCCATGGCGCCGACGCAAAACAGGAGGCTGGCGGCAACGAAGCCTTCGGCAATATCACCGGCGCCGCGACAACGCCCCTGCAACCACAGGCCGAACGATTCCAGACGCGCCTCTATCCCCATGAGTTCGCCCAGGATGCCGCCCAGTATCAGGCTACCGATCACGATCATCGGCTGTTTGCTCTTCAGGGCCAGTTGCAGCCCGATGAGCACGACGCTCAACCCCAGGCCGACCATGACCGTTTGCCGTATCCTGGCGGGGATGATGCGCCCCGCGTAACGGCCGACCAGCGCGCCGGCGCAGATGGCGGCAACATTTACAATGGTTCCGGTCAATATCACCGTTCAACTCCTCGATAATCGTTTCGAGATCGACTACTTCCGTGTGTTGCTCAGGGGGCAGGGTCCGGGCTCCGGCGCAGCGCAGGGGCAATGAAAAACGTGGATGTACCCAAACGGCAGCGCCTGTCCCAGCCCACCGCCGCCTATTTCTGCGTCGCCACGGCACGCCGCTTCGCCGACAGGGCATCGACCCGCAGGCGCAGGACATGGATGCGGGGCACCACCTCGTGGTGGAAGTGATAGTTTTCACCTTCGCGGACATCGTACTGCCGGAGCATGGTCTGGAGCGCGGCGACCTTTTCCTCTTCCGCCACATACTCCATGGTGCCGGTGCCCATGACCGACTCGAATTCCATGGTGCATTCGCACGCACCCACCCGGGGGCCGGTGACGATGCCGTGGGTCGTTTCCATGACGAAACCGACCCGGTTGTTCCGCTTGATCAGGTCGTGCTTCCGCCCCTCTTGGGCACCGTGGAAGTAGAGGCTTACCTCGTTGGTCTCCGTCACTGCCAGGCCAAAGGTCATGGGGACCACGTAGGGATAGGGGTCGTCGGAGAACGCCACGTGGCACACGGTACAACCCCTCATGACGTCGATAATGTTTTCGAACCCGGTAATCTCCCGATCCTGCCGTCTCATCATGGTCACCCCGCATTGGTAATCGCACCGCCAAGCCACGCCGCACCGGTACGGCACCGGCATCCCCCGAAGCGCGCGGAGCAGCAGCCCCCCGGCGGAGGGCCACGGCCACGGCCGGTGTTCCCCGCGCGCCTGCGGCTCCGTGGCCGCCGATACTCTGTACCACAGGCGCGGGAAATCGCAAAATCAAAACGGCAGGCGGCGCCCACCCTGCCGGATTAGTCGGCTTTTTCGATAGTATCCCCCCTGACCGGCCCGGCCGTGCCGCATTCGCGAGGAATAGGCAAGCAATCGACAGGAACGGGTATTGAGATTGCGGCCCATTGCACCTAGTATAAAGTCATTTATACTTTAAGGGGTCTTTAGCGCAAAGGAGGTCTACCGTGCAATACAGAACAATGCCGAAGAACGGGGATGAACTCTCCGTCCTGGGATTCGGGTGCATGCGCCTGCCCGCCAAGGACGGCAGGATCGATGAACCGCGGGCCATCGCCCAGATCCGCCAGGCCATCGACAACGGGGTGAATTACGTCGACACGGCGTGGCCGTACCACGGCGGCGAGAGCGAAATCCTGCTGGGAAAGGCCCTGAAGGACGGCTACCGGGAGCGGGTCAAGGTCGCGACCAAGCTCCCCTCGTGGATGATCAAGAGCCGCGCCGACATGGACCGCTACCTGGCCGCCCAATTGGAGAAACTGGGCATCGACCGCATCGATTACTACCTGGTCCATAGCCTGGACGGCCCCCAGTGGGATACCATGGCAAGCCTGGGCGTCGCGGATTTTCTCGACCGGGCCACGGCCGACGGGCGGATCGGCAACGCCGGTTTTTCCTTCCACGGCCTGGGGCCTGACTTCACGCGGATCGTGGATGCCTACCCCTGGGTATTCTGCCAGATCCAGTACAACTTCCTGGATCAGGAGTACCAGGCCGGCGCCGCGGGGCTGCGCTACGCCGCCGCCAAGGGGCTGGGGGTGATCGTCATGGAACCGCTGCGGGGAGGGAATCTGGGGCTCCCGACGCCGCCGCCCGCCGTGGCCGCGATCTGGAACGAGGCGAAGGTGCGCCGCCCGCCGGTGGAATGGGCCCTGCGCTGGGTATGGAACCACCCGGAGGTCACACTGCTGCTCTCGGGCATGAACGAGGAGCGCCATATCGAGGAGAACCTGGCCATCGCCGATTCGGCCCTGAGCGGCGCCCTGACCGGCGAGGAACTGGCCCTGGTGGACCGGGCCGGCAGGAAGTACCAGGAGCTGATGAAGGTCGGCTGCACCGGCTGCGGCTACTGCATGCCCTGCCCCGTGGGCGTAAATATCCCGGGCTGTTTCGATGTCTACAACAAGATGCACCTGTTCGGCAATACGGAGGAGGCGAAGTTCATGTATTCCATCCGCATGAGCGGCGACCTGCTCAACGACAAGCCGGGGTTCGCCTCCCAGTGCATCGCCTGCGGCGCCTGCCTGGACAAGTGCCCCCAGCAGATCCCGATCCCGGACATCCTGGCCCAGGTGGTCGCCGAGCTGGAGGGGCCGGAGTTGCAGGAGCGGGTGGCCACCGCCAAAAGGATCTTCAAGGTCGAGGCACGGTAGTTCCCGGAAACAGACAGGGGCGGGCCGCNCCCGCCCCTTCGCTTTTCGTTCCCCCCTTTCCCCCCTTTCCCCCCTCCGCCGCCCGCTTCAGCCTGGTAAGCGCATAATCCCGCTGCGCCGCGTTCTGGCGGGCCGTCAGGGGACGGGGACCGAGCCCCCTCAGTGCATGGTTTCCCCCCCATAGGTGAGTTCGAGAATCTGCACCCCCACGATGGCGCTGCCGAGCCGGGCCACGCGGCAGGTGTACTTCACGGGATAGGCGTCCGGCCTGCCGCCCAGGGTCAGGCCGCACCTACAGCCGGGATGCACGCAGTCCGGGATCGCGTTGTCCAGATTGACCAGGGCGCCGCTCAGGGAGATGTTCTCGACCTCGCCGGCATAGGCGAGACCGGCAAAATGCAGGGTGCATTTCGCATGGCCCTCGATCCTGAACCTTTGGCCCATTCTGCCCATGGGATCGGTCGCTTTCCCCAAAAACCGCCTGGAACGTTCTTGCGAGAAAGTATAGCATCCCACACTTTTTTTGCAGGAAATAGTTGATTTTGGGTCGAAATTTCTTTTCGACCCCCTGCCGTTTCATTGCCCCCACGTCTCAGATACCAGCAAAATGATTCAATTTTTCCCGGCATTTTTCCGTGGGCCGGGGAGCGGCAAAAATTACGGCATCTCTTCGCTTACGGGAAGGTCATGCAGGTGCGCGGGCTATACCCGGAAAGGCAGGTGCCGCGGGGTCGCAGAGACAACGGGGCACCTGAAGCAAAAAGGTCGCATGTGGGGGGACGGGCGGCGTAATGGGCGGAGGGGGGGGGATGGTCCAGGGGCTCAGCGCGGATCAGGTATCCAGGAACTGCACGCCGAGATGCGCCCCTTCCACCCTGACGACCTTGCAGCGGTATTCGACCGCGGTCAACAGGAGTGCCTTCAGGGAACCGATCTCCCCGACCCTGATGCCCTCCCGAACCGGGCCGTCCATCTCGATCGAGGCCCCGGTGGTCGAGAGGTTGTCGATCAGGCAACGGTACTTTGCACCGCCGATGTTCAGCAAGCACGGTGTTTTAATGGCGAAGCGTTTGTCGCTCCGTTCCGTTCGTTCCGCTTGCATGCATCCGCCATCCTTTTTTCTATGATTCTACTACCTTTGCCGGCACACGTCTACGCCGTTTGAGCAGAAAAGCCGCCGACCGCCGCCGGCTAATCCCAGAAGATGCCGGTGGGATCGGCCCCCACCTCGGCGACCAGTTTTTCCAGGGTATCCCGGTTGCGTCCCGTGGGGTACGGCTGGCGCCGGTTCTTCCGGTCGTACCAGTACAGGGTCCAAATCTGCGACTCCGGGTCGAATTCGAACTGGGCCACGTTCACGCTGTTCATGATGTTCGGGTCGATGAACAGGGGGCGGGTCTCCACCAGGGCCACCCGGTTCCCCCTGGTCTGGTAGGCAAGGGTCACCGCAGCGCCGCTCCGCGCCCGGCAGAACGCGCCCAAGAGATCCTCCACCCGTGCCGCTTCCCTATCGGGCAACGCCATTGTGCACGCACCTTTCCCCACGCATCATCTCGCCCATGGCCTGTTATGGCCTGAAACCGTCCCGCTTTTCAATGAAAAATTGCCGGTCACATGAGGAAATTGCGGAGGAAATGGGGAAACGGGACTGATAATTTCCATAAAACCGATGGGGCCAGTGCCCCGCGCGGTCAGTCGCGGGAAGCGATGCGGGTACGAACTAAACCGAACGGGAAACTAGTGGTGCCGCTCGTGCGCCGCCCGCGCCTGCTTGTAAAAATCCGTCGACCGGTTTTTCTGAATGGCGGCGGTCAACCGGTCGACCAGGCCCCGCTCATCGGTCCGCAGGTCGAACACGCGCTGTACATCCACGAAGCTGCCGAAGAAGCGCGTTGTGCCGGTCTCCTGATCCTGCGAGATGAACTTGTCGGCGTACCGCTCGAAACGCGGATCGAGGGTGTAGGTGTCCAGCGCCTCCAGCAGTTTGTCGATGCTGTCCGGTTGCTCCTTGTACGATTGAGCGCCGTTTGCCGTAATCTGGGTCATGGTGGTTTCCTTCTGAAATCCGGTATTTACTACAATTTTTTTAGTATACTCCCGTTCCCGTGACAGGGTATCGTTTTTTTTGCTGCAGGCACGTCCGGACGCCGCCAGCCCCTGACCATCCGCCCTCCCCTTTTTCCCCCGGCGAAGTATTCCCGCGGGATGGGGCGTCCCCTGTCCCCTATCGGCATTAAGACATTGGAGAATTTTTGTTCGACATGGTATGGTGAACAGTTGGAAACAGACACAGCGTTCAGACTCCTGGGTGAGGTGAGGCGACATGACCGTGAACACGAGAAAATTTACGAGGGTGGAAATCTCGGCAGTGGCAACCATCGAGTGCCATGATCGGACCATATCCGGCGAGGTTACGGAGATAAGCCTGCGGGGCCTGTTTATAAAAACCGCCGTCAAGCTCCCCGTCAACCAGCAGGTGTATGTAAAGGCGCGTTGCCTGAAGAAGGAATTCCAATTCCCGGCCACCGTGATCTACGAGCAGGAACAGGGCTTGGGGCTCAAGATCGATGAGATCAACCTCCCGTCCTTTTTCCATTTACGGGAGCTTATCGCTTCGAAGATGGAGGACCCCGATGCCGTCATCCAGGAAACATTCATCATGGCCGACATCATAACCGGGTAGCCCGGCGGTCGTTCGCGGTTGTGTCATAATGATACAAGCAGAGGTCCCCGGGGTGTTCCGGGGGCCTTTTTTAATGTGAAAACAGCGGGTTCAAAAGATGGCCGAAATGGTAATTTTTTTAACACTCCCAGGATAGTGTTAATTTTTTTAACATATTGAAATTATGATTGAAATGTGCAGGAGCGTGGCGTAGAAGTGATCTATCGATCGGATGCGATCTGTTCCGTTTCCGCAGGGAAGCTCCGCTCTATTATGTCATGTGTTGTTCGCCCCCTGTTCCGCCGAGGAACAGGGGGGCGTATTTAATCCAAGGAGGTTTTTGGCATGAGAATCAAGGCATTGGTGGTGGGATTGTTTCTGGCGGCAACGACCGGGTCGGCTTGTGCGGCCGGGCCTTACCTCGGGGTCTCGGGCGGCGTGAGCATCTTTCACGATGCCGACATGAAGGTGTCGGGCAGCAGTGTCACGGCCACGACCAACTACAATTCCGGGTATGGCTTTGGCGCCAATGCGGGCTATAATTTCGACCCGGTGAGGCTGGAATTTGAATTCGGCTACCGGAAAGCCGACGTGGACCACCTCTCGGGACCCGGCGGCAGCCTCTCGGTGGACGATACGAATGTCAAAGTCATGAGCTACCTGGTGAACGGCTACTATGACATCAAAACAGGCACGATCTTCACGCCCTATGTCGGCGCAGGGCTTGGCGTGCTGGATGGCGAACTGCAGGTCCAGGGAACCAAGTATGACGATACGGTGTTCGGTTACCAGATCGCCGTCGGGACGACCATTGCGGTGGACCAGCATATAGCCCTCGATTTTTCGTACAAATTCCAGGGCGCCGGGTCCGATTTTTCAAAGGACGGGGTAAGCCTCTCCTACCTGAACAGCAGCTTCTCCGGGGGCTTCCGCTACAGCTTCTGACGGCTGCTGTGCCACTGACCAGGGGCCGTATCATAATGACACAACCAGAGGCGTCCGGGCGAGTTCCGGGCGTCTTTTTTGTGTATAAACGGGAGGTTATGGGGAGCAGGCGTTTTTATGTTAAATTTTTTAACACTTTCTCAGGAGTGTTAATATTTTTAACATATTGATTTTGCGATTGAAATGTATGTTTACGGGGAGTAGAAGGGTATGGGGAGTGGCTTACCCACACCCCCCACCCAACCAAAAGGCAACCACAATGAACACACTGCAAGACCTGTTTGAAACGACCCTGGCAAAGACCCTCTCCGAGGAACGGGTTATCGTTCATATCCTTTTGAAGAAATTCCGGGATCAGGGGTTCGTTCTCAGCAACAAGCAGATCAAGGAACTGGAACAGGTCATATCCAGCAAAGCGGATATCGGCACCTTCAAGTTCGACGAAAGCGAGGCCCTGGAACTACCCGAGGATTTGACGGAATTTGAGAGTAGCGGCGTCCGCATCGAAATCGACCACAAAAAGGACCTGGCCGACGCTTTCGAAGAAATCGCCAAGAACCTGTCCCATTCCCTGCCCGAGATAGCGGTGGAAGTCGCGGATATCATCCTTGACACCTTGAAAAAGAATTTCAAGCAGTATCAGAAACACGCCCGAAAGGAACTCAAACAGTTCAGCGCCGACCTGGACCATACCTGGGGCACGGCCGTCGACCTGCTCGAGATGTTCTATGACATCGCCCTGGAATCGGGAAACAATTTCAACGATTACTATTGGCCGAAAGCCGCCAAAGAGGGCGATCTGGTCTTCGATGTCCTCACACGGCTCCACGCCAAGGGGTGCCGGACCTGCGCGGAGATCATCTGCCTGCTGAAAAACGGCTATGCCGACGGCGCCCACGCCCGGTGGCGTTCCCTGCGCGAAATGGCGGTCATCGCCGCGTTGGTGCGCAGCCACGGCAACGACATTGCCGAGCGGTATCTGTACCATGGCGACATTATGGAGTACCGGGCGGCCCAACGGTATCAGGCCCACTGCGGGGAGGTGGGGTGCCCGAAACTGGACGAGGGAGAGTACGCCGCCCTCAAGGACAATTACCTTGCCCTGGTCGCAAAATACGGCACAAGCTATGAAAACGACTACGGCTGGGCCGCCACGGCGTTGGGCACGGAGGACCCGACCTTTGCCGATTTGGAGGCGGATGTGGGCCCGGACCACCTGCGCCCCTATTACAAAACGGCCGGCCAGAGCGCGCCCGACAGCCCCAGGGGGCTCCTGTCCAAAGCCGGCCTGCTCCCCCAGACATCGGAACTGTCCCTCTCCGGCCCCAGCAATCTCGGCCTGGCCGATCCGGGCCACGGCGCGGCGATCTCGCTGTTGCACATCACCACAGCGCTTTTGACCCTGGATTCCAATCTGGACCGGCTGGTAATCTGCAATGTGCTGCTGAACCTGGAAGGGAAGATCGGCGAGGCGTTTCACGCGGCGCAGGCAGCGGTTGCGGAGCCGGGGGCTGCGTAGGGGGTTATTTTGTTGTGCCAATGACCTGATCCCAAACCAGAAAAAATCCAATATGCATATGATTCTTAAGCCTGAATTCCACGCGCAGAACTCTGCTTGACTGATACCCGTGAAAGGTATATTTTTACCCTATGGACTGGACGGTCGTATTTTCCTCGAAAGCCCGTAAGCAGATACAGAAGCTTCCGGGAAGCGTGCAAGACAACCTTGCCACCTTGGTTGCCGATATCCAGGCGACCGGGCCGGTTCGCGGCGATTGGCCGAATTATTCCAAGCTTTCGGGCACCGAGCACCATTGCCATATCAAAAAAGGGCGACCAACGTACGTGGTGGTGTGGGAAGAGAAGGACAGGCAGATCAGGTTAGTGGAGGTAACGTATGCAGGCACTCACGAAAAAGCGCCCTACTGAGAACGCAGAGGCCCGTTTTGTTGGCGGGCACGAGCAGATTGCACGTTTGCGTCATTTGGCAAAGCGGATGAATGTTATTGATCTCTCCCCGGATGATGAAGATCGGCAGTACACGGTTGAAGAGGTTTTCCCCGAACTCGCAACCAACAGGGCCGGCGTGCTTATTCGCGGTTATCGCGGACGGGAAGGGATGACGCAACGGCAGCTTGCCGAGGCAACCGGCATTCCGCAACGCCACATTTCCGAGATGGAACACGGGAAAAAAATTGTCGGCAAGGAACGCGCACAGAGGCTGGCAAAGGTTCTAAAAGCCGATTATCGGATGTTTCTGTAGCACACGAGGTCCTATAAGGTGTCCGGCATTACCCTCCTAACGTCTCATCCACGTATGCCTACCCTCTTATTTTTTAAATAACCTATGGGTTATTGTTTTGATGCATCGGAATAATGCCGGGGCTATTCAGAGCACCGAAATACAAACGGGGCGGGGCTCCCAGGCTGCCAAGGCATGCATGGCATCCTGGAAGCCCCCACGCTCACGTCACACCGTCACCACGATCTTGCCCTGTTGCAGGTTGGATTCCATGTACCGGTGGGCCTCCACAATGTTTTCCAGCGGGAACGTGCGGTCGATGACCGGTTTCAGTGCGCCGGATTCGAGCCCTCTGGAGACGAATTCTTTGCCGCGGGCCAGCATCTCCGGCTCCCTCACGATCTCGAACAGGGTGTACCCCCGCACCGCCAGCCCCTTGCCCAGGGCTGCGAACAGGGGAAAGGGCGTCGGCGCTGGCGACAATGCCCCGTATTCGAAGATCGTCGCCCCCTGAGCGGCGGCGTCGGCAAGTTTTTCCAGCAGAGGCCCCGCCACGGGATCAAAGACCATGGTTGCGCCTTTCCCGGCGGTAATCGCCATCACCCGCGCCACCAGATCCTCTTCGTCGGTCACGATGACGTGATGCGCCCCAGCCCCCAAAAGAAAATCCTTCTTCCCGGCGCCGCGCGTGGCGGCGATGGCGGTCGCCCCGACGTACTTTGCGACCTGAATCGCGGCCAACCCCACGCTGCTGCTCGCCGCGGTGATCACGACGCTGTCGCCTTTCTGCAAGCGGCCGAATTCCACGAGCGCCCCGAAAGCGGTGAGATACTGCATCCAGATCGCCGCGCCCTCCACCGGCGTCAGAACTCCCGGATACGGGACGGCCGCGTAGGCCGGCACGATGGCGCTTTCCCCGTAGACCCCGTAGTCGCCAACGGAAAAGGAGGGTATGGTGCTTACCCGGTCCCCGACCTTGATGCCGCTGACGCCCGGCCCCACGGCGTCCACGATCCCCGCCGCTTCATAGCCGATCCGCGAGGGGAGCTTGGGCGTCTCCAGGTACTGTCCCTGGCGGAACATGACTTCGGCACGGTTCAGGCCGATGGCCGCAACCTTCAGGCGAATCTCTCCCGCACCCGGCTCCACAAGAGGCGCATCTTCGAGCTTGAGCACCCCGGCATCCCCTGTTTCGTAAAAGCGAACGATCTTCGGCATGGTGTTTCTCCTTTATGGTGTCACTCTACGTCCTGTCATTATCGTCCAGGAATGGCATTATTAATTGTACCACCATATGAAAACGCCGCAGGGGATATTGGGCGGCCATCCCTTTCCGTTGCGCCTCTTCGGATGGAGCGTGAAAAAATACGGCCAGGCGTATAACCTGCCGCCCCGAGGGAGCCGCCATATATGGCAGGTACGTCAAACGTGACGGCATCCCCTGACGGCTTTCCCCATCCCCGCGCCACCGCCTGATTTTTATCCCGCACAACCAGCCACTCCCCCCCCAACAGCCTCGGGCCTCCCCTGCCTTCCACGAGGCGACCTCCAAGTTCAAATGGGGCCCCTTCATTTGCTATGTGGGCATTTTAAGGTATTGTTGAGTGGGATGCACCGGTTTCATACAAACGATAGGGGAGGAAGAGTATGAAAACAAAAACGATTGCGGCATGTCTGGTGTTGGTTTGCAGCCTGGTTACCGCCAATGCCATGGCGGCGGAAACGAATAGCGCGGAGAGCATCAAGGGGAGACTCGGCATAACCGGCGAAATAGGCTTTCTGGTGCCGGCGGACAACGCGGCGGTCAGCACCGGCGTTGTGGTCGGGAGGGGGCATACGGATACGGGCTTCATCGGCGGCGGCGGTCTTATCTTCGGTATCCTCGATAATTTCGCGGCGGAATTCCAGATCACCCATACCGGTTTCGGCACGGACACGAGCACGGATTTCGATACCACCAACATCTCTCTGGGAGCGCAGTACCGCTATCTCAACCTCCCGGTTAAGAAACTGGTTCCCTATGTCGGCGCCGGGGTGGACATCCTGATCAACGGGGCCAACAACGGCCTGGATGTGGACACCGTGGCAGGGATACACGTCAAGGCGGGGGTGGACTATTTTGTCATGCGCCAACTGGCCCTGACGTCTGAACTCAAAGGGGTCATCGCCCCGAATGCCGACATCAAGGCCGGGGGCGGCAAGGTCGGCGAGTTTGATCCCGACAGCTTCTCCATGACCTTCGGGGTACGGTATTTCTTCAACTGACGCGGCCCCGCAGACGACAGAGGGCCTGCCGGTCCCGAAGGCCGGTCAGGTAATCCGTTGACAAAGATGGCCCGGCCATAGCACAATCGCCCATCGTTTACACAATGGGCGTTTTTTTAGGTAAACCATCGGGAAAACGGTAACGCCGCCAGAGCGGCCGAGCAACCGGAGACATAACGGGAGTAGGAGTACATGGAGCATTTCACCTGGAACAGCACGTATTCCGTAGCCGATGAAGAGTTGGATAACCATCACAAAAACCTGTTCGGCATATTCAACAGGCTCTACGACACCTGCCTGAAGAAGGATGAAGCCGCCCCCCTGGGTGCGATCATCGAGGAGTTGCTATCCTACAGCGCGGATCACTTCCATGCGGAAGAACAGCATATGAAGGTCTTGGAATACGGCGGCATCGAACAGCACATCGTCCAGCACAGGGCTTTTGCCGCCAGGATAGACAGGTACCGCCATGCCCACGCGGCAAATGAGGTGGTGGTATCCAAGGAGATCGTGCTGCACCTGTGGAAGTGGCTCATCGACCATGTCATGACGGAAGACAAGAAGTATTCATTCAAGCAGAAACGACCGGCGCAAAGGAGCCACCATGACGGACAGGCACGATAACGAACGGACGCTCTCCCTGGAGGAGCTCGTGGTCTCCCACAGCTACGAGATGCTGGCCCTGATAACGGTCCTGGAGAAGAAGGGCATCCTGGACCGGGGCGAGATCATCGAGGTGATCAAGGAGTTGCGGGACAGCCAGGGCTGAGGCGCGGGGGCCGCGGAAACTCCGGCCGGTTCTTCGTGCCGGATTCGACGTGTAGCACGCAGGCGATAACGGCAGCGCGGTTTCTTTTCCCTGTGCCATAGCTGTCCCTCTGCGCCATGTTACCCCCTCACCCGTCCCCCAAGTTGTTTGACGACTTTACGGCTTCTCAAACATCAACCGCAGTGTCCCCATCCCATGCCGCTTTCGCCTATCCCCAAGTTGTTTGACAATTCATATAGATTAATGTATTTATCACGGTTTTCAAATTAAACATGCCTATTTTTTATTCACGGCATGCCCGAAGAGAAATGCGACACGAAGCCGGGGGGAGGAAAAACATGAAGTGGTCGGACCTGAAGGTAAAAACAAAGCTGGTATTTTTAACCATTGTGACGTGTGTGGCGGTGGCCGTGGTGGCGGGTCTGGGCCTTTACGGCATCCGCGATACGTCCGGCGGCATCGTGGAAGCCAATGAGGGTCTCAACCAGGTTGCTGTCGCGGACAGCCTGGTGAAGAATTTTCTTACCATCCGCCTGGATCTGGTCTACATGCTGTCCCTTACCGATACCCATCAGTTGGAAGACAAACGGGCCGATATGCTCAAACAGGTGGGCGCGATCCGCGAGGGGATCAAAAAACTCGGCGAAACAAAGATGCCGGACCAGGAGAAGGATCTGCTGAAGCAGTTCGGCGACGGCTTTGAGGCGTACCTGCTCCAGGGGGAAAAATTGGCGAAACAGGCCATTGAGTCGGCGGCCAACGGCGGCAAGGGGCATGAGGCGGTCGTTGACTTTGCCGTAACATCGACAGCGCCGCTCTATGAAAAACCGGCCGCTGCGATTGCCAAGATCGTCGAGACCGAGGTGAAGGCGGCACGGGAGATGACCAATGCCGACACGGAGCGCGCCAGGAAGATCGAGGGGGGCATGGCCGTCATGAGCCTCCTGTGCATCGCCGTTGCGCTCCTGTTCGGCTTCACGATCTTCCGCTCCATCACCCGGCCGCTGGCCAGGGTTATCCAGGTGCTTTCCACCGTCGCCTCCGGGGACCTGAAGGCCCGCTCGGGCCTCGATTCCCACGATGAAATGGGCGTACTGGCGCGCGAAGTGGACGATATGGCCCAGAAACTGGCCGATACGATCGGCAAGGTCTCGGTGAGCAGCATCCAGGTATCGGTCGCCGCCAACCGCGTCCACAAGCTGGCCGACGGCCTGGCGCGGAACTCCGAGACCCTCGCCAGCCAGTCCACAACCATCGCCACCGCCAGCGAGGAGATGGCGGCGACGTCGTCCGACATAGCCCGCAACTGCAACGATGCGGCGCAGGAAGGCCAAGGCGCCAGCGAGGTGGCTGTCGCGGGGGCCGATGTGGTGGATGGGACGGTAACGGGAATGGCGCGGATCGCCGAACGGGTCAAGGGCTCGGCACAGATCGTCGAGGAGTTGGGACGCCGCTCCAACCAGATCGGCGAGATCATCGGCACCATCGAGGACATCGCCGACCAGACGAACCTGTTGGCGCTGAACGCGGCCATCGAGGCCGCCCGGGCCGGGGAACAGGGGCGCGGCTTTGCCGTGGTCGCCGACGAGGTCAGGGCTCTGGCCGAACGGACCACCCGGGCGACCCGCGAGATCGGCGAGATGATCAAGTCCATCCAGGAGGAGACCACGTCGGCGGTGGCGGCCATGGAAGAGGGGGTGGCCGAGGTGGAGCGGGGCAGCAAGGGCGCGGCCCAATCGGGAGAGGCGTTGCAGCACATCCTCCAGCGCATCGATGTGGTAACCCAACAGGTCAATCAGATCGCCACGGCCGCCGAAGAGCAAACCGCAACCACCACCGAGGTGTCCCACAATATCATGAATGTCACCGAGATCGCCCACGCGACCTCCAACGAATCGCGGGACATCACCGCCGAAGCCAACAAGCTCACCAGTCTTTCAGCGGCCCTGATGGACGCCATCGGTGCCTTCAAGATCGAAGAGAGCAATTCCCTCATCATCAACAAGGCCAAGAGCGCCCACATGATCTTTGTGGGCAAGATCCGGGCACACCTGGACGGTGCGGCAAAAACCGACCCCTCCACCCTGCCGGACCACCACGGCTGCGCCTTCGGCACATGGTACGACACCACGGGCAGCGAGCATTGCGGCCATCTCCCGACCTTCAAGAGCATTGTCCAGCCCCATGCCAGGGTCCACGAACTGGGCCGTGCCGCCGTCATGGCGCACAACGCCGGCGACCGCGACAAGGCGGCCGAGCTGTGCCAGGAGATGGTGGACAACTCCACCGTCCTGCTCGACATCCTCGGCGAACTGGAAAAGACGTGCGCGTGATGGGCAGAGGGGCGCTGTGGGTGCGGCAGCGATAGCAGCCGCGGTAACAAACAGGGAAGGGGCGGAGCAGAACCGGCGCTTCGCTGTCAAACGGCATAGGCGGAGGCACCTGGAGGCGATCCGGGTGCCTCTTTCGTTTCCGTTACCCCCCCGCCCCCCCATTGCCAACAACCGATTCCCTGCTATGATTTGCACGAGTGTTCCATCACCGGTGGAGGCGCCGGACGCGCTTTCGCCCACAAGGGGGGAGAGTATGCTGAGAATCGTTGTGGCTTGTGCAGTTCTGCTCGCAGCGGCAGGCTCCGGGAGCGCCGCGGACAGGCCGGTGGCTCCCAACGGCATTGCCCTGTATCCCGACTACCTGACCTGGAAGGTCGTCGCCCCCTCCTATCGGGAGGACAAGGGGCACATCCGCATCGTCACCGGCAACGAGGTCGCCGTCGCGGCGTTGCGCGCCGGCACGAAGCCGCTCCCGGACGGCAGCGTGCTGGCCAAGGTGGCCTGGAAAGCGGAGAAACATCCCTCCTTCCCGGTAGCGACCGTGCCGGGGGCGTTCGCCCAGGTGGAGTTCATGGTGAAGGATGCCGCGAAGTACAAGGAGACCGGGGGATGGGGCTATGCCCGATTTCTGGGGAATGAGTTGAGGCCCTACGGCAAGGACGCCGGGTTCGTCAGGGAGTGCTTCGGCTGCCATACGCCGGTGGCGGACAACGACTATCTCTTCACCAGGATCGTCACGGCCCCCTAGGCAACGGCAAAAACGGCCCCGGCCTCCCCTGACGATGGGGCGGCCGGGGCCGCAGAGAGACTGCCTCGCATCCGGCGGCTGCAAAAGCGATGGCGCCCCCAGGGGTTTGAAGGGCATGCCGGGGCAAGCGGGCTGTTATTGTACCGGAAGCCTGACGCTGAGTACCGGACATTTCGCCGCCCGGACAACGCGCTCGGCCGTGCTGCCGAAGACGAGGTGCTCAAGGCCGGTGCGGCCGTGGGTCCCGATGACGATCAGCGATGCGCCGATCTCGCTCGCCTTGGCAATGATTGCCTGGAACGGGATGCCGCTGACGATAGCGGTCGTGTAATTGCCGTAATCCGCCAGCTTGCTGCTGCAGAATTTCGCCATCATTTCCTTCGCGCCCTGGCTGATCTCTTTTTCAAGCTCCTCGTAGGTCGCCTGGGGGACATAAATCCCGCGCAGGTCGGCCGGCTCGTTGATCACATGCACGATGGTCAACTCTGCGTTGAACTCCCTGGCCAGGGCGAGGGCGTAGTCGAATGCGTAATCGGAGTTGTCGGAAAAATCGGTTGCCATCATTATTTTGTCGAATCGTTTCATATGCCGCCTCCTCGCGTTACAACGGGTCTACCGGTGCCGGGCGTGCCGGGGACGCCAGCCGCGGGACCTGTCCGCAAAAAAGCCCTTCGAACAAACGCTCCCCCCTGGCATCCAAGGCACCAGTACCGTGTTATTATTGATAATTCATCACATTACCATTCAAGACCACCTGTATGCAGTGTACCATGTGCCCGCGATTTGTCAAAGGCCGGCCGGGAGTCCTGTCCGGTCACATCCGCCTCCCTGGGTGGGGCATGGACCGGGCAGCCATCACCCCATTGCAGGCGATACCGTGTCGTGATATAGTTAATGAGAATTTCCCACTGCCGTTATCTACGCTCAAGGAGCCGCACGGGGATCGGCACAGCAGCCGTCCGTAACCTGCGAGCCGGGGAGTTCGGCCTATGCAGTGGATCAAAGCACTCATTTCGTGTGTCTGTTTTCTCATGGCCTCCGGTGCCGCGGCACACATCTGCCCGGCCGGCGAGACCATACGCGTCAACGGTTCCGGCAGTTGCCTCGACATGATGAAGCCGCTCATCCAGGCGTACGGGAAGATCGACCACGATGTCCGCCTCGAGATGGCCCCCCCGCTGGGGAGTTCCGGCGCCATCAAGGCGCTCCTGGCCGGTTCCCTGGACCTGGCGCTGAGCGCCAGGGCGCTCAAGCCGGAGGAAGCGGCGAAGGGGGCGCGGGCAACGCCCTACGGCAGGACCCCCCTGGCCATCGTCGCCGAGAAGGGGTGCCCCGTTACCACCATCACCACCAGGGAGTTGGAACAGATTTATGCCGGCAAGACCTACAGGTGGCGCAACGGCGAAGCCATCCGGCTGGTGCTCCGCCCCCGCGAGGACATCGACACCCGGATCATGCGCGCCCTTTCCCCCGGCATGGAGAGCGCCATGAGCGCGGCCCTGGCACGGCCGGGGATGCTCGTCGCGGTCACCGACGCGGATGCGTACCAGACCGTCGCAAGAACCCCCGGGGCCCTGGGGGTGACCGGGCTGACCAGCGTCCTGGTGAACCAGCTCCCCCTCGTCACCCTCTCCCTGAACGGGGTCAAACCGTCACCCCGGGCGGTAGCCAGCGGCGCCTACCCCCTCGCCAAGGAGGTCAACTTCGTCACCCGCCCCGACCCACCGCCCGCCGTGCGGAGATTCCTCAATTTCGTCCATTCCCCCCAAGGGCGGGCCATCGCCAGGAAGGCCGGCGTTCTGGTCACGGCCAGACCAGCGGCGTATGAATAGGATCGACCTCTCCATACGGCACATCTCCCTTGTGACGGCCGCGGCCGTCTCGCTCCTCATCGCGCTGTTGGTGCCGGTCGCCTATTTCGCCATTTCATACCAGTACCTGCGCGGCACCATCGATGCCCAGAACGAGCTGAACGCCGGCGCCGTGACGGACATCGTGAAAAAGAACCCGACCATGTGGCGCTTCGAGGATCTCCGGCTCTCGGAGATGCTCGACCGCCGCCTGGACCATGGCATGGACGAGGAGCGGGTCATCACCGACACCCGGGGCGAGGTCATCGCCCGGAACGCCATAACCGTGCCGCCGCCGCGCATCTCCGGCGTCCATGACATCTACGACGCCGGAACGGTCGTGGCCCGCCTCACCACCTCCCGCTCCCTGGTCCCCCTCTGGTGCGCCACCGTCTTCCTGGCCGCCGGTTCCACGGTCTTTGCCCTGGTGGTGTTCTACCTGCTGCGCACCTATCCCCTGCAAGCCCTGCGCAAAGCCAGCCTGGCCCTGGCCGAGAGCGAAGAGCGGCACCGGCTCCTGTTCGAGCAGAGCCGGGACGCCCTGGTGGTGACCATGCCCGATGGGGCCGTCATCTCCGCGAACCCGGCGGCGTGCGACCTTTTCGGCATGACCCGGGAGGAATTCCTGGCCGTCGGCAGGGACGCCATCATGGACCCCGGGGACGGGCCCAACAGGGAGGCCCTCGCGGTCAAGGCCCACACCGGACAGTTCAACGGCGAGTTGAACTTCACCAGAAGGGACGGGAGCCGCTTCCCCGGCGACGTTTCCCTAAGCCGTTTCAGCGACTCGGCGGGTGTCGTCAGGACCATCATGCGAATCCGGGACGTCACCGAGCGCAAACAGACGGAGGAGTTTCTGCGGCAGGCAAAGAAGGCGGCCGAGGCCGCCAGCCTGGCAAAGGGGCAGTTCCTCGCCAACATGAGCCACGAGATCCGCACCCCCATGAACGGCATCATCGGCGTCACCGGCATGCTGCTGGACACGAAGCTCGACCCGGAACAGCGGGAGTATGCCGAGGTGGTCAGGGAATCGGGCCTCTGCCTCCTCACCATGGTCAACGACGTGCTCGATCTCTCCAAGATCGAGGCCCGCAAGATCGAACTGAAAACCGAGGAGTTCAACCTCCGGGCGACCGTGGCCGGGACCATGGACCTCCTTGCCGTGGAAGCGCGCACCAAGGGGCTGAAACTTGCCGCGGAGATCGACCCGGATGTCCCGTTGTCGCTGAAGGGGGACCCGGGCCGCCTGCGCCAGATCATCACCAACCTGGTGGGCAACGCCGTCAAGTTCACGCACCACGGCTCCGTATCCCTGCACATCTCCAAGGATACGGAAGACCGGCGCAGCGTCACCCTGCGCTTCCTGGTGCGCGACAGCGGCATCGGCATACCGGCCGACAAGCTGGACCAGATCTTTGAGCCCTTCACCCAGGTGGACAGCTCCACCACCCGCAGATACGGCGGCACCGGGCTGGGGCTGGCCCTCTCCCGGCAGTTTGCGGAGATGATGGGCGGAACCATGGGTGTCGAGAGCGTCGAGGGGCAGGGTTCGACCTTCTGGTTCACCGCCGTGTTCGAAAAGCGCGGCGCCCAGGGGGAGCCGTCCCGCGCAACCCGCTGAGGGGGGGATTCCCATAACTCCCATGGGTCCCCTACGTCCTGGGATCATATAACCAGGAGGACGTAGGGGACCTATGTCATCCTCTCTCCGAGCGGCCGTCGTCTCGCGGCGGCCGTCGTCTCGCGGCTGCCGCCTATCCCCACCTCCCGGTACGCCGCGAATCCCCCGGCATCCGGTATCGCAATATATTGCCATTTCATCAATATTCGCAATATACGACAAACGGCTTAACAACATATTGCCATAACGGCTCTTCCTTGATCAGTAACTATTCGATATAACTGATAATAATTATTGGCACGATTGTGGCAATCTTGACCATGAGAGGGTAAACACGACACCCCATCAAGGATAAGGAGAACGAGTATGAAGAGGATCATTATGCTGTGCGTCGCGGCGGCCCTGGCAATCCCCATGGCGGCATCCGCGGCGGACGATACCGGGAGCGGCGAGGGCAAGGACCTCGCCCTGTTGAATACCACAGGGTGCGATGACGCCATCAAAAACGACAACGTCTACGAGCGGATTGCGATGTTGCAAAAGGAGTTGGGGAAAAAGCCCGCACCCTACACAAAGGATGAAGTACGACAGCTCGAGGCCAAGGTGGCTGCCTGCAGGACCGTATTGAACACCTTGGGCTACTAGCGTCCCGTTGCCATGACGGCAAAAGCGGATCAGGGCTCACCTCATGGTGTGCTTTGATCCGTTTTTTTATTCCAAGCGGCCATCGACGGCATGACGGAGGACATGGCCTTCGGCAAAATAAACTCACGGGCATACGGAATGCCGGCAGAGTGTAGTATAATAAAACCTGCGACAGAAAAAACAGGAGGTGGCCACAGGATGAAGATCATGTCTCTGGTTGTCATGGTGATGCTGGCGGTTGCGTCCACGGCCGGAGCGCTGGATACGGGGGACATCTCCCTGCCCGCGCCGCGCATGGAGGGGGGCAAGCCGCTCCTGCAGGCGCTGAGGGCCCGCCAGTCGACCCGCACCTTTGCCGGGAAGAAACTGCCGCCCCAACTCCTGTCCGACCTGCTGTGGGCTGCGGCCGGCATCAACCGCCCCGGCTCCGGGAAACGCACCGCCCCCTCGGCCAGAAACTGGCAGGAGGTGGAGGTGTACGCCGTGGTCCCCGAGGGGGCCTATCGCTACGACGCCAAGGCCAATAGCCTGCGCATGGTGGCCAGGGGGGATTTCCGCAAGCTGGCCGGGACCCAGGCCTACGCGGCCACGGTACCGCTCAACCTGGTGTATGTGGCGGACAGCGGCAAGATGGCCGGGGTGACCGCCCCGGAGGAGCAGGCGTTCTATTCGGGCGCCGACACCGGGTTCATCAGCCAGAACGTCTACCTCTTCTGCGCCTCGGAAGGGTTGGCCACGGTGGTGCGGGCCTCGGTGGACCGAACGGCACTGGGGGCCGCCCTGAAGCTCACCGGCCGGCAAAAGATCACCCTGGTCCAGTCCGTGGGGTATCCCGAGGCTCCGGAGCGGCAATAATAAAGAGAGCGGCACAACAAAAAAGGGCGTATACGTCCTCTACGTCCCATGAAACCTGCAACCACTACCAGCAGAAAGGAACCAACCATGAGCATCGCACTGATAACCGGCGCCAGCCGCGGCCTGGGCAAGAGCATCTCCCTGCACCTGGCCGCCAAGGGGCATGACGCCATCATCACCTACAACAGCAAGAAAACGGAGGCCGCAGAGGTCGTCGCCCGGATAGAGGGGGCCGGCCGCAAGGCCGTAGCCCTCCCCCTGGACGTGGCGGATCACAAGAGCTTTCCCGGCTTTGGGGAGCGGGTCGGGGCGGCCCTGGCGGAAACATGGGGGCGCGGCGACTTCGACTTCCTGGTCAATAACGCCGGGATCGGCATCAACGCCCCCTTTGCGGAGACGACCGAGGAGCAGTTCGACCTGCTGATGAACATCCATTTCAAAGGGGCCTTCTTCCTGACCCAGCGGCTCCTGCCGCTCATCAAGGACGGCGGCCGGATCGTGAACGTCTCGTCGGGGCTGGCCCGGTTCGCGCTCCCCGGCTTTGCCGCCTACGCCGCCATGAAAGGGGCCGTCGAGGTGCTGACCCGCTACCAGGCCCAGGAGTTGGGGCCGCGCGGAATCTCCGTGAACACGGTCGCCCCGGGCGCCATCGAGACCGATTTCGGCGGAGGCATGGTGCGGGACAATGCCGACGCCAACCGGATGATCGCGTCCCAGACCGCCCTGGGGCGGGTCGGTCTGCCGGACGACATCGGCGGCGCGGTGGCCGCGCTCGTGTCCGACGATTGCCGCTGGATCAACGGCCAGCGGGTGGAGGTCTCGGGGGGAATTTATCTCTGAGGAGAGGAAAAAAGAAGCCGGTTATACGTCCCATGGGTCCCATAAGTCCTGGGACTCATGGGACCCATGCAAAAAAACTACCTGATGTTGAGCAGTTCCACCTCGAAGATCAGGGTGGCGTTGGGGGGGACGGCGCTGCCGGCCCCGCGGGAGCCGTAGGCCAGTTCGGGGGGGCAGACCAGCCTGGCCTTGCCGCCCACCTTCATCTTCTGCACCCCTTCGGTCCAGCAGGGGATGACCCCGGTGAGAGGGAAGCTGATGGACTGGTTGCGTTTGTAGGAGCTGTCGAACTCCTTGCCGTTGGTCAGGGTGCCGCGGTAGTTGACCTCCACGGTGCTGGAGGCCTGGGGCGACGCGCCCTTCCCTTCCCTGAGGGATTGGTAGACCATGCCGGAGGCGGTCTTCACGGCGCCCTTCTCCCGGGCGGCCCTGTCGATGGCATCGTTGGCCCCGGCAAAGGCCGGAACCGCAAGCATGGTGGCAATCGCTGCACTGATCAGTCGTTTCATCTTAGCTCCTTGCGTTGGTGTGATGGGGGATGCCCTGGCCGCATCCTACCATCCCCCACGCCCTTCCGTCAACGCCGGGCGGCTCAGGCCGGGGCTCCGCCAGGGACCTCGATCCTGAACTCCGCGCCTTCATCGGTGTTGCGCACGGTCAGTTCCCCCCCCATATTCTTCTCGATGATGGACCGGGACATGAACAGGCCCACCCCGGTCCCCTGGTGCGGCCCCTTGGTGGTGAAGTAGGGATCGAAGATCCGTGCCATGATCTCCTCGGGCACGCCGCCCCCGTTGTCGGCGATGGTGACCACCGTGGCGCCGTTTGCGTTGCGGATGGTGATCGTGACCCTGGGGTTGGCGATCTCCCGCTCTATCATGACGTCCCGGGCGTTGGTCAGGATATTGAGGAACACCTGGGCGAACTCGTTCCAATAGCCGTAGATGACGGCGTCGTCCTCCGCGACGACGGCGATGGCGATGTGGGGGTAGAGCAGGCTCCCCTCCAGGAGCGACAAGGTGGTGTCGATCGCCTCGCGCACGTTGAACGGGGCCTTTTCCTTCTCCGGCCTGAAGTAGTCCCTGAAATCGTCGATGGTTCGGGACATGTGCTGGATCAGCTCCATGGAACTTGCGACATTATGGTTCAGCAGTTCCCGCGAGAATTCTCCCAGGTCGTAGGACAGTTGCAACTGCTGGATCGTCAGCCCGAGCGTATTGAGCGGCTGGCGCCACTGGTGGGCGATATTGCCGATCATCTCCCCCATGGCCGCCTGGCGGCTCTGCTGGATGAACATCCGCTCCTTCTCCAGGAGTTCCTCCGTGGCCCGCAGGCGCCCCGCCGTTTCCTGGTGCAGCAATTCCATGGTCCGGGACAGGAGTTGCTCCGCCTCGTCCCGCTCCCGTGCCCGGCGCTGGAGCAGTTCGGACGCCTGCACCAGGGCTGCGGCCACGTCCCCGGTCTCCTTGACGGAGAGGCCATCGATGGCGGGCACGAGCTCGCCGCGGCCGATGGCCAGGGCGGGGTGCACCAGGGCCTGGATGTTTTGGGCGATTTTCCGGGCCATGCCGAGGCCGAAGATGATGCCCACGAGCGAGATAACGGCCGCGCCGCCCACCGCCCAGGCGGTCCAGCGGTAGAGCTCCGTCATGACGGCCGCTTTGGGCACCGCTATCGCCACGGTCCAGTTGGACATGGCCGACCGGCAGAAGGTGGCGAATACCGGCCTCCCCTCCAGATTGACGATCTCCGCGGTGCCCTCCATGGCCCGTGCCATGGCCCGGTTCAGAGCCGGGGTCACGTGGACCCCGACGCCCCGCTCCGGGCTCTGCGTCTTGGCGGCCACCACCCGCCTGCTGTCCAGGATCGAGCCGTACCACTCCGGGGGGAGCTTCAGGGCCGTCAGAATCGATGCCAGGCGGTCCGAGGGAAAGGTCATGGCCAGGTCGTAGACGACCCTGCCGTCGCGGAATACCGGGACATCGATCCCGATGAGCGGCCGCCGGGTGACGGCGCCGTAGAACAGATCGCTCACCAGCGGCTTCCCGGACTGAAAGATACGGGCCACGGTTTCGGCATTCTTGCGCCTGGGCAAGGGGGTGCCGTAGGGGCGGTAGGAATTGACCAACTGCTGCCCGGTGGCGTCGGCCACGATAATGTCGGCGCCGGGATAGGCGGCCGCCAACTCCCGGGTCTGGCGATGGATGGCCGCGAAATCGCCGGCGGCAAAGGCCGGGGACGTGGCCAGCCCCCTGAGAGCGGCCTCGACGCTGGCCAATTCGCGGTCAACTCCCATGGTCATGGCCCGCGCGGCTTCCAGCATGGTGCTGTTCAGGTGGTCGCGCTTTGCCGAGTAGGCGTAAAACACCAGAAAAGCGGCGGCCAGCCAGACCGGCACGACGCAGGTGGCCACCAGGCGCGTCAACTGGTAACGGATTGTGGAGTGGGATCGGGGAAACATCAAGCGCATCCTTATGGTTGGCCGGCCCCTGCCGGATGGGTTATTCGGGCTTCCCCCACGGAGAGGGCAAACCGCGCCCCACGGCCCAGGGTATTCTTTTAAATTTACCTGAGAGTCGCCGCCTGTCAAGGGAGTAATCACGGGACCAGGGCACGCGCAGGGGGCACCTGCCGTAGAAAACAAAAAAGGCTTGCGGAAAAATCCGTAAGCCTTTGAAGTATCGAAAGAAGACGACTGTGTGGTGAAAATGGTAATCCCAAGGGGATTTGAACCCCTGTTACCGGCGTGAGAGGCCAGCGTCCTAACCACTAGACGATGGGATTGTCCGGGTACTGGCGACAAGCTTGTTCACTGTCGTTGCAATCGTTTGTACAGCAACCTCCCCACAAAGTCAATGAATAGCAGGTAGTGGGTCAGTTTGAATATTCTGCTTGGGTGGTTAATGAGTCGTGCCACTTATCTTGATTTCGATGCCCACATAATGTATACTCCCCCCGAAATATAGAGAAGCACTTAAATAACCTGAATGGGCAACGGTTAAGCTATGCTTGGCTTTAAAAAGGTGAATCTTAAATGTTTCCGCCATGCCATCTCTCTTTCCGCATTGGTTATTATTGCGGTCGGTGCGATTCTGTATTTTTCTGGTTTCTTTAAAGAAAATAGAGATATTTTGATGTTTTTTGGATTTTCTGCGACATCAACGTCTATCTTAGTTGCAGTTTTGCAAAGTATTAAAGTTCATGACTGGAATAGACGGCACGCTGCGCAAAGCGATTTAAACGCGTTTAGGGACAAGACAAAACCCCACGCCAAAATATTAAACGATGCTTTTGGCTATTATTTAAGAGACGAAAATTGCCCTATCACAAAAGACGAAATACATGAAAAAATATGTAAAAAAAATGCAGATGGCAAATTTTCTCGTTGTGATAAAACTGATAAACTTGAATTAAACCCGGACAAATTAGAGTTAACAGATGCAATTAAAGAGTATCTAAATCTTTACGAGGGTATTGCATCAGGAGTGCATCAAGGAATTTATGACAGGGAAGTGGTTGCCGATTTAATGGCTAGCAATTTAATCAAAGTTGCCAATCTTTTTGGACCATATATTGCTCATTTTAACGAAGATATGTATCCATCAAGCCAAGGAAGAATATGGCTGAATATTAAAACTCTCGGGGATGATTTTAAAAGAAAATACAGGGCGGAAAAGCACGCAGTGGAAAGAGACAAGACTGGCTAAAATAAAAAGGCGACCCTAATTTGGGGTCGCCTTTACCTGTGCCAAGTCAAACAGTCGGCCACTCTTTTGAAATTAACATAATACACCTCCTCCGCCTAAAATCGTGTATGATGTAAAAAAACAAATAGTTACGCTTGATTTGAATCAATTCTAGCTAATGACCTCTGCTTTGTCAATCATTATATCAGAGCTGCAATTTCCTCCACCGTCCAACGTGGTCAGTCACTCCCGCCTCCATCGCCGGTGTAACCCGCAGCGTCTTGTGAATCCTACCGAAATTATAATACATGAAATAAAGGGTCGTAGCAAAGAAATGGTTTTCGATCTTTTTGCTGAAGCCGTTGGTAAGGCGTGTAAAGCGCCTCATGCACATACGCATGGTCAGGTTTTGGCGTTCAACGTAGCTTGTGGAAAACAAAAGGCGACACCATACAATTTTGAACGAATGCCGACCGGTCAAAAAAAGAATTGCGATTGCAAATAGTGCCGTTATGGGGTACAAGTAGAGAAACATTTTATTAATGAATTCTATACGTAACACCGCAACACGGAGGGGGGTTGCCTTCCAAGGCAGATCAGGCTATGGTGCCCATCTGCCCGGGCCGCAGAAGGATCGGAGGTTCAAAGAAGATGGCGCGGGGCCGCTCGTGGGGCGCTGTGCCGATTCAGGGACGAAAAGAGGTGCGGACACGAGGCGTGCAGGTAACGTTCATGAGGAATCATGGGAAACGGGGGTAGTATATGGCACGCTTTTTCGACTCCATGGGCAACGCAGAGGCAAACCGGCTGGTGGACCTTTTGAAAGAGAGGGGCATCGCATATCCCCAGGGGATTCCACCGGAAAGGTCGCACCAGAGGGAGATCATGGCAGCCGCGGAGGATCTGGAGGCCGCGGAACGGATCTTGTGCAGCCCCACCCGCGGGGAGGCGTAGCGGGACCGGTGATGTTCGCGCAGTAACGTAACAGGAGGGCACCCGGAGATGATCCGGGTGCCTTTTTCGTGTGATCGTGCAAATTCAGGAACCCGATAGCCTCGCAAGGCCGCCGGACAACCGAAGCGGCCTCCCGGTGACCCTATGAAAAAGATACGCATATGCGTCAACGACCTGATGCAGACGGATTACGTCTATTACCTGACGGAACCGGCGGGGGAGAACTTCCATCCCGACTTCCGGCCCGAGTTGACACCGCGGGAGATGCTGGAACTGGGGGTCTTCGGGGGGAAGTACCTGACCGACTGCAGGGGCGAGTTCCCCGAGGAGTGGTTCGCCAACGCCCGGCTCTGCCACGAGCGCCATGTGCCCGAATTGAACTTCTTCGGCGTCAACGCCTCGAAGCCGCTCTCCTATTGGCGGGAAAAGGGGTGGATTCACAGCGACGACCCGCGGGGGTGGTTCCAGTGGTACTGCCGCTACTACCTGGGCCGCAGGTGCTCCGACGACGAGCGGCAGATCAGGCGGTGGCGGGCCATGGCGCGGCATATCGCCCAGCTGCGCAAGAACTGCCCCGAGGGGCACCTGGCCTGCCGGAGAAAGCAGCGCCAGGCGCTGCTCCACTGGGCCTACGACAGCAGGAAGATATGAACCGCACCGGCGGTTCCGCCCGGAGCCCCGGAGAGAAAGGTGCACTCAGGCCGACAGCTCCTCCAGGTCCCGTGCTTCCAGGATCTGCTTGTCCGCCCCGTAGCGCGCGACCCGGAGCATGGCGCGCCCGATCCGTTCGGTGGTGGTGATGCGGCCGGGGAAGGCCCGGCGCAGCAGCGGCAGCACCGGCCCCAACAGGCGGTAGAGCAGGCGGTAGCTCTTCGTCTTGGATTGGATGCCGTGCAACGGCTGGATCACACCGGGGCGGAAGATGTAGACCCTGCGGAAGGGGAGGCGCCGGAGGGCGTTTTCGAGCCTCCCCCGCACCCGCGCCCACATGACCCGCCCCTGTTCCGAACCGTCGGCCCCGGCGCCGGAGACATAGACGAAGGTCATGTGGGGGTTGAGCCGCGCCAGGGCTTGGGCGGCGGCCATGGTCAGGTCGTAGGTAACGCGGGTATACTCCTCCTCACCCTTGCCGGCCGACGACGTGCCCAGGCAGAAGAAGCAGGCGTCGAACCCGGTCAATTCCCCCTCGATCGCCCCGTAGTGCCACAGGTCCGGGTGGGTCAGGTCCCGCAGCTTCGCGTTCGCCAGACCGGTCGGCGTTCTCCCCACAGCCTGCACGAAGGTCACCCCGCTATCCAGGAGGCATTCCCGCAGCACCCCCTGCCCCACCATGCCGGTGGCGCCGAACATCAGCACCCGCATACCGCTCATCCCATTTCTCCCATCGTTATGATAACTCTTCACAACACAAGAACATCTGCCACAGAGACACAGAGAACGTCAAAAACAAAGAAACAACCATGTAAAAAACAGCCTGTGACTTTGATGTTCTCCGTGTCTCTGTGTCTCTGCGGCAGGTTCTCGGTTTTGGCGCGACTATCGTTCAAAGATTCAACGTTCTTCCGGATCTTTCCCGCACGGCACTGCCCCGCCCCCGAAGCGGCGCCGCATGAGGGCCATGTACGACTGCTCGCCGGCCTCCCGCCGGGCCATGACCAGGGTCTCGATATCCTCGGTGGCCACGTAGCGCAACCGGCCCGTGCCGTCGGTGGCGGCATCGAAGATGACCTGGGCCACGTGATCCTCCGTGGCCAGCCGCGCGGCGCGCAAGCCGGCGAAGGCCTTCTGGGTCCGGGCGACAAAGGGGGCATAGTCGGGCAGCGCGGCGTTGCGGGCGGCCTCGGCGCCGCTGCGCCGGCCGAAGTTGGTGCTGAGGACTCCCCCCGGCTCGACGATCTTCACCACGATGCTCTGGGAGGCCAGTTCATAGGAAAGCGCCTCGCTGAACCCCTCCAGGGCGAACTTGCTGGCGCAGTACAGGGAGAGCATGGGCAGGGTGAACACCCCGGCCCCCGAACTGACGTTGAGGATCAGCCCCCCCTTGTTGGCGCGGAAGTGGGGGAGGATGGCGCGGGTGACCGCCATCACCCCGAAGACGTTCACGTCGAACTGCTCGGCGACCTTTTCCGGGGGCGTCGCCTCGAACAGGCCGAAGAGGCCGAAGCCGGCGTTGTTGACCAGGGCGTCGATGCGGCCGAAGCGGGCGATCCCGGCCTCGATGGCAGACGCGATAGTCGCGGGGTCCTGCACGTCCAGCCGCGTGACCAGCACGTTGGGAAGCGCGGCCAGGTCCCGTTCCTCCTCCGGGCGGCGCATGGTGGCGACCACGTTCCACCCCTCCCAGGCGAACAGGCGGGCGGTGGCCCTGCCGAAACCGGACGAGCATCCGGTGATCAAGATGGTGTTCTTCATGTCTGGCCTCCTCCCTTGCGCTGTGGTGACGTCTCCCACAACCATTCCACACTTATACAATTTCACATCTATCGAATTTATCAGCAAAATAAAAAGCCCGCTGCCAGGCTCCCTACCCTCGTGCAAACGCGCTGTCCCTACTCCGGCAGGAATCGTTTCACCTCTGCCCAGGTCTCGGGCAGCGGGCGGGCCACCAGGAACTTCCCCTGGCGCTCGGTGGTGATGAGCCCCGCATTGGCCAGCTCCTTCAGGTGATGGGAGACCGTGGGCGCGCCGATCTTCAGCGTCGCGATCAGCTCCGCCACGCCGCATTCGCACGCCTCGGTCTTGAAACTCCCCTGCTCACCCTTGACAATGCTGAGATAGATCTCCAGCCGGTTGGGATGGGAAAGGGCCTTGAATATCTTTGCCGCCTGCTTGATGTCCATGCCTGCTCCATAAACTTCGATAACTGTCGAAAAGTTAGCGCGGATGATCGCCCTGGTCAAGGATTATTTTTCCTGCCCGACGACGTTCAGAACTGCCCGGCCATGCCGTGGATGAGGCCCTGCACGTGGTGCACGGCGCGGCAGCGCTCTTCCTCCAGGACCGCTTCGGGGTGCTCGGGATCGACCGGGTGCACCGCCGGCCAGGGTCCGGGGGTCCCGGAAGCGTTCCAGCAGGGGGGTGAGCCGTTCGGCGGTGGAGGAAGGGATATAGCCGACCCCGTACTGGCCGGTGTGCGCCAGGGCGCCGGCCGGCTGTCCCTCCAGCATCTCGCGGACCGTGCCGTGCAGTTTCTGCCCCTCCAGCGCGAACATGCGGTCGATGGTGAAGTGATTGTCGAAGGAGAGGATGGTGACCGGCAGACTCTCCCGCAGGGCCCGCAGGTACACGGCCAGGTTGCAGGCCAGGGTGGTCTTGCCGCCCCCTCCCTTTTCCGAGGAGATGGTTATGACGTAGGGGTACGGCTGCATGGGGCGCGCCCAAACTCCGTGCCGCCGACATACGGCTTTTCGCTGCCTGCTGGTCCTTATCGGCAGTATACCGCAGCAGGTAAATCGAATGCTATGCCCGTTTTTCAATCCCAGGGCAAATTCACATTATTTTCACAAAACGACCCCGTTCATGGCCCTGCAACCGATCCCTCTTTACCGGCTTACGGTGATGTGCATCACAAACAAGACAAATAAACTCCTTTACATCTTTTCCCGCAATTCGCTATAGTGCCCGTATTGCAGGTACGGCATAGCTCCGGCACACGACAGAAAGGAAAGAATCGGAACAATGGACATGAGAGGTAACGGCAACAGAAGGGGAAAATGGCTTCAGATCGTGGCGCTGCTGGGCATGGCGGCCGCGCTGTGGGGGTGCGGAAACGGCGGGGATGCGGCATCGACGGCCACCGGCAGCGCCTCCCAATCCAGCACCGCCGTCAGCAAGAGCGCATTCGTGTCCCTGGTCCCTTCCGGCGACGGCGGGTTGATCATCCAGGGGAACAACATGAACGGGGTTGCCGGCATAGCCCTGACCATCAATTACGACAGTTCGGTGCTGGCGGCCCCCACCGTAACCCAGGGGGGGCTCGTCGCCGGTTCGGTCATGGCGACCAACACCCAGTACGCCGGGACCATAAAGCTCGCCATCGTGAGCAATACGGCACTGTCGGGCAACGGCGAGATCGCCGCCGTCTCCTTTGCAACGGTCAACGGCACGGGAAACGCCTCCCTGGCCTCGGTGGAATTGATCGACGGCAGCGGCGCGGCGGTGCCCTGAACCGGCAGCTTGCACAATGTGCCAAAATGAGAGGACTAAAGGCACCCGGAGACGATCCGGGTGTTTTTTTTGTGTGAAATCAGTATGTTGAATAAACAATGACGCTTTGTGTTATTTTTTTTACCATCCGAGGAAAGTGTTAATTTTTTTAACATATTGAAATTACAGTTGAAATATGTATTTTTCTGGGATACAACCGGTACCAGCTCTTTATGAAGTGCACATTTGCGGCACATTTTGAATGAGGCGCGGCGGAGAACAGGCAGCATTCAGCAATGGCAGTATCATGGGGGGTATCGATGGGCAAGATCGTTACGAGGATAAGGAGCGTTCTCATGGCCGTGGGCGCGGCGTGCCTTCTTGCCGCGTGCGGCAGCGGGGATAGCGCCCCTACGAGTGGCAACCAGACTGCCAGCCATCTATCCATCGTCCCTTCGGGAAACGGTATCTATGTCATCCGGGGCGACAATCTGAGCGACACTGCCGGTATTGAACTGACCCTCAGTTACGACAAAGCAAACATGTCATCCCCTACCGTGACCCAGGGTACGTTCATCTCCGGGGCGATGCTGGTGGCCAACACGCTCACCCCCGGCACCATCAGGATCGCCATGATCAGTAACAGGGCGTTCTCCGGCAGCGGCCCCATAGCAACCGTATCCTTTGCCACGGTTACGGGAGCGGGAACCATTGGCATATCCTCCTACAGCATAATCAACAGCAACGGCACCGGCGCGGGTCCCAGCCCCGATACCGGCACCGGCCCCAGTCTCCCCAGCAGCAACGGCACTGGCACTGGCAACGCCAGCACCGGCAGCGCCAGCGGCAGCAGTACGTCGGCGCCCCCGCATTGAGGGGCCTGCGGAGGCGCCACGCGCAGCAATGGAGAGGGCGCGGCGTGATACGCAATTCGTCCCCCAAAACGGCGCCAGATAAAAATAGCTTGACACGGAACGGCAGCGCCCGTACACTGCGCTCCTCATAAAGGGGAGTAGCTATCAACCGGAGACATGGTTGATCCCGGGTTCGTCAACACAGCCGCGAGGCTCGGACCGGGAACGATATCCATCGCCAGCAAGACCTTTATCCACTGTATTCCTATGCCGTGGGTAAAGGTCTTTTTTTATTTACCCCGGCGCAGACTGAAACGCCGGAGGTATCATGCACCCACGATCTGCCCGCAATCACCCCGCACCCTTCCCGCCGTCCCATGCCATCCGCCACGCCAAGAAGACGGTCCGAGTCGCCGACGGCCCGAAGCTGCCGGCACGTTTACCCTCGTTTTCCCCCGGAGTTTCCCCGGCGGAGACTACCCTGCAAAGGAGAAAATCATGCCATACCCAAGGAATGCCGTTACCAGGGAGCCGCAACCGTCCAAAAGGAGTCTGAAAAAGAAAAAGGAGAAGACCGAGCAACTGCAGAATATCATTTCACTGCGCATCAACGACGACGAGAAGAGGGCGCTGGAAAAGCTGACAAAGTCCACGTCCAAGAACATTTCCGAGATCATGAGAGAGGCGATTGCCCTGTGGAGCCAGAACCGGCGCAAACTGTGCCTGGATTGACCACGGAAACAGCAACCCAGATAAGGAGAGCAGAATGAAGAAACATCTTGTCAAGGCGGGCGCCATTATGGCGGCCATACTGTTCCTGAGCATCACCGCATTCGAATTCAACGCCGACGCCCGGGCCGGCGGCGGCCGCTCTTTCGGCGGCGGTTCGCGCAGCTATTCCCGTTCCGCCAGCCCCTCCCCCTCGTCCAGCTACGGCGGCCCGTCGCGGCAGCAGGCCGCGCCCGCGCCCGGCGCCTTCCAGCAACCCCAGGGGGGCGGGTTCCTGCGGAGCATGGCCGGCGGCCTCGCCGGGGGCATGCTGGGCAGCATGTTGTTCAGCAGCTTTGCCGGGGCGGGATCGGGGGTCGGCGGCATGGGCGGCGGAGGCATGGGCCTAGTGCAGATCGCCCTCCTGGCGGGGGTCGGCTATCTCATCTACCGCTCTATAAAAAAAAAGCGGGCCGATAGCGCGGCCACCTTCTCCGGGCAGGGGGGGTATGGGGGCGGAACGGTGATCCCCCTGCCCACTGCGCAGCTGGGCACTCAGCCGGCAACGGACGATGTGGGGGCCGGTCTGTCCCATATCCGCCGGATGGACCCCTCGTTCGACGAGAACCGCTTCACCGATGCGGCCATGGATACCTTCTTCAAGATCCAGGGGGCGTGGATGAATCGCGGTCTGTCGCCGGTGGCGGGGCTTCTGACCGACGAGATGCGGGGGATCTTCCAGACGGACCTGGACCGGTTGCTGCGGGACAAGCAGATCAACCGGCTGGAGAATATCGCCGTCAGGGAGGTGCGGATCGCCGAGGCGTGGCAGGAGGCGGGACAGGACTATATCACCGCTTCGATCTATGCGAACCTGCTCGACTATACCACCGACGAGACGACCGGCGCGGTGGTGTCCGGCAGCACGGCGGAGCCGGTCAAATTCGAGGAATTCTGGACCTTCACCCGGGCGGTGGGCGCCAACCCGTGGCGGTTGTCGGCGATCAACCAGGCATAGCCGGCGTGCAGCAACCGGGCACGTCCCCCTTCCCGCCACGGGAGGGGGACGTGCCGAAACATTGCATGCCTCAAGGTATCAGTTTCCCCCTGCCGGTTATGGCGGCCCGGGCCGGGGATCACGGCCGTTTGCAGCTGCAGAGCCCACCGGATCAGCCCGGTGGGCTCGCTTTGTCCCGGCCCCGGAAAGGGGAAAGCCGGCGATGGCCACCCCATGAAACGACGGCCGGGGCGATTGCCCCCGTGGCGCTTTTCCTTGAGCATCGGGTCAAAGCTTGCTACTGTCGGGGGGCACGCCATCACGACGCAACCGGGAGAATTGCCATGTACATCGCCAGAGACCAGAATAACGACCTGTACCTCTTCTGCGAACTGCCCAAACGGGGCAAGGAATGCTGGTGGGCCCCTTCGGGGCTCGACGGGACCTACCTCCGCCTCGACAAATCCCTCTACCCCCACGTCACCTGGGATTCGGCCCCCCTGCGGGTGGAACTGCGGGACGTCGAACCCTCCTGATATCGGCAGGCCCCACGATACGGCAACCGGGGAAAGGCATGCGCCACGCAACCGGGACGACAAAATCAACGCCTTTTCCGAAGAAACGCCGCGCTGTGCCCTGCGCCTTTGCGGCCCTGTGGCAAAACCGCCGTTGCGAGGTTTTTCCTGCCGGGAGGTCGAACGGTTCGTTACAGGGGAAATTCGGACAGGGAGTGCCGTGCCAGAAACTGCATGGTCTCGTCGGCGGGCAGCGGGCACGATACCAGGTACCCCTGGATCTCGTCGCATTCCAGGTCCCGCAGGTAGTCCAACTGCTCCCGGGTCTCGACCCCTTCGGCCATGACCCGCATGTCGAGGCTGTGGGCCAGGGAGATGATCGCCCGGGAGATGGCGGCGGACTTCTCATCCGTGGTGACCGCGCTGGTGAAGGTCTTGTCGATCTTCAGCTTGCTGATGGGGAACTGGCTCAGGTAGGCAAGGCTGGAGTAGCCGGTGCCGAAATCGTCGATGGCGATATGCACCCCCTCGGCGTGCAGGGTGTTGAAAGCCGCCACCGTGGCCTCGCTGTTCTTCAGGAGAGCGCCTTCCGTTATCTCCAGCTCCAGAAAGTTAGGGTCCAGTCCGGTTTCTTCAAGGACCGAGAAGATCCAGGGCACCAGGTTGCCGGAGTGGAGTTGGGTGGGGGAAAGGTTGACCGCATACCTGACCGGCTGGCAGCCGGAACTGCTGCAGGCGAGATGGTGCTCGCAGGCGGTTCGGAGCACCCATTCCCCCAGGGGCGCCATCATGCCGATACCCTCGGCGAGCGGGATGAACTGGTCCGGGGAGATGTTCCCCAGGGTCTGGTGCTCCCAGCGCGCCAGGGCCTCCACCCCCACGACCCGGCCCCCCTGCAGGTCCACCTGGGGCTGGTAGTGCAGGGAAAAATCCTGGCGATTGACGGCCCGGCGCAGGTCGTTCTCCAACAGGAGCCGGCCGAATTCCGATTCGTAACTTTGCGGGGAAAAGAAGCGGTGGGTGTTTTTCCCGGAATCCTTGGCCTTCAGGAGGGCCGCATAGGCGTTTCTGATCAGGGCGTCGGCGCTGCCCCCCCCTTCCGGGTAGAGGCAGATCCCCATGTTGGCGTTGATGACAAGCTCCTGGTCCGCCAACAGGAAGGAATCCGCCATGGCGTCGAAAACGTCCGCCACGACCTGCATGACGTCGTCCCGGCAGCCCATGCCGGGCAGGAGCAGCAAGAACTCGTTCCGCCCCGGCCGGCAGAGGGTGTCGCGGGGCGCGAGGCAGGCGTCGAGGCGGACGGCCGTCTCCCGCAGGAGCGCGTCCCCCACGAACTGGCCGAGGGTATCGTTGATGAGTTTGAAACGATCGAGGGCAAAGAAGATGACGGCAAGCTTGCCGCCGCTCTCTTTGGCTGAGGAAAGGGCGTTGTTCAGGGTATCGTAGAACATGGACCGGTTCGGCAAACCGGTCAGACGGTCCGTCAAAGACGCCGCACCGTGGCTTTCGCCCCGGTGGCGCATCTTCGTCACCGTTTCCTCCAGGAGAACAACCCGGCCGCGCAAGGCGTCTATCTCTCTTTGGAGCTGCCGCCGCGTCCTGCTCGCATCGTGCATTAAGAGTCCCGTGCCGTCATGGTGACAAACGAACGTCGAACAGCCGACGCCGGAAGGGCGCTTCCGGCCGCATCGATCCGGCAAACAACACCATACCCGGATGGGAGTACTCTTTATACCATTTTTCGAATAATCACAAGGGATAAGAGGGGCTGAAATGTGCAAAAAAAGAGCAAGCGGCAGCGACGGGTTCCGCGTCGGTCCGGCCTTGGCGCCCACCAGCGGCCGGGAGTACGCACTCCAGGGCCATCGGCCCCGCTTCCCTTGGGTGCGGGCCGACTTTTTGCCCCATTGTAACCGGGCCAGGACCGTGCCGGAACATTCCGGGTATAAGCTTCCCCCACGCTCAGGCAACCGGGCGGAACCCAAAAAGGAGGCGCACCGTGGATTTTATTACGCTCAAATCGGGGTTGGAACTTGCGGTCATAGGGGTGGCGATGGTTTGCGTCCTGTTCGTATTCTACTGGAAGCTGGGACAGGTCACCCTGGAAAAGCGGGAGAACGAGGGGCAACGGGATAGCAGGGAAGCGGGGTACGGAACCCATTCGGCGCCCCATGGGGAGCCGTCGATCCCGGGACAATGAGGCACGGAATGGGGGGGATGGTCACCCCATCCCCCCTGACATACGCCGCTATCGGGTATTCGGTTGAAATATCCATGCAGTGCTATTATAATTCAACCCATCGCCTGTGACGCCAAACGGAACCGGAACGGAACGGAAGCCTATGCCCCTTTGCACCTGGGAGACCAGTTTCAACCTTGAATCAGGGGTTATGAACGAACACCACCAGCGGTTGGTGAGCCTCATCAACGCGGCCTACGACGCCATTCAGTTGAACGACAGCCACGGCATGGTGCGTATCGTGGACGAGCTTCTCGATTACGCCACCTACCATTTCAGGACCGAAGCGGACCTGATGCGCCAGTGCGGCTATCCGTCCCAGGCGTCCCACCTGGAACAGCACGGCCACTTCTTTCGCCATATCAGCGACCTGCAGAGCCGGCTGCACGCACGCGAGCCGCTGCACAACCTTGAGATCGTGATCTTTCTGAAGGAGTGGCTGATGCAGCACATCCTCGTGACAGACCGGGAACTGGCCGGCTATCTCGCCGCCAACGTCCCGGCCGCACCGGCCCCCCTCCCCTCCCAAGGCGGCGCATGACAAGACCTTTGGCGGGAGAGCCGCTACCCGCGCCTTCACAAACCCACCGACAAGGGGCATGCCGACCGCCCGGAGGGTATACCTGTTTGCCTCCCCCGCCGTTGCCGGGACGCGGCGGAGCGCGTGCCGGGCAAATCTCCCAGAGAGGAAACTGACATGAGACTCGCACCCATCATCATTGCGATCACCCTGGGTGCCGCTTCCGCCGCTTTTGCCGAGCAGGCGCCCGGACCCGGGGCCGGCAAGGACCTGTGCCTGTTGGATATCAGCAACTGCACCGGCCGGAGTTACTACCATATCGTCGAAAAGATCGCGCGCCTGAAGACGGCTCTTGAGGCCGGAACCACGGTCTATTCTCCGGGGGAGATCGAGCACCTCACGTACCTGCTGGAAGAGGCGTTCACAACCGCCGACTTGATCGGCGCGGACCCTTCGATTGTCCCGGAAAACAAGGACCGATGAGTACCGGCACCCGCCACGCAGCGCCGCGAGGCATCCGCAGACGACAGGAACCGGCATGAAAAGACTCCTTATCATTTTGCTGCTGGCGGCGTCCGCCGCCCAGGCGGAAACCTATGAATGGACCGATCGGGAGGGAACCGTCCACTTCTCCGAATCCCGCGCCGAGATCCCGGCACCCTACCGGAAAAGCGCCACCCCCCTGGGGATCGACGTCACGGGAAGCGGGAGCGGCCCCGCAGCAGCCGTCTCCTCCCCCGCCACCCGGCAGGGCACCACGGAGGGCGGTTCCGTCGCCGACCGGATGGAGGAGGTGAAGGGGCGGTTGCAGAATGACGAAGGGAGCATGGCGCTCATCCGCCAACTGCAAGACGACCCGCAGATGCAGGCGCTGTTGAGCGACCCGGCGGTGCTGCGCGCGGTCCAGGCCGGGGATTACGGCGCCCTGATGAACAACCCCGCGTTCCTGAAGCTGCTCACCAATCCCCGGGTGCAGCAGATCGAGAAACGGCTGCAGCAGGGGGGGACGAAGTAGCCCCTCTCCCCGTTTTCCCCCAGACCCCCGGTGACGGTGGCGCATGCCGTTCCAGGATCACATGCCGGCTTTTTCTCCCCCCTCCGGTATTTACGGCATCTCCCCCGCCCCTTTCGCCTTCACATGAATAACCATAACCGATCATCAAACGAAAACGCAATCGCCCCGGCTTCCGAGCATGCGGTCCGCTTCATTCCAGCCGGTCATGCCTGCCGTTGCCGGCTGATTCAGCACAGTTGCATGCGCAATCGTCCGCGTGGTACAGTACCGGCCATCATACAGGGCAGCGCGAAGCGGGTCGCTGCCCGGGAGGCAATCGTTTGGAAACTGCGACGTTCGACAATTATATGGAGAAGAGCGGACAGGTATTGACACGGGATTCCGTGGCGTGCCTGCAGATGAATCTGGGGTATGCCTGCAACCTGAGTTGTAGCCACTGCCACGTGGGAGCGGATCCTCACCGCACGGAAGAGATGAGCCGGCAGGTGATGGAGCACTGCCTCCGCTTTGTGGAGCAGGGGGCGGTCAATGTGGTGGACCTTACGGGGGGGGCGCCGGAAATGAATCCCCACCTGCGCTACCTGATCGAGCGGCTGCGCATGATCGGCTCCCTGGAAAAGATCCTGCTCAGGAGCAACCTCAGCATCCTGGCCGAGGCCGGCTATGCCGACCTGCCCTCCTTCCTGGCGGAGAACAACGTGGAGATCGTTGCCTCCATGCCCTGTTACCTGAAGGAAAACGTGGAAGCCCAGCGCGGCCCCGGCGTTTACGAGGCCAACATCACGGTCTTGCAGGAGTTGAACCGCATCGGCTACGGGACCACGGGCCCCGGCCTGCACCTGGTCTACAACCCGGGGGGGGATTTCCTGCCCGGCCCGCAACCGGCTCTGGAGGCCGCCTACAAGGAGCATCTGGGCAAGCGGTTCGGCATTACGTTCACCAGCCTGTACACCATCACCAACATGCCCATCGGCCGCTTCCGCAGCGACCTGGAGCGGCACGGGCAGTTGCAGCCCTACCTGGACCTGCTGGCGGAGAGCTTCAACCCCGCCAACCTGGCCAGGGTGATGTGCCGGAACATGGTCAGCGTGGATTGGCAGGGGCAGGTGTACGACTGCGACTTCAACCACGTCCTGCGGCTCCCCCTGGATGTGGCCGACGGCTACATCGGCAATGTGCGCGCCGACGACCTGATCGGCACCGCCATCGCGTCGGGCGAGCACTGCTTCGCCTGCACCGCCGGCGCGGGCAGCAGCTGCCAGGGAAGCCTGAGCGCCTAGCGCGACCCCGACGCCACCAAGAGAGAAGCTACGATCATGCCCCAGGAACCATCTCCCGTTGTCTGCAAAAACTGCGCGCTGCTGCTTGTCCGGCGCTGCTATGGAAAGCATTGGTGGTTCCGCCTGGTCCGGGAGCCGTTGGTGTGGGGCATGCGCCTCTTGTCCCTCTGCCACGGGATCGACGCCCGCAGGCACGTGGTGAGCAATCCCGAATGCCGCGGCTGCGTCCGCTTCATGAAGGCGGAACTGGAGGAGAAATCGCCCCTGTTCCGCTTCCTCAACGACCGCATCGGCCCGCGCTTCGGCGCCATGCGCAACGCCATGCTCACCCCGGCGGAACTGGACGAGGCCAAACGCCGCGCCAGGGAGATGATGGCGCCAAAGCCCCGGGAATAGGACGGCACGGCACGCTCTGAAGAATTACGGTTCGAATCCCGAAATTGATGGACAACCCCGCGATCTTTTTGCTATGTATAACGGATTTACCGATGCTGGTGTGCGGGCCGTGGCGAGGCGGGAGTATCCCCGGCACGTATCCCCAGGCGGAGGCGCATTCCAGGGAACGGAAGCAAAGCAGCGATGTGACGACGGGAACGGGAGTTGTTACAGCGGGGGAGATGGTCGAGGCGTTCGCCATTCGGAGAGGGCTGCCGGGAATGAATCGCGGCGATTGCTCATCGGACGAATAGCACTGTCCCCTTGCAGAAAACGAGGAACAAGAGATTGGATTCGATTCAAACCGTGATCACGGGAAAGACCAGGCTTCCTTCGCCTCCCTTGATTTGCATCAATATTCTCGATCTGGTGCGCGAGGACGATTTCACCTTTCAGGACCTGGCCCACATCATCGGCGCGGACCCCTCCCTGACCGCCAAACTCCTGAAGGTTGCCAATACCCCCTACTACAACCTCTCCGGTTCGGTTACCAGCGTCGAAAAGGCGGTCGCCATCCTGGGGGTGAATATCGTCAAGATCATCGCCCTCTCCTTTGTCGTGTACAGCGAGTTCCAGGTGGAGGGAGACGGCACGTTCGACATCGACCTCTTCTGGCGGCGCTCCCTGACCTCGGCCGTGGCTGCCGAACAGATTGCCACCGCCCTTGCCGGTTCGGGCGGCGACCTGTTCCTCATCGCCCTGCTCCAGGACATCGGCGCCCTGCTCATGCGCAACTGGCGGCCCCAGGACTACCGGCAGCTCTCCAGGGCCGCCCTGGACGGGCGCACCCCGCTGCACCGCCTGGAGCGCGACCTCTTCGGATTCGACCATCAGACGGCGGGCGCGGAACTGTTCAAGAGCTGGAACTTCCCCGAAGAGATCTGCCTCCCCATACGGCATCACCACTGCGGCGACGACGCGCCGCAACAGTATCGCCTGACCATCGACATACTGGAGGCCGCCAACGTCCTTTCGTGCTTCTACAACGACAGCCACGACGTCGCCAGGATTACCCGGGCCAAACAGCTGCTCACCGCGGGCCTGGGCTTCGAGGAGCATGCCGCCGACAGCCTGATCGAGGAGGTCGCCCGCAAGAGCGGGGAGATGTTCGTCGCCTTCGGCATCAACGGCGCGACCGTGAAGCCGCTCTCCCAGATCCTGCAGGAAGCCAACGAGGAACTGGGCGCAATGTACCATTCCTACGAGCTGATGATGCTGGAATTGAAACAGGCGCGGGAAAAGGCCGAGGCCCTGGCCCAGGAACTCCATGAGAGCAACGAACGGCACCGGGAGCTGGCCTACAAGGACGACCTGACCCAGGCGTACAACTACCGTTTCTTCCAGGAGGCCCTGGGGCAGGAAATCAGCAGATCCCAGCGCTACGGCCGGGAATTTTCCCTCGTCCTGTTCGACCTGGATCAGCTCAAGGAGATCAACGACACCCACGGGCATCTCGTGGGGAGCCAGGTGCTGGTCAACGTCAGCAGGCTGGTGCAGAAAAAGGTGCGGGCCACCGATATCTTTGCCCGCCTGGGGGGCGACGAATTCGGCATCATCCTGCCGGAAACGGACGCCTCCCGGGCCGGCATCGTTGCCGAGCAGATCAGGCGCTCCATAGAGGCTTCGGCCGGGAGTATCGCCGCCACCATCAGCGTCGGCGTGACCAGCTACCGCTCCGACCATGGGGATTGGGACAAGAGGGTCATCTTCAACAAGGCGGACGCGGCCCTGTACATGGCCAAGAAAACCGGCAAGAACCGCGTCCACGTGGCATAGCCGCGCGGTGCGGCCAGACGATGAAAAAAGGGGCGGCCCCATACACGGACCGCCCCTTTTCATTGCCCGGCCTGCGGCGACATGGCGGCCTCCCTGCCGGACAAAGCATGCGATAAAATATGCTATCATTGCCGGATATCACAACAGATGCGGGGCTGTTTCCGGCTGTTCGTCGGGAGCCGGGCAGAAAAAGGCCGGGCAGGGCCGCACGCCGCCATTGCCAAACCGGCGATTTCGGCTTACTCTGTTCCCTCCGTCCCGGCGGACCGGGATAAGAGTTCCATCGATCACGCGGTTCACACCTATTTGGGGAGGAAGTATATGCGCAACCTGCTCTGGTCAGGTTTTCTTATGGTACTGCTGTCCGGCTGCGGTTGGGATGGGGCCGCGACCCGGGAGAACGATATCACCCCCCTCACCGCCATCACGATCACGGCGGATTACTCCACCATCGCCCTGAACACCTCCACCAAGCTCAAAGCCACGGGCAATTACTCGGGCCTGTTCACCCGCGACATCAGCGACAAGGTGACCTGGACCAGCGATACGCCCACCGTGGCCGCCTTCGCGACCACGGCCAACCCGAGCCGGGTGACCGGCAAGGGGGCGGGCGGCGCCGTCCTGACCGCCACCATGGGGGGCGTGTCGGCCACCTACACCATGAACGTGAGTGCGGCCACCGCCACCGCCATCACCGTCACCCCCGCCGCTCCGACCCTGGCCAAGGGGTTGACCACGCAGTTTGCGGCCGCCGGCACCTTCTCGGACGGCAGCAGGCAGGATCTGACCTTCGACGCCGCCTGGGCCTCCAGCGACGCCACCGTGGCGTCCGTCAGCGACGCGGCCGACGACACCAAGGGGCTGGCCACCGCCCTGGCCGCCGGCACCACGACCATCAGCGCCACCTTCGGCGGCATCAGCGGCACGGCGCTCCTCACCGCCACCGCCCCGGTGCTGCAATCCATTGCGGTCTCGCCGGGCACCCCCTCGGTCCTCTCCCTGACCAAAACGACCTTTACGGCCACCGGCACCTATTCGGACGGAACCACCGGCGACATCACCGGTCAGGTCGCCTGGGGCTCGTCCAACACCAACACGGCGCCCGCCCCCACCGCCGGGACGACCGTCACCTCCGCCCCCGGCACCACCACCATCAGCGCCGCCCTGGGCAGCGTCCGCGGGACAACCACCCTCACGGTGACGGGGGGCACCCTGACGAGCTTCAGCATCTCCCCGAACAGCCAGACCCTCGTCAAGGGAACCATGGGGCGCATCAGCGCCACCGGCGTCTTCAGCAACGGCACGACGCGCGACATCACCGGGGCGCTCACCTGGACGGTGGACTTCACGAGCCGCGCCACGCTGACCGCGCCGTCGGGCAATGTGATGTGGGCAAGCGCCCTGGCGAGCGGCGCCGTCACCATTACGGCAGACTCCGCCTCCCTGCGCAGGACCGCCACCGTGACGGTCACCGCCCCGTCGCTCAATCACCTGGCAATCGCCCCGGCCAGCCTCGGCCTGACCAAGGGGTCCACCGGCCGCTTCGCCCTGACCGCAATCTTTAACGACGGCACGTCCCAGGACGTGACCGACAGCGCCGCCTGGAGCTCCAACGCCACCTCCGTCGCCACGGTCGGCACCGCCGGGCTGGCAAGCGGCCAGGTCACCGCCGTGGCCGCCGGCACCGCCACCGTCACCGCCACCTACGGCGGCACGACCATCACGGCGACCGTCACGGCCACGGCCAAGACCCCCAAAAGCCTGGCCATCACCCCGGGCAGCACCACCACGACCCTGGCCATCGGCACCGCCACATCCTTCACCGCCACGGTCACCTACAGCGACAACACCACCGCGGACGTGACCAAGGACACGGTCTGGACGACCTCCGACGCCAACGTGGCCATCCCGGCCGACAGCCAGCAGCTGCCGGGGCAGATCATGGGAGTCGATAGCGGCACGGCGACCCTCACCGCCACCTTCGGCGGCATTACCGCCCCGACCGTGACGGTCAAGGTGCCCTAGCGTCCGATACCACCAGTTACGAAGGAAGGAACCATATGAAACGAATCTGCCGGATGATCATCGCCCTGGGCCTGCCGCTGCTGGCGTGCGGCTCGGCCTGGGCGCAGCACGCGGGCCCCTATGCGGGGGTCTTCCTGGGGGGCAACGCCCTGATGTCCGCCAAGGGCTCCGACAGCCAGGGGGACTTCAGCCTCAAATTCGCCCCGGGCCTCATGGGCAGCGCCGTCCTGGGGTGGGACTTCGAGCCGGGCAACAGCGCGGGCGAGGGGCGCATCGAACTGGAATACAGCCACCGCGGCAACCGACTCGACAAGGCCAAATTTGCCGATGGGAGCGTGACCGCGAGCGGCAGCGTCACGGCGGACAGCCTGCTGGTCAACTTTTACGGCACCCTGTTCGGCGACCGGTCCTGGTCCCCCTACCTGGGGCTCGGCCTGGGGGCCGCCCGCATCGAGGCCTCGGACCTGCGGGTGACCGGCGGGGCCCTGAGCGACGACGCGGCCTTCGCCTTTGCCTACCAGGCGGGGCTGGGGGTCGATTTCGCCCTGACCGACCGGCTGAACCTGGATCTGGGGTACCGCTTTTTCGGCACGGTCCGCCCCAAGCTCCGGGAGGCCGACGGGACGGATTTCAGGATGGATTATTACAACCACAGCGTCGTGCTCGGGGTGCGGGTGGGGTTTTGAGGGGAGATGCTTGAAATAGGACTTATAAGACTTATGGGACTTATGGGACTTATGGGACCTATGGGACCTATAAAAGTCTTATAAGTCCCATAAGTCCTATCCGATTTCCCCCCGCTTCACCGCCCGATGGTAAAATACCGCGCCTGGGGATGATGGAACACCAGGGCCGAGACGCTCGCCTCCGGGTCCATCATGTGCCCCTCGGTCAACTGCATGCCGATCCGTTCGGGGTGGAGCAGGGCGAAGATCTTCTCCTGGTCGGCCATCTCGGGACACGAGGCGTAGCCGGGGGAGACCCGGATGCCGCGGTAGCCGCCGTCCATGATTTGGGCTACGGACAGGGCCGGGTCGTCGGGAATCCCCCAGGCGTCCCGGATGCGCCGGTGGACGAACTCGGCCGTGCATTCGGCCATCTCCAGCGCCAGCGCCTGCACCAGGTGCGACTTCAGGTACAACCCCTCCCCCTTCCATATTTCAGCCTGTCGACGGACCCCAGCGCCGGCGGTGGTGACGAACAGGGCCACGCTGTCCCGCTCCCCGCTGGTCACGGGGCGCACGTAGTCGGCCAGACAGAGGTGTTCCTCCCCCGGCTGGCGAGGGAAGGTGAAGCGCATGACCTCCGCCCCGGACCCTGCCGGGTCGTAGAGGATCAGGTCGTTCCCCTCCCCGGCGGCCGGGTAGAAGCGGTACAGGGCGTGGGGGCGGATCAGCCCCTGTTCCCGCACCAGGTCGATGGCCTCCTGCACCTCGGCGTGCAGCTTGAGCGCCTTCTCGTCCCGGGCGGCCAGAAGCTTATCCAGCGCGCCGATCAGCCCCAGGTGCTTGCTGTAGAGCATCTGGCGGTTGATGTAGGGGAGCACGTGGTCCAGGGGGATCTCCCGGAGGATGTGTTCCTGGAAATCCGGGACCGCCGGGAGCGGGCCATCCACGGCCGTGGCCGAGCGGAGGGTGGACGGGGCCGCCGGGGCGGCCGCCGGACGGGCGGCGGCCTCGCGGCGCGATTCCTCCTGGCGCTGCCCCAGCTCCTGGAACAGCGCGGGGCGCAGGGCCGGGTCGCTCAGCCGGTTGGCCAGATCCAGCCCCTGCATGGCGTCCTTGGCGTAGAGCACCGGCCCGCCGTACTCCGCGGCGATGCGGTTGTCGGCGAAGCGCCGGGACAGGGCCGCCCCGCCCACCAGCAGGGGGGCGGCGATCCCGGCCGCCTTCAGGTCGGCGGCGGTGACGGCCATCTGCTGGGCGCTCTTGACCAAGAGTCCCGAGAGGCCGATGAAATCGGGTTTTTCCCGCCGCGCCGCGGCGATCAGCTCCTCCGGCGGCACCTTGATCCCCAGGTTGACCACCTGAAAGCCGTTGTTGCCCAGGATGATCTCCACCAGGTTCTTGCCGATGTCGTGCACGTCCCCCTTGACCGTGGCCAAAAGCAGTTTCCCCTTGGCGGCGCTGTCCCCCTTTTCCAGATGCGGTTCCAGATGCGCCACCGCGCTCTTCATGGATTCCGCCGACTGGAGCACCTCGGCCACGATCATCTGGTTGTCGTTGAACAGCCGCCCCACCTCGGCCATGCCGGCCATGAGCGGCCCGTTGATGATGTCCAGCGGCTTGTCGCCCCGCCCCAGGGCCTCATCCAGGTCCGCTGCCAGGCCGTCCTTGCTCCCCTCCACGATATAGCGGGGGAGGCGTTCGTCCAACGGCAGGGCTGCGGCCGGCACCGTGGGTGCGGCGGCCGGCTGGCGGAAATGGGCGGCAAAGGCGGCCACCGGGTCGCTGCCGCGCCAGAAGAGCAGGTCTTCCGCCAATGCCAGTTCCTCGGGGGGAATACCGGCGTAGCGTTCCAGCTTCTCGGTGTTGACGATGGCATAGGTCAGGCCGGCCTTGACGCAGTGGTGCAGGAAGACCGAGTTCAACACCTCGCGCCCGGCCGGGGGGAGGCCGAAGGAGACGTTGGAGATCCCCAGGATGGTGCCGCACCGGGGGAAGGCCTCGGTGATCAGGCGCACCCCCTCGATGGTCTCCCGGGCCGAGCCGATGTAGTTCTCGTCCCCGGTCCCCACGGGGAAGACCAGGGGGTCGAAGATCAGGTCCTCGGGGCGCAGGCCGTAGCGCCCCACCAGGAGGTCGTGGGAGCGCCGGGCGATCTCCAGCTTGCGCTTGCTCGTGACCGCCATGCCGTGCTGCGGGTCTTCGTCGATGCACCCCACCACCACGGCGCCGCCGTAGCGCTGCAGCAGGGGCGCCACCCGGGCGAAGCGCTCCTCCCCGTCCTCCAGATTGATGGAGTTGAGGATGGACTTCCCCTGGAGGCGTTGCAGGGCCAGCTCCATCACCCGGGCATCGGTGCTGTCGACCATGACCGGCACCCGCACCTTGCGGGGGAGGAAGCGGAGCAGCCGCTCCAGGTCGGCCGCCTCGTCCCTATCCGGGTTGGCCACGCAGACGTCGATCACCTGGGCGCCCCCCTTGACCTGGGCCCGGGCGATCTCGCTCCCCTCCTCGAACTGTTCGGCGACGATCAGGTTCTTGAACCGGCGCGAACCGATGACGTTGGTCCGTTCCCCCACCAGCACCGGCCGCACGTCCTCCTCCACGAACAACGGCTCAATCCCGGCGATGACCCGGCTGCGTCCCTGCCCGGGGCGGCGGGGCGCTTTGCCCGCCACCATCCGGGCGATGGCCTCGATGTGGGCCGGGGTGGTGCCGCAGCAGCCGCCGACGATGTTGAGCCATCCTTCGTCCACGAACCGGGCCAGCTTGTGGGCCAGGGACGCGGGGGTCTCGGCGTACCGGCCATGCTCGTCCGGCAGCCCGGCGTTGGGATAGACCGACACATGGCAGGCGGCCAGTTCGGCCAGGGCCCGCAGGTGGTCGGCCATGAACTCCGGGCCGGTGGCGCAGTTCAGCCCGATGCTGATCATGCCCAGATGATCCTCCAGGTGGGCCAGGCTGGCGTAGAGCGCCTCGGCCCCCTGGCCGGCCAGGGTGGTCCCGCTGGCCTCGATGGTGCCGGAGATCATCAGCGGCACCCGGCGGCCCTGCTCCCCGAACGCCCGGCGTATCCCCTCGGCGCCGGCCTTGATGTTGAGGGTGTCCTGGGCCGTCTCCAGGAGCAGCAGGTCGACCCCTCCGGCCAGCAGTCCCAGGGCCTGCACGCGGAACGCCTCCACCAGCTGCGCAAAGGTCACCCCGCCGGTGACGGAGATGGTGCGGGTGGTGGGTCCCATGGAACCGGCCACCCAGCGCGGTTTCGCGGCCGTGGCCGCGGCGTCGCAGGCGGCACGGGCCAGTTGGGCGGCCCGGCGGTTCAGTTCGAAGGCCTGGCCGTCGAGGCCGTACTCGGCCAGGACGATGCCGGTGGCGCCGAAGGTGTTGGTCTCCACGATATCGGCCCCGGCCGCCAGGTAATCCCGGTGGATGGCACTGATCACGTCGGGGCGGGTGAACGTCAGGTGCTCGTTGCACCCCTCATAGGCGGGGCCGCCGAAATCGTCGGCCGTGAGGCTGCGTTCCTGGAGCTGGGTGCCCATGGCGCCGTCCAAGACCAGGATGCGTTCGCCAAGGGCGGAGATGATCGGGTGGGACATGCGGGGCTCCTTCAAACTGAGTTATAAGGAGACGTTATAACACAAATGGGACGTATAAGTCACATACGACCTATACGTCCCATTTGCCACCCTGTCTTGCGACTCGCTTACAGCTTGAACTGCCCCACCAGCCGTTGCAACTCCTCGGCCAGGGTGGAAAGTTGGTTGGCGGCGATGACCGACTCGCTGGCCCCCCGGGCCGTATGCTGCACCACCTCGTTGATCTGCTGGATGTTGCTGCTGATCTCGCTGGTCGTCGCCGTCTGCTCCTCGGCCGCCGTGGCGATCTGGCTTACCTGCATGTTCACCGCGTTGATCTGCTCCAGGATCGACTGCAACGCCGCGCCCGATTTGGCCGCCTCGCTGGTGCCGCTCTCCACCTCCCTGACCCCCTCTTCCATGGCCCCCACCGCGCCCTTGGTCTCGCCCTGGATCGCCTTGATCATCTCGCCGATCTCGCGGGTCGCCTTGGTGGTCCGCTCCGCCAGCGCCCGCACCTCGTCGGCGACCACGGCGAAGCCGCGCCCCTGCTCGCCGGCACGGGCCGCCTCGATGGCCGCGTTCAGGGCCAAAAGGTTGGTCTGGTCCGCAATGTCCTCGATGGTCCCCACGATCTCGCCGATCTGGTCGCTGCGCGCCCCCAGGCTCTCCACGGTCTTGGCCGTGTCCATCACCCGGCTGGCGATGCGTCCCATGACCTGGACGGTGTTCTCCACGACGCCCGCGCCGTTCTCGGCGGCCTGGCTGGAGTGGAGCGCGCCCGATGCCGCATGGTGACAGTTCTGGGCGATGTCGCCGCTGGTGGCGGACATCTCCTCGCTGGCCGTGGCCACGGTGCCGGCCTGGGCCGCCATCTGCTCGGCCCCGGTGGCCATCTCGGCGGCGGTGGCGTGCAGCTCGGCCGCCGCGGAAGCCACCTGGGCGCTGTTCCCCGCCACCATGGAGATGATCGTGTGCAGCTTCTCGGCGGTGCCGTTCACCTCCCGGGCCAGCATCCCCATCTCGTCCTCGCTGGCGATGGGGGAACGGACGATCAGGTTGCCCCCGGCCACCTCCCGGAGGGTGCCAAGGACCGCCTGGAGCGGACGTGATACGGAGTTGGCGATCAGGCTACCCCCCAGGAGGGAGACCGCCGCCACCAGGGCCACCACCGCCAGCAGCACCAGCCGGATACGCCGGAAGGTATCGCTGCTGTGCCGGTAGGTATCTTCGCCCTCCCTGACGTTGGACGTCACCATATCGGCGATGGTCTGGGCCGGCTTGTCGTACAGGGGCGCCACCTTGTCGGTGGCAAAAGCCAGGGCCGCCCCGATGGCCGCCGCATCGCCCGAGGCGTGGGCCGCCTTGGCCATCGCGGCCAGCTTGGTCCCTTCCACGGCATAGGCCTCGAATCCCTGCCGGAAGGCCCCAAGCTCTTCCCTTTCCTTGGCGCTGATGGCACTCTTCTCGTAGGTTCCCAGCTTGGTCCGGACGCTCTCGATCTGGACGGAGAAGTCCTTGCCCTTTTCGGCGATCTGCTCCGCATCCCTGAGCGCCAGCATATAGACCACATCCAGCCGCATGGCCAGGAAGCAGTTTTTCAGGTCCTGAAGCAGCGCGGTCTGCTGCATGCCGTCCTTGAGCGCCGCCTCGTCGCCGTTCATGCTGGACATGTTCACCACCCCGAAGCCCCCCACCAGCAGCAGCGCGGCACAGCTCGCCAGCACTAGCGTCATGATCTTCGCCTTTACCTTCATATCCGCCCACACGCTCATCTCGACCTCCCGCAGTTTTATGATAATTACGACGCTATTGGTCCCTTGGTGCCCATTGCGGTTAGCAAGCTACGCGCCAAACGCTCTAAACTATTTTAGTAAATCATTTCGGCATATTATATGATTGGTATATCGTATACGCCTGCGACTGATATTACCCTGTTGTGCCCGGCAGATAGCCAACGCAGCGAAATCACGCATATTATTTGAGTCAACTAATGTACCCGCCTGCAAAAAATGTCGCAGGGGTTTGCCGTCGTTATCCGCCATCCCCAGAACCCCGTGATGCGGTAGTGCGTCAAAATGATACAAACAAGGACGCCATGAGGGACTATAATATATATTTATCGCGCAATTACGGCAAGTTTGAAAATACTCCGGGAGTGTTATTTTTTTTAACACCTCGCAAAAAATGTTAATTTTTTTAACATACTGAAATTGCTATTGAAATATACTTTACCTCCGAGCAAGAGGGGTATATATTCTAATGAAGATAGCAATCCCAGCAGATCGCCCCCATCCTTCTGCACACAGCCGCGTCGTCGAATTGAGGAATTCCCGGAGACGTCACCGGATGGGCTTTAAGCATCGAGGAGAATGGCGCAGGAGAGCAGTCAAGCTGCATACGAGCGTGTCATCCGGGAAGAGACGAATCCGGCCGGGGGACAAGGGGAAGCATCATGTTCGGAAAATTCATTATCGCCACACTTTTCGGCATCTCCTGCATATCGTTGAGCGGCTGCATCGGTAAGGGCGACGACGCCCTCAGGCAGAACGCCCCCCACAGCCCCGCGAGCAATGCGACGGCAGCGGCAATCAAGCCGACCCTCATAAGCGGCACGGTCTTGCGGGAGGACCGCGTTACCCCCATCAGCGGCGTGCGTGTCGTACTCAAGAGAAAAACGCAAGCGGCGGTCGTATCAAGTGCCGACACGGACCATATCGGCAATTTCAGCCTGGCGGGGCCGTTTTCCCGCGACGACTACACCATCGAGATAGATTCTCCCGAATACGCCGGCGCCAAGACCATTCTGGTCGAGCTCAACCGGGACAACTGGCACGAGATCATTGCCTCTAAAAGGTAGTGCCCCGCATGCCCGCCCGGCGTGAGACTCCGGCCGACGGCACAATTGCATCCAACCGGCGGCCTCCGTCTTTCCCTCTGTTGCGACCACGTTGTGATAAAAACGTTTGCAGGCGCATCGAAGTCTGCTAGATAGATGCACAGTGGTTTGCCAGGTACGAGAGATGGAGATACGCCCCGATGGATGCGATACAAAGCAAGTACCAAAAGAGGAAGACCCTCTACCTCGTGCTGATGGCGGCCATGGTCGTCCTCGCCATCGTCTTTCGCCTGACCGCCGTGCCGGGCGACCAGAACGCCAATCGATCCAACCTGCTGAAGTTCGCCTCTCTGGCCGTGATCATCCTCGTCGCCCGGAATGTTTTCCGTTGCCCCCAATGCGAGGCGTCCCTGGCCCAGGCATTCTATTCATCCCTGTGCCAACTGCGCCGCTGCCCCAAGTGCCGGGCGCTCTTGAAGGAGGACTGAAGCCAGCCCCATGTTCATCTTCTGTCTCGAACTCCACCTGGACCTGCCCGCCCGCTCCCTCAAGGAGAAGCGGGGCATCGTCAAGAGCATCCTGGGGCGCTGCCGCAACCGTTTCAATACCGCCTGCGCCGAGGTCGACCGCCAGGACGCACCCGGAGCGGCAGTGCTGGCCTTCGTAACGGTCAGCCCGGACAAGGTCATTGCCCGGCAGGTGCTGGAGCGGATCGAGGAGTGGGTCTACGAGGGATGGCCGGACGTGGAGATCGTGGCATCCGATATCAGCGAGGTGTGAAAATCGGGCCGAATCCCCTCTTAATAAGAGCTATATTGACACTGTGGCCCATGCAGGGTATATTTAAATCTTATTTCAAATACTTATATTGCATGGACCCCAGAGTGGGGCCAGCCGGACCGATGACCCCCTATGCCTGACCAACCTGCCGATAATCAGGGCCAACATACGCTGACCTACCTGAGCAAACTGGGATCGAACCTCCTGGACGTGGTCGTAAAAAGGTTCTCCAACCCACTGACAGCCCGTCGGAACAGGTTTATCCTCCTTGTTACGACCGCCCTCCTGCTGACCCTCATCCTGCTCCCCGGCCAGCGGTTCCACTCGGCCGAATTCAAGCCGGGCGACATCGCCACCTCCGATATCCGCGCCCCCCAGGACTATCTGGTGGAAGATCACGCCCTGACCGAGCAGCGCCGCAAAGAGGCCGGCAACAGCGCGCCGGTGGTCTACAACGTCAGCGACCGCGTCCCCTCCTACATCATCGGCAAACTCGAGCAGGTGGTGGGCGCGGTCCGCAAGGAGCGTACGGCCAAGAGCCAGAAGAGTACGCACGAATGGCGGACCCTGCTGACGCCGCTTTTGGACACGGAACTGAGCGCAGCGGATATCCACGCCTTCACCCATATCGCCTCGGACAAGGTTTTTCTGGCGGATGCCGCCCGCATGGTGAACGAACTGTACCGCCGCCGGATCGTCCTCGACGGCAAGGCCTTTCAGACCGACACCAGAAGGGGCTTGGAGCTGATCGACGACAACGGCCAACTCGTCGAGGACAGCGACGTGGCCCTGGAGTACACCGAGATTCGGGAGGCCCGCAGACTGGTGACTTCCTGGCAGTTTTCCGGCCAGAACGACCGTACCGACGGGAGCGCCATCGCCCGCGTGATCGCCCGCATCCTCCTGCCGAACCTGTTCTACAACCGCGAGGCGTCGGAGGCCCGGGCCAAGGCGGCCACGGAATCGGTCAGGCCGGTGCTCTTCAAGGTCCAGAAGGGGGAGATGATCGTCCGGGTCGGGGAGCGGATCAGCCCCGAGCAAACCCACAAGCTGCAAGCGATCTTCCAGGAGAACCGGGGCGGCAGCCGTATCTATTCGGCCATCGGCATCTTCACCCTGATCGTGGTGCTGTTCTATTTCCCCTACCGTTTCGCCTTGAAGAACATCCGCAAGTTCAATCCGACCAATAAGGACATCCTGACCATATCGCTCTTGATTATCGGCAGCTTCCTGCTCTTCAAGATCGCGATCCTGATCACCCACAATATCGGCCCGGTCTTCCCGGACATCGACACCGCCTCGTTCTTCTACCTGTTCCCCTTTGCCGCCGGGCCCATGATCGTGCGCATCTTCATCAACTCCGAGGTGGCCCTGGTCTATTGCGCCATCCTGGCCCCCCTCCTGGGGATCATGTTCGACGGCAACATGACGGTGGTGATCTATACCATGCTGGGGAGCATCGTGGGTGCCCACGGGGTGCGCCAGTGCTCGGACCGGAGCACCATCTACACCGCCGGCCTGAAGGTGTCGGTGGTCAACCTGGCCATGGCCCTCTCCTTTCAGACCTCCAGCGCCACCCTGTTCAGCATGCAGACGATCTATGTGGTTTTCTTCGCCCTGGTGAGCGGCGTATTGAGCGCCGGCCTCGTTTCCGGCTTCATCCCGCTCATCGAGACGCTGTTCCATTACACCACCGACATCAAGCTCCTGGAACTGGCCAACCTCAATTCCCCACTCCTGCGGGATCTGATGGTGCGGGCCCCGGGCACCTATCACCACAGCGTGGTGGTGGGCAATCTGGTGGAGTCCGCCGCCGAGTCCATCAGCGCCAATCCCCTGCTGGCACGGGTGGCCGCCTATTACCACGACATCGGCAAGATCTCCAAGCCGCTCTACTTCATCGAGAACCTGGGGGGCGAAGAGAATCGCCACGACAAGCTGACCCCCAGCATGAGCGCCCTGATCCTGATCTCCCATATCAAGGAGGGGGCCGAACTGGCCCGGGAGCGGCACCTGGGGCAGCCGATCACCGACATCATCCGCCAGCACCACGGCACCGGGTTGATCAAATTCTTCTACGACCGGGCCAGGACCCAGGCCGAGGCGACCGGCCAGACGGTGGAGGACAAGGATTTCCGCTACCCCGGCCCCAAACCCCAAACCAGGGAAGCCGGCATCGTCATGCTGGCCGACTGCGTGGAGGCGGCCTCCCGCACCCTCGTCAATCCCACCCCGGACCGCATCCAGGGGATGGTGCAGAAGATCATCAACAATATCTTCATGGACGGCCAGCTTGAGGAGTGCGAACTGACCCTCAAAAACCTCCACGAGATCGCCAAAAGCTTCAACCGCATCCTGAACGGCATCTTCCACCACCGGATCGATTATCCCGAACCGGTCTACAAGGGTGGAAACAGCGGCCAAAAGAAGGCCGAGCATAAAACCAGCTCCGGCGAGCACGGCAAGCCGGGAAACGGAGACCAAGCAAGTGCTGATACAGTTGAACAACCGCCAGAGACGACACCGGATCATGGCGACCCGCCTAAGAAAGGTGGCGGAGAGGATCTTAAGCGCCTTGGCATGTTCTGACGAGACCGAGTTGTCCGTCTCCATCGTCGGCGACCGCGCCATCCGCATCATCAACCGGGAATACCTGGCGAAGGACCGTCCCACCAACGTCATCTCCTTCTCCCTCCAGGAGGGGGAATACGCCGGCATCGCGCCCCATGCCCTGGGAGATGTAGTCATCTCGGCCGACACCGCTGCCCGGGAGGCCGAGGAGGGTGAGATGGAAACCTTCGATCGGATCTGCTTTCTGCTGCTGCACGGCATCCTGCACCTGCGCGGCTATGACCACGAACGGAGCGGCGAGGCCGAAGCGGCCAGGATGGAAAAAAAGGAGAGTGAATTATTCAATCTTCTGAAGAAGGAAGGGTTCCTGAACCCGTAAAACCCGACCGGTTCATCGATTCGGTCAACTGTGCCATCGCGGGCATCATCCACGCGGCCCGCACTGAAAAGCACATGCGCAATCACTTCATCTCCGCCGGGGTGGTGCTCCTTGTGGCGCTTTTCCTCAGGGTGAATCCCCTGGAATTCGCCCTGCTGGCGCTGTCGATCCTGTTCGTGCTCTTCGCGGAACTGATCAACACGGCGGTGGAGGCGGTGGTGGACCTGGTTTCGCCCGGCTACAACCATTTGGCGAAAATAGCAAAGGATACCGCGGCCGGAGCGGTCCTGGTCGCCGCCTGCGGGGCCGCCATCATGGGCTACCTGATCCTGGCCAAATACATCCTGCCGCTCTACGGGGAGGTCCTTGCAATGTTCGGTGCACCCTCGGATATCGGTACCATGGTCTCGATCCTGATCGTCACGATCGTCGTGATCATGCTCAAGGGCCTGCTCGGCAAGGGGAGCCCCCTGCACGGCGGGGCCCCCAGCGGCCATGCGGCCATCGCCTTCTCCATCGCCACGGCGGCATCGCTCAACTCCCGGGACCCGCTCACCTCCCTCTTGTCCGTCGCGTTGGCGCTCATGGTCAGCCACTCGCGGCTGTTCATGCGCATCCACACCATGGGCGAGGTGGTGGCGGGTTCATGCCTCGGGGCGGGGCTCACGCTTATCGTTCTCTACGTATTTAAGTTTCTTGGATCATAAAGGAGGAAAGAGCATTGGAAGAGGGCGGCAGTAAAAGGTCCGGTTTTATCGAATTGGTGAGCCGGTTCGTGACCGGACGCAAAAAGATCACCGAAGAGGAGATCCACGATTTTATCGAGGCCACCGAGGAGGAGGGGCTGGTCAACGAGGAGGAGAGCGAGATGATCCGCTCCATCTTCTCGCTGCGCACGACGGTGGTGCGCGAGATCATGGTGCCCCGTACCGATATGGCCTGCGTCAACATTGAGGCCGGCATCCCCGAGATGCTGGAAACCATCATCGCCTGCGGCCACTCCCGCATCCCGGTCTACGAGAACACCACCGACAACATCATCGGCCTGCTCTACGCCAAGGACCTGCTTAAATTCTGGGATAACGGCCAGGAGCAACTCCAGGTACGCGCCATCATACGCCCCCCCTACTTTATCCCCGAGACCAAGGATCTGGAAGAGCTGCTCCAGGAATTCAGGCGCAAACGGGTCCATCTGGCCATCGTCATCGACGAATACGGCGGCACCTCGGGGCTGATCACCATCGAAGACCTGCTGGAACAGATCGTGGGCGACATCCAGGACGAGTATGACCGGGAAGAGGCGCTCTTCACCGCCAACAGCGACGGTTCCATCACCGCCGACGCCCGCATGCCGGTGGAGGATCTGGAAGACCACTTCGACGTGGAGATCGAACGGGACAAGTTCGACACCGTGGGCGGCCTGATCTTCCATCTGACCGGCAAGATCCCCGCCGTCGGCGACACCATGGAGGGGTCCGGCCTGCACCTGACCATTCTGGACGCCGACGAGCGCAAGGTAAAACAGGTCCGCATCGCACGTCTGGACGCAATTGCCGGTAAAGCGCAGGGTGACGAGTGAGACCTTCATCCCTGCGTACCCAACTGGCAGCGGTCCTCGACCGGCCGGGGCTCTTTGCCATCGCCTCCGGGGTCCTGATCGCCCTTTCCTTTCCCACGGCCGGATTGTCCTTCCTGGCCTGGATCGCCCTGATACCGCTGTTGATCTCCCTGGAAGGGGCGTCCCTGCGCCAGGCCTTTCGCCTGGGCTTTACCTGCGGTCTGGCCGCCTACATCCTCATCCTCTACTGGATCAATATCGTCGTCACCCACTTCGGCCATCTCCCCTGGGCGGTCAGCATTCCGCTCTACCTCGCCCTGGCGGCCTGGCTGGCCCTGTTTTACGGGCTGGCCACCCTGATCGCCCGCTATGGGGAACTGGGGAGGGTCAAACTGGTCTTCACCCTGCCGGTGGCCTGGGTGGCCCTGGACTTTCTCCGCTCCTTTCTGCTCACCGGCTTTCCCTGGGCCATGCTGGGGCACTCCCAGTACCGCATCCTGCCGCTGATCCAGATTGCGGACTTAAGCGGCGTCTACGGCATCACCCTGTTGATCGTGCTGACCAATGTGGTCCTCTACCGGGTGCTGCGGGCGGTTTCCGGGGCGAACGTCCCCTATCCCGCCAAAAGCGCCCTGTTGCTCCTGTTCCTGTTCGCCGCCACCCTTTTCTACGGCTTCAGCCGTCTGAACGGAGAGGAAAAAAGCGCCGCATCGCCCCTCAGGGTGGCCCTGATCCAGGGGAACATCGATCAGGATGTGAAATGGAGCCCGGCCTTTCAGGGACAGACCATGGATATCTACGAGCGGCTCACCCGCGAGGCCGCACGTGGAGGGGTCGACCTGGTGGTCTGGCCGGAAAGCGCCGCACCGTTCTTCTTCCAGGACGAATTCCGGCAGGCGGAGCGGATCCGCTCCCTGGCGCGTGAGATCAACGCCTACGTGCTCTTCGGCAGCCCGGCCCACGAACTGCGTAACGGCACCCGCACCTTCCTCAACAGCGCCTTCGTCGTTGCTCCCAACGGCGAAACCGGCGCCAGGGGGGACAAACTGCACCTGGTCCCCTTTGGGGAATATGTGCCGCTCAAACGTCTACTCCCCTTCGTCAGCAAGCTGGTGGTGGGGATCGGCGACTTCTCCCCCGGCGAGCAGGCCGCTCCGTTGGATGTGGGCAAGACCCGGGCGGGCCTTCTGGTCTGTTACGAAGGGGTCTTTCCCGAGCTGGCCCGGGAATATGTGAATAACGGCGCCCGCATCCTGGTGAACATCACCAACGATGCCTGGTACGGCCGTTCATCGGCTCCCTACCAGCACTTTTCCATCGCGGTGTTCCGCGCCGTGGAGACCCGGACGCCGCTGATCCGGGCCGCAAACACCGGCATCAGCGCCATTATCGACCAGAACGGCCACATCCGCGCCATGAGCACCATCTTCCAGGAGGAGGTGTGCACCGGCGAAATCCAGCCGGGGAGCGGCGACTCTCTGTATCTGAAAATAGGCGACTCGCCGGCCTGGTTCTGTGCTATGCTTACCTTGGGCGTAGTCCTGTTGGCCCGGTTCAGGCAAAAAAGGAAAACGCAGATTTCAGGGTAACCCTAACTTCTGCCACAGAGACACAGAGACACACAGAAAACCAAGGGCAAGGCCCACACGGAACCGAGAGGTTTGACCCAATAGTTTTTCTGCCTTTCTCTGTGGACCTCCGTGTCTCTGTGTCTCTGTGGCGGATTTACTTTTTACTAACCATCAAGGAGTACGAGAACATGTTTCGTGAAGAAGTGGCAAAAATGCAGGACTTTGAGGAACGGATCGCCAAACTTCGGGGGTCTCTTTGACATAGATGACAAGCGGGAAGCGCTCCAGGAGATCGAAGCGCAGATTGCGGTACCCGGCTTCTGGGATGCCCTCGACAAATCCCAGGAGGTCCTCCGCAAGCGCACCGCCCTGGAAAAGCTCCTCCAGAGCTGGGATACCCTCGCCCGGCAGTTGGACGACGTGCGGGTAATGATCGAGTTGGGCGAAGAGGCCCAGGACGAGGCGACCCTTGCCGAGGTCAGGGAGATGAACAACCTCCTCCAGCAGGGTGTCGAGGCGGCCGAATTTCAGCGCATGCTCTCCGGCCCCCATGACCGCAACTCCTGTTTCATCTCCATCAACCCCGGGGCCGGCGGGACGGAATCCCAGGACTGGGCCGAGATGCTGCTGCGCATGTACCTGCGCTACTGTGAGAAGAGGGGGTGGAAGACCGCCATCACCGACTACCAGGCCGGGGACGAAGCGGGCATCAAATCCGCCACCTTCAGCGTCAGCGGCGAGTATGCCTACGGCCACCTCAAGGCCGAGGCGGGCATCCACCGCCTGGTGCGCATCTCCCCCTTCGACAGCAACGCCCGCCGCCACACCTCTTTTGCCTCGGTCTACGCCTTTCCCGAGATCGAGGAGGAGGATATCAGCATCAAGATCTCCGACTCGGACCTGCGGGTGGACACCTACCGCTCCAGCGGCTCCGGCGGTCAGCACGTCAACACCACCGACTCGGCCGTGCGCATCACCCACCTGCCCACCGGCATCGTGGTGGCCTGCCAGAGCGAGCGGAGCCAGATCCTCAACCGGGCCACGGCCATGAAGGTGCTGCGGGCCAAGTTGTACGAGCGGGAGGTTGAGGAGCGAAACGCCAAGGCCTCGGAGATCGCCGCGGAGAAGAAGGAGATCGGCTGGGGGAGCCAGATCCGCTCCTACGTGCTGCATCCCTACAAGATGGTCAAGGACCTGCGGACCGGCGTGGAATCGGGCAACCCGGACGCGGTGCTGGACGGGGCCCTGGACGATTTCGTGGTGGCCTACCTCATGGGGGTGCGCCGCCAGACGGCCGATGTGGACTAGCACGCCGGCCTGCCGACGCAAAAAAGCCGTTCTGCCGGGGTGACCGGAGAACGGCTTTTTAGGTACTTTTATGACAGGCGGAATCTAGACCAGGGCGCTTACCGATGAACCGGCGTGCAACATGAGGTCCATCATGCGCGCCATCATCACCGGCGGCGTCTGGTACACCAGGGTGTTGGTGCTGTCCATGAACCTGATGCGCAGGTCGCCTTTCGAGTTGTAGGTAAAGAGCACCGCTCCGATCCGGCTGCCGATTTTGTTGCTCTTGCCCCCTGAGGTGTCTTTCATGGCGGCTTGGGCTTGGGACCGGTCCTTGCCCAGCAGGGTTACCGTATCAGCCGCGGCGGCTTTCGCCTCCGGGGTGACCGCCAGGCTATCCGTCGTCGGATTGGCCGCCTCGGCGCCGCCGGACACCGGGTTCACAACCATCGCGGTGTCCGTTGCCGCCGCCGTTCCCCCTGTTGTTATCGGATATGTCGTCATGGTATTTCCCTCTCTTCAGGGCAAGGGCACATAAACAAACTTTTGTCAATGTTTGTTATTATATGATATTTCAGGCAATTTGCAACTGCAATTATTTTTTCCCCAAAGCGCGACATTACTTGACAGGGCCACGGGGGAGAGTCTCCCGCATCGGGACAAGCATGCCGGGCGACCGGGACAAAAAGTTCTTTACTCCCTGTGGTCAATTATGGATACTAGTTCCATTCGACCCTTTTCATCACGTCACAACAAAGACATCTTCGAGCCATGTTCTCTACCAGCAAACCAGCCATCATCGCCTTATTCGCCATCGTACTCCTTTCCAGCCCGGGTTGCGGGCACGCGGCCTCGCCATCGGGGCTCGACCGCCTGGGCTTCGCCATCCAGATGGGCGCCTTCGCCGACGTCAAGAATGCCGAGCGTTTTACCGACACCCTCCAGAAAAAGGGGATCGAGGCCTTTTACTTCCGCAAGGACAACGGTATCTATGCCGTGCGTTTCGGCGACTTCGCCACGAAGGACAAGGCCCGCGCCGCGGCCAAACGGCTGGTGGCGGACCGGCTGATCGGCGGCTACTATATCGCCCCCCCCAACGAGATCGTCTTTGCCCGCCCCCGGGGAGCGGGGTGGCAGAAACCGGTGGGGGAAGAGATCACCTCGCCCCGTTCCACCGATGGTTCCAAAACGGCGTGGGACAAGGGTACGGCCCGGACCGGCAAGATGGCGGAGAGCGCCCAGCCGAGGCCGGCGCGGGGCGACCGGGACATGGGGGCCATCGCCGCCCGCACCGCCGAACGTTTCGTGGGCATCCCCTACCGCTGGGGTGGGGAAAACGTGGTGGACGGCATGGATTGCAGCGGCTTTGTGCGGGCGGTCTACAACCTGTGCGGCCTCAGCATTCCCCGGACCTCCCGCGACCAGTTCAAGGCCGGCGACCAGGTAGCGAAGGATGACCTGCGGGATGGGGATTTGCTCTTTTTCGGCTCATCGGCCGACAGCATCAGCCACGTGGGTATCTACGTGGGGAGCGGCAGGTTCGTGCACGCCCCCCGCCGCGGCGAGGACATCAAGGTATCCGCTGTTGACGAAAGTTATTTCGAGCGGCACTTTATCGGCGCACGCCGGTATTTTCAATAGGCTCAGAACAAGCTTTCAGCAGCAAGCCGAAAGCCCCCTCATCCGCCCCTTTGGGGCACCTTCTCCCGCCGGGAGAAGGAATATCCCTCTGCCCTCTTCCACGGGGAGAGGGTGGCCGAAGGCCGGGTGAGGGGATCACTGATTCAGACTACGACCACGAGGTTTTACCATGGCATTCATCAAACCGTTCCGGGCACTGCGCCCCCCCAAAGATCTGGCCGACAAGGTAGCGGCCCTCCCCTATGACGTAATGAACGTGGCAGAGGCCCGCCAGATGGCGGCCGGCAACCCCGCCAGTTTCCTGCACGTCTCCCGGCCCGAGATCGACCTTGCCGCCGGGACCGACCCTCACGACGAGCCGGTCTATGTGCAGGGAAGGAAAAACCTGGCAGAATTCATCCGGCGCGGCATCCTGGTCCAGGACGACCGGGAATGCTTCTACGTCTACCGCCAGCGTATGGGGGAGATCACCCAGACCGGTCTGGTGGTCTGCACCAGCGTGGACGACTATCAGTCCGGCGTCATCAAGAAGCACGAGCTCACCAGGGCCGACAAGGAGGATGACCGGGTCAGGCACATCGACTGCCTGGACGCCAACGACGAGCCGGTCTTCTACCTCTCCCGCTCCAGCGCAGAGATCGAGACCATCATCTCGGGGATTACGGCCGCGCCCCCCGAATACGATTTCACCACCGACGACGGCGTGAGCCACACCCTCTGGATCGTCGCCGACCAGACGCTCATCGGCCGGCTGACCGGCCTGTTCGCCGCCATTCCCCGCCTGTACGTGGCCGATGGCCATCACCGCAGCGCCGCTGCCGGCCGGGTGCGCGAACTGCGCCGGGAGAAGAATCCGGGCCATACCGGCCGGGAGGAGTACAACGTCTTCCTCACCGTCATCTTCCCCGAAACCCAGCTCAACATCATGCCTTACAATCGTGCCGTCAAGGATTTGAACGGCCGGACTGCGGCCGAATTCCTGGCCCGGGTGGAGGAGGCTTTCACGCTCCTCCCTTCCCCGGTGCCGGTCATACCGTGCGAGCGCCATCAGTTCGGCATGTATCTGGATGGCCGCTGGTATCAACTCCACGCCCGCGACACCATCGTGGACGAGTCGGACACGGTCGGCCGCCTGGACGTGTCGATTCTCCAGGACCGCCTGCTCGACCCCATCCTGGGCATCGGCAATCCCCGCACCGACAAACGCATCCATTTTGTCGGCGGCATCAGGGGAAACGATGAACTGGTGAAGCTGGTGGATTCGGGCGAGTACGCCGTGGCCTTCTCCCTCTACCCGACCTCGATCCGCGAGCTGATCGAACTGGCCGACCAGGACCGGATCATGCCCCCCAAATCCACCTGGTTCGAGCCCAAACTGCGGAGCGGCCTCTTCGTGCACCTGCTTTCCTGACGGGCTGCCCCCCTCCGGGAAGGCGGCCCCATCCCGATTATTTCCCCCCCGGCCAAAGGCTGGGGGGGGCGGCCAACGAGGCGCTCCGCAAGATTGGAGAAGGTCTTTGAGCCTGCCGGGACCGTCCCTCCCCTCCCCCATTCCTCTGGATATTTTTTTCATTAAGCGTATAACCAGTTGAACGTGTGACCATCTTCCGCAAAGAAGGAACCGGTAATGTTCAAGAAACCGCTGCCCGAGGAAACCCGCTACACGATCATCTTTGTCGGCATCGTACTCCTGTCCCCCCTCCTGTTCTTCGCCCTCAACCATTTTTTCAAAGGCGACTCTTCGACGCTCCAGTCCGACAAGAAGAAAGAACCTGCGGTCATCGTCTCCGAGTCGGAAAAGGCGGACATCATATCCAAGGCCACCTCCAAATCGGTCACGGATGCCGTCCGCGATGCGGTGAGCCAGGGGGACTACTCCACGGCGCACCTGCAACTGAGCAAGGCGCCCAAAGACTCGGCGGAATACGAGGAGTTGCGGAAGCTGCTGGCCTCCAACCCCCGCGCCCGCAAATTGCCCGGCATCAGGAAAGAGGCGGACACGACCCAGAGCCCCTTGCGCTATCTGGATGAATCAACCCCTCGGGACAGATTCAGCGAAGGGCTTTTCCTCTACCTGGTGGAGGTGTCCGGGAGCGTCTGGCCCAAGTTCTGCATCCAGTCCGTGGGCAAACGGGCTCTGGACATAACCGCCTTCAGGATCAAGGCGGACGCCAAGACCTTCACCATACCGGCCACGGCCATCAAGCAGGAGAAGTCCCCCGGCAAGGTGGCCGAATATTTCGACACCCCGGTGGATCAACTCTCCTACGACGCCATGCGCGCCCTGATCAAGGCACGCAAGGCGACGCTCACCTGTATCGGGAAATCGGACGAGCGGGTGCGGGCGATCACGGATGCGGAGAAGAAGGGGCTGGGCAGGATGATGGACGCCTACACCGCCCTGGGGGGCAGCTTCGCATTCGTCCAGCGCTGATCACGGAGGGCATGGGCTCCGTCATCTCCTCTGTGTCCTGTTGCTTTGCCCCCCAACGGCCGTCTTATTATTAAATTATTGTTATTTTTTCGCTCACTGGGGTAATGTTTGTCGACAGCGGCAGACAAAATGGTGCCGGTTTGTCCACCCTGTCGAGATATGGCGCGTTTTGAGCGTAACGACCCGGAATCATGCCATGCAACGACATTCTCCAGGAGGCGTGTGAACTCCATGATCATCCCCATTGCGTCTTACGTGCTGCGATTCTTTGCATTATCAACCTTTTTGCTTGCCGCTTCCACCTGCATTGCCTCATCCCAGCGGAATTCCGCCGCCTCCCCCGCATCAATCCGCGTTGTCATGGACAACAATTACCCGCCGTATGTCTTCAAAGGCGACCAGGGGCAATTGAAAGGCATTACCGTTGACCAGTGGCACCTTTGGGAGAAGAGAACCGGAATCCATGTTGAACTGACCGGAACCGACTGGAGCGATGCCCAACGCAGAATGGACGCGGGCGAGTTCGATGTGATCGATACGATCTTCCGCAACGAGAAGCGCGAGAAAATATATGACTTTACCAAGCCCTACGCGGTTATCCCCGTACCGCTGTTTTTCCACAAGGATATCTCCGGCATCAGCGGGCCTGACGACGCCAGGGGATTCATGGTTGCCGCCAAGGCCGGCGGCAATGTCCTTGACGTTCTCAGGAAACATGGCGTCACCAACATCGTGGAATACCCCAGTTACGAGAAGATCATTGAGGCGGCCCATGACGGCAAGGTGAAGGTATTTACCGTCGACCGCCCGCCGGCTTTATATCATTTGAACAAAATGGGGATACAGGATCAGTTTCGGGAGACGGCACCGCTTTACAGCGGCGAGTTTCACCGTGCGGTGCCCAAGGGCCGGAACAATCTGCTGGCCGTGGTCGAGAAAGGTTTTGCCGACATCACGCCTGCCGAATACCGCGCCATCGATAAAAAATGGCTGGGGATACCCATAAGCGCTTCGCCGTACGTCCGATATGTGGGCTATTCGGCCCTGGTGATTGCCGCCCTCGTGGCCGGGCTGCTGGTGTGGTTGAGGTTGCTGAAGAGAGCCGTTTCCAATAAAACCCGGGAACTCTCGGGGAGCGAGGAGCGCTTCCGCAGCATTATGTCCCTGTCACCCGACATCATCAGTATTATCGGTAAAGATGGAGCTTTTGCATACAACTCGCCCTCGGCCGAACGAATTCACGGGTATACTCAAGACGATATGTTGGGGCTTACGCCCCTTGATCTCGCCCACCCGGAAGACCGGGAGCGCGTCGATCACGTCTTCAACGAACTCCTGAAAAACCCGGAGAAGATCGCAAACGTGCAGTACCGGTACAGGAACAAGGATGGCAGCTACACCTGGGTGGAATGGTGCGCCTGCAACCAGCTTTCCAACCCCCATATCAAGGGAATCATAGCCATATCGAGAAACATCGAGGACCGGAAAAGGGTGGAAAGCGAGCGTCTGAAGTTGGAACAGCAACTCCTCCACGCCCAGAAACTCGAGAGCCTGGGGGTATTGGCCGGCGGCATCGCCCACGACTTCAACAACATCCTGATGACCATCATGGGCAATGCCGATCTGGCCTTGATGCGCATCACCACCGAATCCCCCGCCGTCGAGAATCTGCACCGGATAGAGAATGCCGCCGCCCAGGCGGCCGACCTCGCCAAGCAAATGCTCGCCTACTCGGGCAAGGGAAAATTCGTTGTCGAGCACATCAACGTGAATTCCCTTCTGACGGAGATGCTGCACATGCTTGAGGTATCCATCTCCAAGAACGCCCTATTACGTCTCAACCTCGCCAAGGACCTGCCGCTCGTGGAGGCCGACACTACCCAGATGCGCCAGATAATCATGAACCTGATTATCAACGCCTCCGAAGCCATCGGCGATACAAGCGGCGTCATCGCCGTCACCACCGGTTGCATGGACTGTGATGCCGGTTATTTAAAAGACACGTGGCTCGATGAAGACATCACCGAAGGGCCCTATGTCTACCTGGAAATTGCCGACACCGGCTGCGGCATGGACAAAGAGACCCTCGCCAAGATCTTCGACCCCTTTTTCACCACCAAGTTTACCGGCCGCGGCCTCGGCATGGCCGCCGTCCTCGGCATTCTGCGGGGCCACAAGGGCGCCATCAAAATCTACACCGAGCCGGGCAGAGGGACCACCTTCAAGATTCTGCTGCCTGCCGCCAGCCGCCCTGCCGAACCGGCCGGTCACGACAGCAGCCGAGACGACTGGCATGGTGAGGGAAAGGTCCTGCTCGTGGATGACGATGAGACCATCCTCGGCATCGGGTCGGAACTGCTTGAAGAGCTGGGTTTCAGCACCACCACCGCCAGGGACGGCAGGGAGGCGGTAGCCCTCTTCAAAGAGATCCCCGACATCGCCTTCGTCCTTCTCGACCTGACCATGCCGCACATGAACGGCGAGCAGTGTTTCCGCGAGCTCAGGCGTATAAGGCCCGATGTCAAGGTGATCATGTCCAGCGGCTACAATGAGCAGGAGGTTACCCAGAAGTTTGCGGGCAAGGGGCTGGCGGGCTTCATCCAGAAACCCTACCGGTTATCGGCGCTGAGGGAGGCTCTACGGGAGATGTAACCTGGAAAAGGCATGTGCTGCAGTTTAATAAAAGCTGTTCTCCCACCCGCTCACAGAGGCACGGAGGACACCAGAGACAAGGCACGTGAAAATCAACGCTCTTGATGATGGCTTTACCAAAAATGTTTTACAGCTTTTCTCGGTGCCTCCGTGAACTTTGTGAGAGAGAGCCTGTGACGTTTTGACAGTTGCTCTCCTTATCGACGTTCGTGCTTTTCGTGGACCGGTATTCTCCAGGTCTAGTGCCCCTGCGCGACCGTCCCCGTTTCCCCGCCCAAGGCCTGATAAAGCGTCATCAGGTTCTTGAGCCGGTTCAGGCGGTTCGCCGCCAGGCTCTTCTCGGCGCTGCGCCGGCTCTCCTGGGCATCCAGCCAGAGTTGCACCGCGGTATAGCCGGCGCGGTAGCGGATTCCGGCCAACTCCTCGGACCGCTGCGCCAGCGCCAGCGCCTCTTCCAACCGTTTCCCCTCCGCTTCGTACTGGGTGCGCCCCGCCAGGGCGTTCTCCACGTCGCTCAGGGCGGCGTACAGGGTCTGCCGGAAGGAGACCACCGCCTGTTCGTACTGCGTCTCCGAGATCTTCACGTTCAACTGCATGGTGTTCCACTGGAGAAACGGCAGGGTCAGGCCGGCGCCCAGGGCGGCGACCGGGTTCTGCAGCACATTCGCCAAGCTGGTGCTGCTGCTCCCCAGGCTGCCGGTCAGGGTGAGCGCCGGGTAGTAGCTGGCCCGGGTGCTGTCCACGTTTGCCAGGTATTCCTTGAGGCGCAGCTCGGCGGCGTGCACATCGGGACGTTGGCCCAACAGGCTGGCCGGCAGGCCTGCCGCCACGGCCGGCAACGGGCCGTCCGGCAACGCCGTGCGCTCAGGCACGCTGTTCTCCGGCGCCTGGTCGAACAGGATCGCCAGGGCGTTGCGCGCCTCGGCCCGCTGGCGCAGGAGCGAGGCGAGGTCGGCCTTCTGGGTGGCCACGGCCTGCCGGGCCTGGACCAGGTCCAGGCTGGAAACGGCGCCGGCACGGTATTTCACCTCCACCTGTTCCAGACTCTTTTCCGCATAGGCGATGCTCGCCTCGCCGAGGGTGATGAGCTGGTTCAGGTAGGCGACCTGCCAGTAATCCGCCGCCGTGGTGCCGATGAGCGACAAGGCCGTGCTCCGCCGGTCCACCTCCGTGGCCTCGGCCTCCCAGCGGCTGGCGTCCCGCGTGGCGTCAAGCCTCCCCCACAGGTCCACCTCGTAGCTGAGCGACCCGGTCACGCTATGGGTCTGGGTGTCGGCATGGTTCTTCAGGTCGCGGCTGATGCTGCTGTTCCCCGTAACGCTTACGGAGGGGGTCAGGTTGGTGTTGGTCAGCCGGGCGGTGAGCTGGGCCCGGCGGACCTTGATGGCGGCCGCGGCCAGGTCGTTGTTGGTGGTGAGCGCCCGCTCGATCAACTCATTCAGCAGCGGATCGTTGAACCTCTTCCACCACTGTTTCCCGTCGGCTACCGCCGTGCCGGTGGTGGCCTCTCCCTGCCACTGGCGGGGCAGGCTGACCTGGGGGGGCGTATAGTCGCTGCGGGGCAGCAGGCTGCACCCTCCCGTCAGCAGGACGGCGGCGAGCAGCAGGGCGAGCGCCCGGTATCGGATCATCATGGTCGTTACTCCCGTGCCAGCGCTTCGATCGGGTCGAGCCGGGCGGCGTTGCGCGCCGGCAGGAAGCCGAACATGACCCCGATCAGGGATGAACAGAGAAATGCCGAAACGATGGAGAAGATGGAAAATTTCATGGTAAAGCTCGTGACGAACATCTGGAAGACCAGCCCCACGCCATAGGAAAGCACGATGCCGATGGAGCCGCCGATGAGGCAGACCAGCACCGATTCGATGAGGAACTGCTGCATGATGTCATCCTGCCGGGCGCCCACCGCCATGCGGATGCCGATCTCATGGGTACGCTCCGTGACCGAGACCAGCATGATGTTCATGACCCCGATCCCCCCCACGATGAGCGAGATCACGGCAATGGCCGAGATCATCAGGGTGAGGGTGGCGGTGGTCTTCTTCACGGTTTTGAGGATGCTGTCGCTGCTGTTGGTATAGAAGTCCTTGGTTCCGTGGCGCTGTTTGAGCAGCTTGATGATGCTCTGCTCGGCGATCTGGTTGGAGACCCCCTCCCGCACCCGAACGGTGATGGAGCTGAAATAGGTCTGCCCCAGAAGCCGGCTCATGGCGGCGCTGTAGGGCATCCAGAGTTCCAGGTTCTGATTGTTGCCGAAGGGACTCTCCTTCTCCTTGGTCACCCCGATGACCTGGCAGGGGAGCGCGCCGAGGAAGAGGATCTTGCCGATGGGGTCCTCCTTGGCGAAGAACTTCTTGCTGGTGTTCTGGTCGATCACCACCACCTGGGCCTGCCGCTTCACATCCTCGGCATCGAACGCCGAACCTTGCGCGATCTCGTAGCCGCGCACGCGGAAGTACTGTTCGCCGACGCCTTTGATGGAGGCGCTGGCCTTGATGTTGCGGTAGCGCACCAATTCGCTGTCGCTGGTGCCCGGCGTGGCGCTGTCCACGTAAACCTGGGACTTCAGCGCCTCCATATCGGCCGGGACCAGGGTGTAGATGCTGCCGGCGTCCTCGTCCCCCCAATCGTTGCCGGGATAGATATCGATGACATTGGTGCCCATGGAGCTGATGTCGTTGATCACCTTCTGGCGCGCCCCCTGCCCCAGCGCCACCACCGAGACCACCGAGGTGATGCCGATGATGATGCCCAGCATGGTGAGGAGCGTCCGCATCCGGTGGGAGGCCATGGCGATGAGGGCCATCTTGAACGCCTCGGCGAACCGCCCCCAATGGGCCTGGAGCGGGTTGCCCGGCTCCTCCCCAAGGGGTTTCTCCGGCAGGGTGGCCTTATCCTTTGCCGGTGCCTTCGGGTTGGGCTGGTCCCGGATGATCTCGCCGTCGCTGATCTCGATGATGCGCTCGGCGTTGCCCGCCACCTGCATGTCGTGGGTGACCAGGATGATGGTGTGGCCCCGGCCGTGCAGTTCGTGGAGGATGTTCATCATCTCCTGGCCGCTTTTGCTGTCCAGGGCACCGGTCGGCTCGTCGGCCAGGATGACGTCGCCCCCGTTCATGAGCGCCCGGGCGATACTCACCCGCTGCTGTTGGCCGCCCGAGAGCTGGTTGGGGCGGTGGTCCCAGCGGTCCTCGAGACCGAGGCGGGCCAGCAGTTCATGGGCTCGGGCCCGGCGCGGGGCCTTCTTGACCCCGGAATAGACCGCCGGAATCTCGGTATTCTGGGTCGCGCTCAGGTGCGGCATGAGATGATAGCGCTGGAAGATGAAGCCGAAGTATTCCCGGCGCAGCTTGGCCAGCTCATCGCCGGACAGGGCGCCGGTCTCCTGGCCGTTGACCGTATAGCTCCCCTCGCTGGGGCGGTCCAGGCAGCCCAGGATATTCATCAGGGTGGACTTTCCCGAGCCGGAGGCGCCGACGATGGCGACCATCTCGCCCGCATGGATGGCGAGGTTGATCCCCTTCAGCACCGGGATCTCCTGCCCGCCGGTGACGAACCGGCGTCCCAGGCCGGTGAGTTCGAGCAATGGCCGGTCCATGCTCAGCGCCTCCCCCCCGGCGGCGGCCCGGGGTGCTGGCTGGTGGTGGTCGCCGGCACGGTAGTGCTGTCCCCCACCACGACCTTGTCCCCCTCCCGTAATCCCTCCAGCACCTGTGCGTAGACGCTGTTATTGATGCCCACCCGGATGGTACGGCTCTCGGGCACATCGTTTCTCAGGACCCGCACCGTATAGCGGCCGTCCTTCAGCTTGTCCCCCAGGGCCGAAGAGGGGATGCAGAGGGCGTGTTTCGCCTCATTCAGTACGATGGACACCTGTGCGGTCATGGAGACCCGCAGCTTGTTGGCCGGGTTGGGAACTTCGAACAGGCCGTAGTAATAGACCGCCGAACTGCTGCTGGAACTGCTGCTACTGGTGGTGCTGCTGGTGCTGCTGGAAACCGGCCCCGGCTCTATGGCCCGCAATTTACTGTAGTATTTCGTGTCCGCATCCCCCAGCAGGGTGAAATAGGTCGTCAGGCCCGGTTTGACCCGCATGACGTCCGCTTCCGAGATCTTGGCCTTGACGGTAATGGTATCCAGGGTGGCCAGGGTGATGATGGTGGTGGCCGACTGGGTGGAGACCACGGTCTGCCCTTCGTCCGTATCGATGGAGATGACGGTCCCGTCCATGGGAGCGCTGATCTGGGTGTACCCCAGGTTGGCCTTGGCCGTATCCACGGCAATGATCGCCTTCTTGATCTGGGCATCCAGGGAGGCGATGGTATGACGCGTACTGTCGAGCGATGCCTGGGCGCTTTCCAGGTCCGCATGGGAGGCGGCGTCCTGGGACGCCATCTGGCTCTGGCGCTGCCAGGCCAGGGTGTACTGCTTCAGGAGCGCCTGGGAGGAGCGCTTCTGGGCGCGCAGGTTCTCCACCTGGGCCTCCGCGTCCTTGAGGGAGTTCAACTGGGTCACCGAATCGATCTCTGCCACCAACTGCCCCTTCTTGACCCTGTCCCCCAGGGCCACGTGCAACGTCTTCAACTGCCCGGACACCTGGGCGCCGACCGCGACCGTCTTGAAGGCCTTCAGGATGCCGCTGGCCAGGACACTTTCCTCGATGTCCATCCTGGCTGCGCTTGCCGTGACATAGGTGACCTTGGGCTTGGCGAAGAAAAAATGCCTGACCCCAAAACCGCCCCCCGCGAGGAGCACGACGATGCCCAGGGCGATGATGATTCGTTTACGCGCTAACTTTGTCATTGAATCGATCCATTTCTATGCCTGGCCGCGAGTGGCTGCCATCCGGGCCAGGGAAAATTTCACCACATGATCCGCAAACGCCTCGAGGTCGTCCAAGGGGTGGGAGGCCTCCCCCATTCATGGCCTCGCCGAGGGCATGGAGCCGCACCTCGACGTTTGTTTTAAATTATCAGGTAAAAGAGTCAAGAGATTATTGCACTTGCCGTGAAAAGATGTGGAAATCGTCGGGGGTGCATAAACGGGTGAGAAAGCACGGCACCCGATCCGTTGAGGAGGCAAGTCAACGAAGCGAGCGCCTCGATGTATAGCGGGTTCAGCAGCAACAGGAGCCTCCCTCTCTTCCAAGGCTCTCTTCTTCGTACGGCAGGGCGAGATATCGCCACGCGCCGACGCGCCGGAACAGCAACCTGATCGGTGTCTGGGCCTCGTGGGCGGCCAGGGTATCCTTCAGGTCTTTGATGGTTCTGGTAGGTTTTCCGTCTACCTCGGAGATGATGTCGCCGGTCGCCACCCCGGCCAGGTCGGCTGCGCCGCCCCACCTGACCGCCATGACGATGATCCCGGCCACCAATTCCATCCCGCTGCGCAGGGCGGAGACATGGTCTATTTCCGTGACGGCCATGCCCAGGATGTCAAGCTTGACCGGGCATGTTTCCCGCACCTGTTCTCGAAGATAAGGTAATACCATCGCAGCCTCCCGCACTTCTGTTCGTAGAGGATTATGGGGACAGCCTCCTCGTGGCGGCCATCCCCACGTCACCTATCTCTGTCCCTCGCCAGGGCCGGGACCGGGTCCCGGCATCCGGTCACCGTCCTTGCCGGGGCCGTCATCGCAGGGTGGCGGCGGCATGTGCTCCGGCCCGTGTCCACAGCCGCACCTCCCCTCAGGCCCATGGCCGCGGTGGGGAGGCGGTGGTGGGCATTTGTCGGCAAGGGCCCGCTGTTCCGGGGTCAACAGGGCATTGACCTGGCTGCGCGTCCGCTCGAACGAAACGAGCAGCTCGACCTCGGCCTGGGCCTTCTTTGTTGCAATGGCACGGATGGCCGCTTCATCGAACGTTGCGGCACGGGAGGCATCGCGCAGCTGCTTGTGATATTCCGCCATTTTCTGCATCAGCGGCGCCGTTTTTTCCCGTTCTGCCGCAAACAGCGCCTTGACCTTCTTCTGCTGGTCGCTGGTCAGCTTGAGCCGCTGCGCCATGTGGGCGACCATCTCCTCGGACGGAGGCGGCATCATCCCCGGCCCCCCCATGCCCCGCTCATCCATCCCCCCGTGTCCGCTTTCGCCCGTCGCCCTGGCCCAGCCGCCATTGGTGCCTAGTGCCGTTGCCGCCAGCAGGACGCACACCATGATCTGCCGTTTCATAAGGATTCTCCCCTCGCCTGTTCCTGCCATTCGTTGGTTGTCGTCATTGCCGTTCAGTTCCGAGGCTGAGGAGGCGGTGCGTCTTCCGGGACCGCCACCAACTGATCCGCAAACTTTCTGCAGGTCGCCTTGATCGTGCCACCGTTGGGGGTGACGATCTCCACAGCGGCCCCTTCGCTTTTGTCCTTGCAGGCATCGAATGCCGCCTGGGGGGGCTCCCGGCGCTCGCCCGGGGTAGGCCCCACACTGGCCCATGCCGGGGCCGAAACCATGACGCCCGCCACGAGCAGGGCGCCTAGCCGTTTCATACCGCGTATTCCCATACTTCACTCCTTTCCGCGACTTGTACTGTTCCGCCAACGCCATCGGCGCAACCGTCGATCCGCCGTTAAAAAGCACTCGTTACCATGGGAAAAGGCTAGCAAGCCAATATGGTTGAAATATGTAACAATTATGAAAAAAGCGGACAGACAATTCTGAAGATGGTCCTCGCCCACGGTTTGTGATAATAATCGCCTATTCTGTTTATGGTCGGTCCGCGGGACCGCCGTAACGATGACAAGGGGATTTTGGTCGATGAAGATCCGCATCACCTACCGCCTGTTCCTGGTGATCCTGGCGGCCGCCATCCTGACCGTACTCAGCACGTTCTTCATCATGCAGTGGAGCGTGGAACATGGGTTTCGGCGCTACCTGCACAACGTTGAGCAGACCCAGTTCGCGCGGCTGGCGGTGCGGCTGGAGTCGGGCTATGCCGCCCAGGGTGGCTGGGATTACCTGAAGAACGAACCGGAGCAGTGGCTCCGGCTCATTGCGGAAACATTCCCCCAAGGTCACCCCAGGCCCCCCGAGGAGCAGCCCCAGGGAGGCCCCCGGCCCGGGGAGCATGACCGGGAGCCGCGGCCCCTCCTCCCCCCACCCATGGGCCACCCGCCCCGGGAGATCGGCAGGATGTTCCTCCTGCTGGACGGGAACAAACAGCCGGTATTCGCTCCGGCGGAGATCCCGGCGGACACCACTCTCAAGCCGCTCCAATACCGCAACAGGACCGTGGGCTACCTGGGACTCCTGCCCCACAAACGGCTCACGGACGACTTCCAGCGCCGCTTTCTCAAGGATGTCCAATCCGCTCTGAGCCTGATCGCCGGAACCATCGTGCTCCTGGCCGCAGGGTTCGCCCTTCCCCTGGCCAACCGCCTGGTCCGGCCGATCAAGGCCCTGGCCGCGGCCACCGAGCGGCTTGCGTCCGGAGAGTACACCACCCGGGTACCCATAACATCGACGGACGAACTGGGTCAGCTTGCCCGGGGGTTCAATTCCCTGGCCCTGACCCTGGAAAAAAACGATCAGACACGGCGCCAGTGGGTCGCCGATATCTCCCACGAACTGCGCACCCCCCTGGCCATCCTGCGGGGCGAAATCGAGGCGATCCAGGACGGGATCCGCCCGACAAACCCGGACGCCATCGACTCCCTCCACGGGGAGGTGCTGCGCCTGGAACACCTGGTGAACGACCTCTACCAACTCTCCCTCTCCGATGTGGGCGCCTTGACCTACCGCAAAGTGGAGCTGGAGCTGGACGCCCTGCTGACGGGGGTGCTCGCCACCTACCGCCCCCAGTTCGCCGCCCGGGAGATTACCGTGGCCGCCACGATCCTTGGGGAGGGAACGGACGTGGTGTTCGGCGATCCCGAGCGCATGCGCCAGCTTTTCGTCAATATCTTCGACAATGCCCTGAAATATACCGATCCGGGCGGCACGATCGCCGTCCGCCTGACGTACCAGTCAAAATTGGCCGCCATCGACATCGAGGATTCGGCCCCCGGCGTACCGCCCGGCGACCTTGAACGGCTGTTCGAACGGCTCTACCGGGTGGAGGCCTCCCGCAACCGGGCCGCCGGGGGCGCCGGACTCGGCCTGGCCATCTGCCGCAATATCGTCGAGGCCCACGCAGGGACCATTACCGCCCACCCCTCATCGCTTGGGGGAATCTGGATCAGAATAGAACTACCGTTGACGGGGAGATGCTGATGAATGGCAAGATACTGATTGTAGAAGACGAAGAGAAACTGGCGGCGCTGCTGCACGATTACCTGCACCAGAACGGCTACGACGCCCACCGCCTGGACAATGGCCTGGAGGTTGTCGCCTGGGTGCGGGAACATACGCCCGCCCTCATTCTCCTCGACCTGATGCTGCCGGGCCGCGACGGTATCGAGATCTGCAAGGACATCCGCACCTTCTCCAGCGTGCCGATCATCATGGTCACCGCCCGCATCGAGGAGATCGACCGCCTGCTCGGGCTCGAATTGGGCGCCGACGACTACATCTGCAAGCCGTTCAGTCCCCGGGAGGTGGTGGCGCGGGTCAAGTCGGTCCTGCGCCGGGCCGGGAGCGAACAGACGACCCAGGCGCATGGGCTCGTCCTGGACGAGCCGCGTTACCGGGCCACCCTCACCGGCAATGACCTGGATCTCACGGCGGTTGAATTCAAACTCCTGCAGTTCCTCGTCGCCAGCCCGGGGCGCATCTACAGCCGGCAGCAACTCATGGACCAGATCTACCTCGACCAGCGCACCGTGAGCGACCGCACCATCGACAGCCATATCAAGAAGCTGCGGAAAAAGATCGCCAGCGTCGATCCCGAGGCGGAGCTGATCCATTCGGTGTACGGCGTGGGGTACAAATTCGAGGTGCTGTAACGGATAGGTTATCCCCCTGCTTCCTCCGGGGGTTTCCGTGGCTCCGTGGCCTGGCTGCCGTTATTACGGTTGTCGGAGGAGCACCCAAGACCATCAGTACGCCCAGTACGGGCCGGTTCCCAGGGGGGAGCCCGTTCCGTCGATCCCCACATAGACGTTTCTCCCCAGAAAGAAGGGGAGGCCCCAGTCGAAGCCGCCGCTCATGGCGCCCCCAAGGGCGGGGAACACCATGTAGGACGAGTTGAACATGGTGACGGCGCTACCGATCGTGAAGTCGATGGTGCCGAAGGGCGAACCGTTATACCCGGCGTTGACGGCGCTCAGGCTCTTGGTCGTCGCGGGGCAGAACCAGGCGGAATAACCGGAGACGGTGCAGGCCGACACAAGGCTTGTGGCAGGGAAGTACAGGCCGTTGGAACCGGTGTCCAGAAAGCTGGCGTAGGTCGTGCCGTTATAGGTCGTGAGGAACTCGGCGGTCGACGCATCGGCAGGGTATGTGGTTACCGACGAGGGGATGTTGTTGGAGCGGGTGCCGATCCCCAGGGTGAGCGAGCCTGCGGCTGAGGCGGCCCCGTTCGTGGCGACCGTGGGGAGTTGCACGATTACGCCGTTATTGTCCAGCGGGAGCAGCGCCACCGGGTTGGGCACCTGTTTGGCGAGTTCCGCCGCCGTGGCGGTGCAACTCGATCCGCTGCAGGAGTAGTACATCCCGTTATCGGCCGCGTCGACGCAACCCGCACCGCAATCCCGCGCAAATAACCCCACCCCCAGTATCCCGTTGAATCCCGCCGCCGTGGGGCTGGCATCGGCACTCCTGCAAGTCTGGGGAGGGGAACCGAAGCCGGCGTTGATCACCTGGATCGGCATCTGCACGCTGGATTCTCCCCCCAGGACCACATCCGCCGTCATGACCGGCCCCCACAACGCAGACCCGTCCCCGAACTGGACGCATTCGGCCAACGACCCGCCGCCGGCGCTGGCTACCTGGGTAAGGGATACCCCGGTCAGGGCGGTGCTGAAGATACGCAACCCGTAACTCCCGGTATCCAGCAGGATGTCGCTGACGGTCTGACAGGTGGAGGTGCCGGGGGTGCAGATCGTCACGCTGACGCACGGCTTGTTGACATAAGAGCCGGAGGTGCTGCCGGAGCAGAGGGAACCGTTGACGGTGACGGCGAGCACATTGCTCGCGGTAGTGCCGGTTGTCGTACCCGTGGTGCCGGTCGAGGTGCCGGTGGTGCCGCTGGTGGTGCCGGTCGTGGTACTGCCGGTGCCGGAGCTGCCGCCCGAACCGCAGCCGGCGACAAGGGCCATGACAAGGAGCGTCATGCCTACGTTACTTGATTTCATCGATGGTTACCCCCGTTGGGATCAATGCCGGGGCATAGGCCCTGCCCTGCAGATTCCGCATGTGTCCCCACTTCTCCACCACGACCCCATCCGACTGCACCTGCTGGCGCCGGAGCCCGCGCGTGCGCGCGGTTTGCCGCAGGGCGGCCCGATATTCGCCGGAATAGGAACCGAGGAGGGTGGTGAGGTCGGGATGCGCCCGGCCATTCCAGACAACGGCGAACACCACACCGGACGCGGAGACGTATTCCCGTACGGTGCTCGAATCGGACCGGAACTCCTGGACCGTGTAGGCGCCGCGGGTCGTAGTGGCCCGATGCACGGCCGCAAGGGCCGCGCGGTCCGCCGCGACCGAAGCGGCGGTCCCGCCGAGCGCGGCCTCCCCCAAACGGGGAAGAACGAGCATACTTACGGCCACGCCAAAACAGGCCCATCGGCCCCGGGTACTGTGTTTCATGGGAACCACCTTTTCTCCCCTGTCATCACAACGTATGGCCGGGGATGTTTGTGCCGGTTGCGGCGAAAATTCACGATGCCGGCCATGAGGATAGCGAAGGACTATGGATGAAATATGCAGCAATCGAGGAAAATTTGCCACCATAGCGGCAAATTGCACAAAAACTTTCTCTTTTCCTTCACAATTCATCCTCATTTCGCGCGTACACACGATACGTACCATGCGAAAAGACGCCGGCACCCGCCTCCGGGAAGGGCGTGGGTCAGGCGTTCCAACCGTGAAAGGAGCCCCTATGGACGGATAGCGCAAGCACATCGCGTCACGAGTCCCCGTTGATCCAGACCGGCGCTTCCAACCCGGTTCATTCTACCACAAGGAGGTCTACACATGTCAATTTCAGGTATCTCTTCCAGCAGTTCCAGTTTTTTTGCCAAGATTGCCCAGGATTTTCAGGACATCAGCACCGCCCTCCAGTCGGGCGACATGACCGACGCCCAACAGGCATACGCCGCGCTTGCCTCGGATAAGGCAGCGCAATCGGGCACGAGCGGCACGGACAGCGTTGGCAACGATAGCAACAACCCCATGGCCCAGGACATCCAGAGTTTAGGCAGCGCCCTCCAATCGGGCAACCTGACCGATGCCCGGAATGCCCTCGACAAGATCCAGCAGCACATGAAGGGACAAGGTGAGTTTGCCAAGCAGCAGATGGACCTTGCCTCGCTGCTCTCCACCGACTCGACGGCTGCCGCCGACTCCACCGACTCCACGAGTTCTTCGGACACCAATCCCCTGGCACAGGACTTCCAGGCCCTGAGCGCGGCCTTGACGTCGGGCAACCTATCCGACGCCCAGACGGCCTTCGCAACGCTCCAGGAGGATGTCTCAGCGCAGGACGGCGGCCAGGGCAACGATCCGTTCAGCCAGGATCTCCGGAGCCTGGGCAGCGCCCTGCAATCCGGCAACCTGACCGATGCCCAGACAGTCTTCTCCCGGATCGAGGACAAACTGTCGTCCCCGCCGCCGCAACCGCCCGAGGGTGTCGCACCCACCCCATCCTCAACCCAGGCCAGCGGCGATACCCAGGATACCGTCGCCCAAACGCTCCAGGCGCTGTTGGATGCCCTGGACAAAGCTTCCTCGTCGTCCGCCGCAACAGCGTCAGCCACGACGGACACCGGCAGCGACAGTTCCGCCGCCAGCCTGCAGGCGCTGCTCAGCTCGGCGCTGAAGGACTACCTGCAGCTCAGTTCGAACAGCTATGCCCATGATGCGGAAAACACCTCCCAGATTTCATCGGCAACCGTTTAGGCAGCAGAGTGAACACCCCGTCCTGCCATCGCCATCAACCGGCTGGCCCTCGTTGAGGAAGCCTGAAAAGAATGCCGACCGACCGAGGCATTTACAATTCTGAACAATCGCTGGCAGACAGAAAAGGTGGGGAACAGGAAAAGCGAAGGGGCCGGGTCCAACGATCCGGCCCCTTCCTGCATCTGACCTAAAAGTCCGAGGAGAGGTTCTTGTACAATTGGGACTGGCGGTATTTGTCGAAAAAGGTGGGCATCAGCTTGAAGTGCCGCCCGACCATCTCGATCTCGTGCTGCTCCTTCATCTTCCGCAGCACCCTGGTGACCGTTTCCCGGGTGATCTGAACCCGGTCGGCGATGCTTTGCTGGGAGAAGATGGAATTAATGATGATGCCGTGGCTGTTCCTGGTCCCCAGCGTCGTGCTGTAGTGCGCCAGGGTGGCCCTGATCTTCGACTCGGCATCGTTGATCCCGATGACGTTATGGAAGAGCCAGCTTTCCCGCAGACGCTGGCACAGCACGGTGATGACCTGACGCAGCGCCTTGTTGTTGTTCAGGAAGAATTCGTCGAACGCGCTCTTCCCGATCAACAGGACCTTGCACGGCTCCGTGGCGACCACCGTGGCAAAATCGGTTTTGCCGTCCAGAAGCCCCATATCGCCGAAATAATCGCCCCGGTGACGGAACGCCATGACCCGTTCTTCCCCGCTGCTCGACAGGTCAACGACCCTGACCCGCCCCTTCAGAATGATGTACATCTGCTCGATATGCTCGTCGGCGTTGATAATAATCTCATCCTTGTGATAGCTGTAAATGGCTGTTTTTTCCAGCAACTCGGCGATCTCCTCGTCGGAGAAACTGATAAACAGCGGGACGTCCTTGACGATCCTGGTTGCCAACTCCGGGTCGAACGCTCTTCTGATCATCATTCGCTCCTTGTCCGGGCCTCCCCGCCCAGGGGTGCCGTTTTCGTAGCTCACACATGATAAGTATAGCAAAGTTTTGCCGGTTGGCTTGCCGGCCCCGGATATCGGCGGCCACCCTGGGGGGAGCCGATATAAAATCACGTCGTTATGGAGGAATGGGGGACTGTTCGGTTCATGCGCAAGCGCAGTTTCCGGGCATGGTCACCCGGCACCGGCAACGTCGTTTTCTCCGGCTCACCCCGGTGCCCCCATCTGCCCCGGTAAAATTATTCATAACTGCACCTGTCAGCACGGGCAGTTTTCCCTTATAGTGGGGATATCAGGGGCTGTTCCGCCATGCCTGGAGCAGGAGCCGGACCCCCTGTTCGATCTCGTCGCCGTTCATACCGCCGAAGCCGAGCAACACCATGGGCGGGCCGCTCCGGGGGACGTCACAGGTTGCGGAAAAGGGGAACAGCCGGACGCCCCTGTGGCGGGCCCGGTCGATCAGCTCTGTTTCGTCCGGGCCAGGGCCCAAGAGCTGTACGGCCACGTGGAGTCCGGCGCCCTGGCCGATAATGGCGGCCTGGTTTCCGAAGTGCCGTTCCAGGGCGTGAAGCAGGGCATCGTGTTTTCGCTTGCAGATGATGCGCATCCGCCGGATGTGCCGTTCCCAGTGTCCCTGCTCCATGAACGCGGCCAGGGTCTTCTGCTCCAAGAGCGGCACGGTCGAGAAGTAATGACTGAAGCGGTGGTGGTAAGGGGCGAGCAGGGTCCGGGGCAACACGAGGTAGCTCGCCCGCAGGGCCGGGGAGAGGATCTTGGAGAAGGTCCCCAGATAGATGATGTTCCCGTCCGGACGCAGCCCCTGCAACGAGGGGATCGGCTTGCCGTGATAGCGCAGTTCGCTGTCGTAGTCGTCCTCGATGATCATCTTGCCGCCGGTTGCGGCCCACTCAATCAGCCGCAGCCGGTTGGCCACCGGCATGACATACCCCATGGGGAGTTGATGGGACGGGGTGACGTAGGCTACGGTGCCGCCGCTTCCCCGGAGAGCCGCCAGGTCGAGTCCCCCCGGCCCGACCGGCAGGGGGATGACCCGGTAGCCGTGATTGCGGAAAAGGGAGCGGGGCAACGGGTAGCCCGGGTCCTCCACCGCCACGGCGGAGTGGCCGTCCTTCAGCAGAACGGCCACGATATCCAGGCTCTGTTGCAGGCCGGCGCAGATCACGATCTGCTCCGGGTCGCACACCACGCCCCGGGAACGTTCCAGGTAGGCGCGGATTGCGACGCGCAGCCCCCAATCCCCCTGGGGCTCGCTATAGTGGGTCAGTTCGCGGACGCTGTCCCGCAGGGTCTCCAGGAAGAGCCGGCGCCAGATGGCGGCCGGAAAGCTCGCCGGGTCGAGCCGGGCGGGATGGAAGTCGAAGGCGCAGGGGTGCGGGGGGTCCTGGAGTGGAGTCTGCCGGGGCGCGGCCGGGATGAGGGAGCGGGGCGCGGCCTCGCTGTCCAGGGCCGAGACGAAGTAGCCGCTGCGCGGCTTGCTGTAGATGTACCCCTCGCCGTACAGCTCCAGGTAGGCGCTCTCCACCGTGGTGCGGCTGGCGGCAAGCTCGGCGGCCAGGTCCCGGACCGAGGGGAGCCGACTGTCGGCCGGCAACTCCCCCGACAGGACCCGTTCCCTGATCTGGTGGTACAATTGCCGGTACAGAGGGGTCTGGTCATGGAGGTTCAGGATGAACATAACGCCCCCGCGGATCAAGGATGGGTTGCATCATAGAGACAGCAGTATACCGTATCCCTTCGGGGGGCGGCAAAGGGAAACTATACCCAACAAGGAGGTTACACATGATTCCGGGAAAATTAGTGGAAGTGATGAAACAGGACGGGGTCGTGGCCATCGCCACCCTGGGCCCGGACGGGCCGCACATGGTCAACACCTGGAACAGCTACCTGATCGTCTCCCCGGAGGGACGGCTCTTGATCCCGGCCGGGTACATGCAGCACACTGAGGCCAATGTGGCCTACAACGACCAGGTTCTGATCACCCTGGGCAGCTCCAAGGTGGCCGGGAAGCAGGGGCCCGGCACCGGCTTCTTGATCAAGGGGACGGCCGCCTTCGTGACCGCGGGCCCGGATTTCGACGTGATCAAGGCGCGTTTCCCCTGGGCGCGGGCCACCCTGGCGGTCACCATCGCATCGGCAGCCCAGACCCTGTAGGCACGGCCTGGCCCCTTTGGGGCAGGCGGATCGTTTTTTTACCTCTCCCCGGTGCGGTGCCGTTTGCGCTATACTGGCATCAGGAGGTATACAGCAATGACGACCTGCCACGAAAGACCTGTCCACGAAGTGCCGGGCATGGCCATCGCCTTCATCGGCTTGCTCCTCCTCGCCGCCTGTTGCATAGCCGGGCCGCTGTTGATGGTTCTGGTGAGTGGCTTGTGGTGAGCGGGTGGCTGGATGTGGGGGCGCCTCCAACGCAGGACGCAAAAAAGCCAGGCTTTTGGCCTGGCTTGTGCGCTCTAAATGGAGCGGGAAACGGGATTCGAACCCGCGACTTCAACCTTGGCAAGGTTGCACTCTACCACTGAGTTATTCCCGCTTGGTGAGTTTTGTTTTTTACCAAAATCAGGCCTGTGTGTCAACATTTTTTGTGCAATTTTTTTCAACGTAAACGCACAACCCCCTTTTTCAGGGCTCCGACGCACCGGTAACCGCCCGGCACACCTCGGCCAGACGGGCGCCCCTGGCCTGCCAGGCGTGGTCGTGGACCGCCTTGGCCCGGACCCGTTCCCCCCGCCCCTTCAACCCGTCCCGGTCCGCCAGTAGGTCCGCGATGCGGGCGGCGAAGGCGGCGGTATCCCCCAGGGGCGCATAGACGCCCGTATCCCCCAGGATCTCCCGGTTGACCGGGGTGTCGAAGACCACCACCGGCAGGGCGCAGGCCATGTAGTTGAAGAGCTTGCCGTTGGCCTCGGTCAACGACAGCTTGGGGGATACGGCCAGGTCCGCCGCCGAGAGGAAGAGCGGCGCCTCCCGGTAGTCCACCTTGCCGGTGAAGGTGATCATGTCGCCGATCCCCAACGCCTCGGCCGCTTCCCGGTAGCGCTCCACGGGGAAGCCCATGATGAGGAAGCGTGCCTGCACCCCCTGGGCCTTCAGGAGCGCTATGGCGTCCAAGAGCAGGTCCGTGCCCTGGTAGGCGCTCATGAGCCCCAGATAGGCCACCACCGGCACATCGGGGGCGATCCCCAGGCGGCTGCGCGCTTCCTGCCGGTCATGGGGGCGGAACTGGTCCGTATCCACGCCGTCGATGACCGAAACGAGGCGTTCGGGGGCCACCCCCCAGTTCGCCCGAAGATCGGCGTACCCGGCGCTGGAACTGGTGACGATCCGGTCGGCGCTATTGTTGATGAACCGCTCGGCCCAGCGGAAGATGCGGGCCGCGCGGGAGTCGGCCTTGAAAAAACCGTGGTCGATGCATTCGCCGCTGAGGCTCCCCTGGTAGTCGAAGATCAACGGGGCGCGGGTCACGAGCTTGAGCAACCAGCCGATGGCGGCCCCTTCGTGGAGGTGGGCGTGGATTACCTGGGGGCGGAAGCGGAGGCTGAAGGCTGTGGCCTTGCCGAGCAGCAAAAGGTCGAGGTAGAGCTTGTGACAGGAGGGGCCGGCTTCCAGGCGGTTGTACCACGGTATCCGGGGGATGCGCAGTACCGGGATGCCGGGCAGGTCCCGACCGATGTGGTAGGTGACGATGCGCACGTCGTGGCCCAGGGCGCGGAGGGCGCGGGCCTCCTCGTAGATGCGCACATGGCAGCCCCGATCCGCGAAATAGGGGGTCGGCGCCACCATGAGGATTCTCAGCCGGTCATCAGCCAAGGTTGACTCGGTCCCGGATCACGTAGATCGGCTTGCCCTGGGATTCGAAGTAGGTCCGGGCGTTCAGTTCCCCCAGGAGCCCCAGGACGATGAACTGGACCCCCATGAAGAGCAGGAAGGCGGTGAGGATCAGGAGCGGATTGCGGTTCATGCTCGTGTTCTCGAAGATCTTCATGTACAGGGTCGTGCCGCCGGAGAGGCAGCCGGCCAGCAGGGTATAGATCCCCCATTTGCCGAACAACTGGATCGGCTTGGTGGAGTAGGCCATGAGGAACTTGACCGTCATCAGGTCCAGCACGACCCGCAGGGTGCGGGAGATGCCGTACTTGCTCGTGCCGTACAGGCGCGGGCGGTGGTTGACCGGCAGTTCCGTGACCTTTGCCCCCACCTGGGAGGCCAGGGCCGGCACGAAGCGGTGCATCTCGCCGTAGAGGTTGATGCCGTCCAGCACCTCGCGGCGGTAGGCCTTGAGGGTGCAGCCGTAGTCGTGCAGGTGCACGCCGGTCAGCCGGGAGATGAGGGAGTTGGCCAGCAGCGAGGGGATCTTGCGGGTGATGAAGGTGTCCTTGCGCTCCTTGCGCCACCCGGAGACCACGTCGTACCCCTCGTGGAGCTTCGCCAGGAGGCGGGGGATATCGGCCGGGTCGTTCTGCAGGTCGCCGTCCATGGGGATGATGACGGCGCCCGTGGCCGCGTCGAAGCCGGCGGCCATGGCGGCGGTCTGGCCGAAGTTGCGCCGAAAACGCAGGAGTTTGACCCGCTGGTCCTGGGCGGCAATCCCCTTCAACAGCGTGAACGAGCTATCGCTCGAACCGTCATCCACGAAGATGGTCTCGTACTCCAGGGAGGTCCGGGCCAAGGCGTCTCGGATGCTCTCGTAGAGCGCCGCCACGTTTTCCTCCTCGTTGTAGATCGGCACGACAATGCTCAACTCCATACCCACCGTGTCCCCCTTGTATCCAAGCGTTCTGAAATAATCATTCTCCGGCTGCGGGCGCGTCGTTCAGCCCCTTCACCTGTCGCAGGGTCACCTCGCCCCCCGGTTTGCGCCGCGTGCCCGCCAGGGCGCCCAACGCCCCCCACCAGAGGCCGGCCCCATAGGCCAGATGGATGATGGCGTAGATGAGCGGCAGCCGCGGGAACATCCCCAGGCTGCGCGCCCGGGCCGCCTCCCCGGCGGAAACGGCCAGGAGCAGGAGCCCGTAGCAGGCCAGAGGCAGCCGGAACAGCGATCCCGGGAAAAACGGCACGAGCAGCGCGTAGGCCAGAAACAGGGCCGGCAGCAGGCTGACCGGCCGGACGCGCCTGCTGATGACGGTCTGCTCGGCCCTGCCCCGGCCGTAGTTCAGAAACTGGCGGCAGAGCAGGCGCCAAGTCGGTCGCTGGCTGCGAAAGACCGCCAGGCGCGGATCGTGGACCAGCCCCTCCCCGGCATGCTGCATCCGCTCCAGGAGCTCGTTTTCCTCGTTGGGATAGAGCCGTTCGTCCAGGCCGCCGAAGGCCAGGAACCGCTCCCGGCGAAAGCTCAGGTTGCACAGGATCAGCTCGCTGTCGTTGGTCAGGCGCGCCTCCCCCTGGGCCCGGTAGCGGTTGCGCATCCCGCCGCCGCCCAAGGCCGAGGCCAGGGCCGTGCCGATGCTCCGTTGCAGGATGGAGTCGCTGGCCGGGGTCAGGGACGGGCCGCCCACGGCCGTCACGCGGGGATTCTCGAAGTGCCCGGCGACCAGGGTGAGATAATCGGGGGCGGTGAGGGAGTCGTCGTCCAGGAAGCAGACGATCTCCCCCTGGGCCTGGGCCACCGCGGCATTCCTCTGGCGGCTCGGGCTGTATCCCTCGGCGACGATGATCTCATAGCGGTCCCGTGGGTACTCCACCGCCGCCAGCCGCTGGGCGGCCGTTACGCTGAAACCCGGCTTGACCGGAATAATGATGGAAATGGTTGGTTTGTTCATAAAAAAGCCGGGAATTACTTCCCGGCTCATATAATCACAGTCGCTGGACAAAATCACCAAAAATGTTGCCGAAACAACACAATGGCGGTTTTACAGGTTGTTTAAAAACGTTATGAGGAAGGCCGGATGCCAGGCGCCCGGAACGGAGCGGCCGAGGCATAACAATCAGTTAGCCGAGGTCGTGAGTACCGCGCAACGCCGCAGACGGCTCTCCGCAATAGTTTTTCAACAACCTGCTACATCTTTGAGCTGCCGTAGCTGTGCAGCCCGGACAGGAACAGGTTGACCCCCAGGTAGCAGAAGATGGTGGCGGCAAACCCGATGATGGAGAGCCAGGCCGCACGCTTGCCGACCCAGCCCCGGGTAAAGCGGGCGTGGAGGAACGCGGCGTACACGAACCAGACGATCAGGGACCAGGTTTCCTTGGGGTCCCAGCTCCAGTAGGTGCCCCAGGCGTAGTTGGCCCAGGCCGCACCGGTGATGATGCCCAGGGTCAGGAGCGGAAAGCCGATCATGATCGCCCGGTAGTTCAGGTCGTCCAGCACCCGGATCGGCGGAAACATGCCCATGAGGCCGCCGGCTGCGCCGCCCCCCGCTTCTTCACTCCTGGCCTTGACCAGGTACATGATGGAGATGCCGCAGGCCACGGCGAAGGCCGCATAGCCTAAGAAACAGGTGACGACGTGGTACAGGAGCCAGTTGCTCTGAAGCGCCGGGACGAGCGGCTCGATGCCGCTGTGCATGCCGAGCTGGGCCCAGGCCATGCCCAACAGGGCAAAAGGGACCACGAAGGCGCCGACGATGCGGTATTTGTACTTCAACTCGATGAACATGTAGATGAGGATGATGGTCCAGGAGAAGAAGACCACCGATTCGTACAGGTTGGAGAGCGGCGCATGGCCGTACCCCATGTCGTAGGACTCTTTCCAACGCAGGGCGATGGCCAGGGTCTGGATGGCGAAGCCGGCATAGGCCAACAGGCTGCCGGTCAGGCCGATGGCCTTGTTCTTGCTGGCGAGGAATGCGAAGAAGACAACCATGGACGCCATGTAGGCGAGCGTTGTCACGTTGAAGAGCAGTGAACTTGTCATAAACTAGGTAACCTCCGCTAGATTTTCAGGTTTTTAAACTTGTCGGACAGCTCTTCGAACTGCATCTGGAATGCAGCCTGGTTCTTGCTGGCATTGCCGTACATGCGGGCATAGCCCTTGGAGACGACGATCCAGACCCGTTTGTGAGACATGAAGAAGGCGATGAACAGGCCGCACACCATCAGGGTGCATCCCAGCCAGACTACCCAGACGCCCGGGTCCTTGGCCACCTGGAGGCCGGTGTACATCTTGGCGTTGGAGCCCTCGTACACGACCTGCAACGCGTCGCCCCGCTGGGCATTGGCATCGGGGAAGTCCTTGAACACGATATAGGTCTGGGGAACCCCGCCCTTCGGAGTCACCTCGATCCTGGCGGCCGGCCCGGAGAAATTGGGCATGAACTGGCGGATATCCGCGGTCGTCTCCAGCAGCTTGAAGGTGGTGCCGTCTTTCAGGACGGTCGCCTGCCCTTCCCGCAGGGTGAGGCGGTCGCTAAAACCGCCCGAGCGCGCCTGCACCGAGAAGGTGTGGTCGCTGCTCTCGGTGGCCTGGCCGTAACTGGACTGGTAAAAGGTGAACCCCTTGTAGGAGAGCGGCTCGTTCACCACGACCCGGACATTGGTGAGCCCCTTGACCGGTTGGCCGTTTTCCAGGACCGTCAGGATGCTCTTGAACTCCTTGGGCGCGCCGGAGTCGTAGAAGGTGACGTTGAACTTCTCGCAGCGGACTTCAAACCCCAGGGGGATCTCGGCGCCGTTGTTGGCCTGGATGCTCGATATCCCGGTGCCCTCGACGATGGCGGCAAACCCTTTATATCCGAACAGCGATCCGAGGATGGCGCCGACGAAGATGACGAGGATGCTCAGGTGGACGACATACACACCCAGGCGGCACCAGGCGTTCTTCTGGGCAAAGAGATGGTATTCACCGTCGTGCTCCGTCACGACCGGAACGCTGAACTCCTTGCCGAGAAACTCCGCCAGGGCCTCGCGCCCCTTGTCGAGCGACGCCGTAATCTTGAGATCCTGCTTCTGGGAAAAGCCGGTGCGCTGACTTTCGCCCAGTACCAGGTTCGGTTCGCTGATGAATTTGAAGACGTGCGGCAGGCGTTTGATGGAACAGCAGATCAGGTTGACGCTGAAGACGTACAGCAGCAGAATGAACCACCAGCTGTGGTACATGTCGAAAAAGCCGAGCTTGGAATAGATTTGGAGTTTTACGGGGCTGATCGAGGCCACGTACTCCGGCGGCAGCTTACCCTGGGGCAGGATCGTGCCGATGACGGAGGTCAGGGCCAGGGAGATCAGCAGAGAGATGGTGAGTTTGAGTGAACAGAAAAAATCCCAAAGTGCCTGAGCGAAGCTGCGGTTGGTGGTTGCCAATGGTCTCTCCCGATCATGATGTCAACGGCCCGCCGCCCCGGGCGGCAGGCTTGATGTAGGTAACTTTAGCGCAAGAACAATAAAAAATGTACTCTTTTTTTTCGGAATCGTTCCGGTTTACGCCCCTGACCATAAAAAAAGAGGGATAACAGCAGGCTAGCGTTATCCCTCTCAAAGCTACGTTAAAACTATACGATCCGAATGATTACTTGTGGCACTCTTTGCAGCTCGTGGGACCTTTTTTGCCTTCGGCGTGGCAACCCTTACAGTTCTTATGGGCCCATTCCTTGCCGAAGCCTTCGATCTTGCCCGGTTTTGTTTCGTGGCACTTCTTGCAGTTGCCGACAGCGGCAATGTGGGCCTTGTGGGGGAACTTCACTCCTTTTTTCATCTCGATGAATTCAGGAGCGGCGAAGGCGGTGCCCGCAAACGCAACCAAGGCAAACAGCGCAACAACAACTTTTTTCATTTTATTCCTCCTGGGGGAAATGGTAAAAAACTCGCTAAAACTACTACATGGCAAAAAAGGATGTCAAGCAAAAAGCCCTCCGGCTCACGCCTCCCGGCCCGCCGCCTGCAGGGCGGCGTCCTTGCGTTCCACCTCGTCTTCCATCTCGCGGCGGTACTCTTTCAGCGCCCCGGCAAGCCGCACATCGCTCAGGGCCAGCATCTGGACGACGAACAGCCCGGCGTTCTTGGCCCCGGCCTTGCCGATGGCCATGGTGGCCACCGGAATCCCCCCCGGCATCTGCACCGTGGAGTAGAGGGCATCCACGCCGTTCAACGCCCCGCCCGGCATGGGCACGCCGATCACCGGCAGGATGGTCTTGGCGGCCACGACCCCGGCCAGGTGGGCGGCCATCCCGGCTCCGGCGATGATCGCTTCGATGCCCCGCCCGGCAGCTTCCGAGGCCAGGGCCATGGCCTTGGCCGGGGAGCGGTGGGCCGAGGCGATATGCATCTCATAGGGGATGCCGAATTTCTGAAGCACCTCGCCGGCCGCCTGCATGACCGGCAGGTCGGAATCGCTCCCCATGATGAGCAGGACTTTTGGTGAATCTGTCATTATATTCCTCCAGAATCCAATAAATGCTTTACCCCATAGGATTTATGGGGCCTATGGGACTTATACGTCTTATACGACCTATAGGTTCTATGATTCATCCGCGGTTGAGCGCCTTTTTCCCGATGTCGGTGCGGTACTGCACCCCCTGCCAGGTGATCCGTCCAACCCCCTGGTAGGCCCGTTCAATGGCCTGCTGCACCGTTGCCCCCAGGGCGGTGACCCCCAGGACCCGGCCGCCGCTGGTGACGCACGCGCCGTCCTTGGCTGCGGTGCCGGCATGGAAGACGAATACGTCGTCCAACTCGGCCGCCTTGTCCAGACCGCTGATCGCGTCCCCCTTGCGGTAGTCCCCCGGATACCCCTCGCTGGCCATGACCACGCAGACCGCCGCCTTGTCGTGCCATTCGATGGAGCGTCCCGCCAGATCCCCTTCGGCCACGGCCATCAGGACCGGCACGATGTCGGACTTCATGCGCATCAGGAGCGGCTGGCACTCCGGGTCCCCGAAACGGGCGTTGAACTCCAGGGTCTTGACCCGACCGTCCTTCACCATCAACCCCGCGTACAGCACGCCGCGATAGGGGCGTCCCTCGGCGGCCATGCCGTCCACCGTCCGGCGGAGCACCTCGGCCATGGCCGTGTCGTGCACGGCCCGGGTCACCACCGGCGCGGGGGAATAGGCGCCCATGCCCCCGGTATTGGGGCCCTTGTCGCCGTCGAAGACCGCCTTGTGGTCCTGGGCGCTGGCCAGGGGGATGATGTTCGTGCCGTCGGTGATCGCCAGGAAGGAGGCCTCCTCCCCGGTGAGGAATTCCTCGATCACCACCCGGGCGCCGGCGCTGCCGAAGGCGTTGCCGCTCAACATATCCTTCACGGCCTCCACCGCCTCGTCACGGGTCTGGGCGATGATGACCCCCTTGCCGGCGGCCAGACCGTCTGCCTTGACCACGATCGGCACCCCGGTCCGGTCGATGAACGCCTCGGCCGGACCGGCCTCGGTAAAGACACCGTAGGCCGCCGTCGGGACGCCGTATTTCTGCATCAGATCCTTGGAGAACGCCTTGCTGGCCTCGATGATGGCGGCGTTCTTCCGGGGGCCGAAGACCTTGAGGCCATGTTCCTCGAACAGATCCACGATACCCAGGGAGAGCGGTTGTTCCGGCCCCACTACCGTGAGGCCGATCCCCTCGCTCCGGGCAAAGGCGAGCAGCTTGTCCAGTTCGTCCACCCGGATGGGGAGATTCTCGGCCAACGCGCCGATCCCCGGATTGCCGGGGGCGCAGAACACCTTCGTCACCAGCGGCGACTGGGCGATCTTCCACACCAGCGCATGCTCCCTGCCCCCGCCGCCAACCACCAAAACTTTCATGGATTCACTCCTTACAATTTATACATGCTCAGTGCTGAATAGATCGTCCAATTTTTCGCGAGGTCAAGGAAGATAAGCGAATGCGCGGAGACGTACCGAGAGGTACGTCGCACAAGTATTCGTGAAATCTGACGCCGAGATCGCGGAAAAGTGGGCGATCTAATGCCTGAAATGCCGCATGCCGGTGAACACCATGGCTATCCCGTGCTCGTTGGCCGCCTTGATGACCTCCTCGTCCCGCACGCTCCCCCCCGGCTGGATGACGGCCGTGACCCCGGCCTCCGCTGCGGCGTCCACCCCGTCCCGGAACGGGAAGAAGGCGTCGGACGCCAGCACCGTACCCTGGGTCGGCAGCAGGGCCTTCTGTACGGCGATCTTGGAGGAATCGACCCGGGACATCTGGCCGGCCCCGATCCCCACGGTCTGGTCACGGTTGGTAAAGACGATGGCGTTGGACTTGACATGCTTGCAGACCCGCCAGGCAAAATCGAGGGATGCGTACTCCGAGGCGGTCGGGGTGCGCTCGGTCACCACGCGGCAGTCGGCCGCCCGCACCATCCCCCGGTCGCGGCCCTGGACCAGCAGTCCCCCCACCACCTTTTTGAGGTCGTACCCCTGGACATCGTACTCTCCCAGGAGCGGTATCTGCATCACCCGCACGTTCTTCTTGGCCTTGAAGATCTCCAGGGCCTCGTCGCTGTAGCCGGGGGCGATGACCGCTTCCAGGAAGGTGGAGGCCAGTTCCCGGGCGATGTCCGCATCCACCTGGCGGTTGAAGCCGACGATGCCGCCGTAGGCCGAAACCGGGTCGCATTCCCGCGCCTTGAGGTAGGCGCTCAGCGGGGTATCGGACAGGGCCACGCCGCAGGGGTTGGTGTGCTTGATGATGACCGCCGCGCTCTGCTCGAACTCCTTGACCGTCTCGATGGCGGCATCCAGATCGATGATATTATTGAAGGAAAGCTCCTTGCCCTGCAACTGTACGGCGTTGGAGACGCACGGTTCGGCAATGTCCTTCTCCACGTAGAAGGCGGCCGACTGCTGGGGGTTCTCGCCGTAGCGCAGGTCTTGGGCTTTTTTGACCTGGATGGTGAAGGTGGCCGGATATTCCTGGGGCTCCTCGCCGAGGCGCGCCCCCAGGTAATTGGAGATGGCGCCGTCATAGGCGGCGGTGTGCTGGAAGACCTTGACCGCCAGGCCGTAGTTGGTTGCCGGGGAGACGGCCCCCTTGGACCCCTTCATCTCTTTCAGGACCGTGGCGTAATCGGCGCAGTCCACGATCACCGTCACGTCCGGGTAGTTTTTGGCGGCCGAGCGGAGCATGGTGGGACCGCCGATATCGATATTCTCGATGGCGTCCGCCAACAGGCACCCCGGTTTGGCCACGGTGGCCTCGAAGGGGTACAGGTTGACCACCACCATGTCGATGTTTTCGATGCCGTGCTCCTTCATCATGGCCACATGGGCCGGGTTGCTGCGCATGCCGAGCAGGCCGCCGTGCACCTTGGGGTGCAGGGTCTTGACCCGGCCGTCGAGCATCTCGGGAAACCCGGTGAACTCGGACACGTCCTTGACGGTCAGCCCCGCCTCGCGCAACAGCTTGGCCGTGCCGCCGGTGGAGAGGATCTCCACCCCGTAGTCGGCCAGTTGCTTGGAGAATTCTACGATGCCGTTCTTGTCGGAAACGCTGATGAGCGCCCTGGTGATCTTAGCCATGGTACCTGCTCCTTCTCTATCTAATAAGTTGATAACCGGAAAACCGAAACATCTCACATCTGCCACAGAGCCACGGGGAACGTCAAAAGCCAAAACGGTCCAGGACAAAAATCTAGGTTTTCTCCGAGTCTCTGCGTCTCTGTGGCGGAATCTAAGGTTTTATCTTGTTTGTGCTTACGGTTGCGGGAAGTCCATATGTTTCATGAACATGGTCTCGAACAGCGGCGTACCCGAGAGCGGCACCACCCGGAACCGCATGCCGAGCCGTTCCACGGACGCGAAGTCGTCATGCTCCGCCAGGGCACGTTCGACACCGGCCAGCGCCCCTTCGGGGGTAAACTGTGAAATTTGTACCATGCCTGCGTCGAAAATTCCAATGGTTTTAAGCCACAAGGGGCGCAAAACGGCACCGAAGGAACCGGTCAGGAGCACCTCCTTCAGGCCCGGGAAAGGTATACCGGAACGCTCGGCCAGCACCTCCATGCCGGCCCGGATGGCCCCCTTCGCCAACTGGATCTGGCGGATGTCCCGCTGGGTGAGGAGCAACAGCCCCCGGGCGTCCCGGTGGATCACAAAGGCGCTCTCCCCCTCCTGTTCGATCACCCGCTGTCCCAGGTTCGAGGGGATCTCGGCGCTGGTGCGCAGCCTCCCCCCCGCTTCCAGAACCCCGCAGGCCAAAAGCTCCGTGACCAGTTCGATGGCGGCCGAGCCGCAGATGCCCACCGGCTCCCGGTTGCCCAGGGTGGCGATCTTGACCCGTTCCCCTTCGATGCGGATGGAGGTGATGGCACCCGGCAGGGCGGCCATGCCGCAGGAGAGGTTGCCCCCCTCGAAGGCCGGTCCGGCCGCGGCCGAGGTGGCCCAGATGGTTGCGCCCGCGGTCAGGGCCATCTCGCCGTTGGTGCCCATGTCCAGGCAGAGGGCGGCCTCTCCCGGTCGGGCGCCGTAGAGGAAGGCAACCGTGTCCCCCCCCACGAACCCGCCCGGCATGGGGAACAGATAGACCGGGGCCGCGCCGTCCCACTCCAACTCCCCTGCCGTCACCCGTTTGCCGCCGGTGAACAGGGGGCGGTAGGGGGGAAAGGCCAGGGTCTTCACCGGCAGCTTCAGCAGCAGGTGCTGCATGGCCGGGTTCCCGGCAATGGCGACCTGTTTCACCTCGCCCCACGGGACACAGCTCTCCGCGCACAGATCATGGGCCAGACGCAGCAGTTCGGTGCGGATCAGGCGAGCCATCTCCTGCAATGCCTCTTCGGAGTGAACCGCGGCTGCCAGGCGCGACACCACGTCGGCCCCGAACCGGCGTTGGGGATTCATGCCGCCGGTCATGGCCAGCCGTTGGCCGGTGGCGCGGTCCATGAGCGAAGCGGCCAGGGTGGTGGTCCCCAGGTCCATGGCAAGGGCGTAGCCGGGCATCAGACTATCTCGATGGGATGGGCTTGCGGGGGGAGCACCAGGCCGACCTGGCGGGCAAAGATGCCGCGCTCCCCGGCTTGGGCCAGGAAGCGTTCCGCATCCGCCGGGCTCAGGGCAATGAGGAGCCCGCCGGAGGTCTGGGGGTCGAAGAGCGGCAGCAGCGCTTCGTCGCGGGAGTCCCGCCCGCTCACCAGGGGAGCGTAGTGGTCCCGGTTGCGGTAGCAGCCGGCCGGCACCATGCCGTCGCCAGCCAAACCGGTCACGCCGGACATGAGCGGGATGGCGTCGAGCCCCAGGCGGATCGTCACCCCGGCCCCGCGGGCCATCTCGCTGCAATGGCCGATCAGGCCGAAGCCGGTCACGTCGGTGGCGGCGGAGGCGCGGCATTCCCGCATCAGTTCGGCGGCCGCCCGGTTGGAGGTGGCCATCCAGGCGGCGGCCGCGGTCACCGCCCCCTCCGGGGCCATTTCCCCCTTCACGGCGGTGGCGATGATGCCGCTGCCCAAGGGCTTGGTCAGGAGCAGCAGGTCCCCCGGCCGGGCGGTGGAGTTGCGGATGATGGCGGCGGGATCCACCAGGCCGGTCACGGAGAGGCCGTACTTCAACTCGTCGTCCTCCACCGTATGCCCCCCCACCAGGCAAACCCCGGACTCTTTCAGCACGCTGTTCCCCCCGGCCAGGATTTCACCCAGAACCTCCCCCGGCAGGGAGCAGGCGGGAAAGAACACCAGGTTCATGGCGGTCACGGGGCGGGCGCCCATGGCATAGACATCGGAAATGGCGTTGGTGGCGGCGACGCGGCCGAAGGTGAAGGGATCGTCCACGGGAGGGGTGATGATATCGGCCGTCTCCACCAGGGCGCACTCCGGCGCAATCCTGTAGACCCCGGCGTCGTCGGAGGTCTCGGGACCTACAAGCAGGTTTTCGTCGCGGTAATCCCAAAGCCCGTCCAGGGCTTTCGCCAGGCCCGCAGGGCCCAGTTTCGCGGCTCAACCGGCGGCTTTTACCAGCTGCGTCAGTTTGATCATAACTTTCCTTTGTTTGTGCTATCGGTCCTATGGGGCCTATAAGTCTTATAGGACCTATGGGTCCCAGCTAAATCATTTCAGGTAAATCCTGGGCACCCGTTTGCTGATGCCGCAGAAGATCTCGTAAGGGATGGTACCGGCCAGGGTGGCCAACTCCTCGGCGTGGATGCAGTTCCCCGCCCCGTCCGTCCCCATCAGCACCACCTCGTCCCCCACGGCCACGCCGGGGATATGGGTCACATCCAGCATGATCCAGTCCATGCAGACCGTCCCGGCCACCCGCGCCCGTTGGCCCCGGATCAACGCCTCCCCCCGGTTGGTGAGGGTGCGGGGGTAACCGTCGGCATACCCCACCGGCACGCTGGCGATCAGGGTCCGCTCGGCGGCGGTGAAGCGGCGGGCATAGCTGATGGTGGTGCCCGGCTCCACCCATTTCAGCATGGCGATGCTGCTTTTCAGGCGCATGACCGGCTTGAGGTCCAGCTTCCCTTGAAAATCGGGCGAAGGGATGGCGCCGTAGAGCACGATGCCGGGACGGACCAGGTTGCAGCCGGCGTTGTCCCGGAGCAGGGCCGCAGCGCTGTTGGCGATGTGGATATAGCGCGGGGAGAAGCCGGCCTTGCGGGCCTCGGCGACCACCCAGGAGAACCGCTCGGCCTGGATGCGGGTGAAATGCTGGCCCGATTCGTCCAGTTCATCGGCGCTGGCGAAGTGGGAGACGATCCCCTCCAGGGTGATGTTGGGCAGCTTCTTCAATTCGCTCAGGAACGCGGGGGCCTCGGCGTAGGTGATGCCCAGGCGCCCCATGCCGGTGTCGATCTTGAGATGGACCTGGGCCTTGCGAAAGAGCTTGCCGGCGGCTAGGTTAAGTGCCTGGGCCTGCTCTAGGGTGAAGAGGGCGGTGGAGATGTTGTAGCCGATGCATTTGCGCTCCTGGCCCGGATACACCCCGCCCAACAGCAGGATCGGCTTGTCGATGCCGCTCTTGCGCAGTTGAATGCCCTCGGCCAGGAAGGCGACGCCGAAGGCGTTCACCCCCAGCGCCTCCAGTTCGCGACTGATGTCCATGAAGCCGTGGCCGTAAGCGTCGGCCTTGACCACCGCCAGCATCTCGGTCCGGCGGGGAATGGAAGCGCGGATAAGCTCAAAATTATGGCGCAGTGCGTCGAGATCGATCTCGGCGAATGTGGGACGGCTGTCGTACACGACCATGACACTCCTTGGTTTTCGGAATCAAAGGCAAGACAATGTCTTTAGAAGGGGTTATTACCACGTCCGGCCCTGGCTGTAAAGCGAAAGGGGGCCGCCGTTTCCGGGGCCGTGCCGGCTACCGGCGCTGTCGCTGTCGTTACAAGCCGGACGGGCACGGCAGATCATAAAAACAAATATAACTTGATTTAAAATTTTCCAGGTATATCTTACGGTTACATAGATGACTGTACATCCAAGAGCACCGTCACGCTGACCGGCAAGGTGAAGGTCACCATCGATGCCCTAACGTAGGGAAACGAAATCGTTTCCGATAGCCGCCACACCGCCTCCAGCCTGCCGCTGCTGTCATTGGGATTGACAGGAACGGTTAAATCCAGTACCGTAGACACAATTACAAGGCCCTGGGGGAGTTCGCAAGAGCTGAGATGATTCCTTTTGGAATCAGACCCTTTGAACCTGATCCGGTTAATTCCGGCGTAGGAAAGCGGCTTGCACGACTGTTCATCTTATCCATGAACCCGGCCGCCTGTATCACAACAGTGCGGCTTTTTTATTACCACGAGGGATATGCCATGGACGACTGCAGCAAACGGTTTCGTCTCGTCATCAACAATACGGCGCAGGTATTTCCGCCGGTTGGGGGCGTGTATCTGATCACCGACCAGGATGACAATCTGGTGGAACGGGTGCGGATCGCCCTGCGTGGCGGTGTGGCGGTGCTGCAGTACCGCGCCAAGGAGAAAAGCCACGAGACCCGCCTGGAGGAGGGGCGCGAGCTGAAGCAGCTCTGCAAGCGCTTCGGGGTGACCTTCATCGTCAATGACGACATTCGGCTGGCCAGGGAACTGGATGCGGACGGCGTCCACCTGGGCCAGGACGACGGCGGCATTGCCGAGGCACGGGAGCTGCTCGGCCCGGGCAAGATCGTCGGCAAATCGACCCATAACCTGGACGAGGCCCTCCAGGCCGAACAGGAGGGGGCCGATTATATCGGTTTCGGTGCCATGTACCCGACCGACAGCAAGGTCATCACCCACATGCCGGGCACCAGCGGCCTGTGCGCCATCCGCGACCGCATCAAGCTCCCGGTGGTGGCCATCGGCGGCATCACCACCAGCAACGCCTGCCGGGTGATCGACGCCGGCGCCGACGCCGTGGCGGTGATCTCGTCGGTCCTGTCCAGTCCCCGTCCCGACATCGCCGCCGCCGAGCTGAAACTGCTCTTCAACCGCACCTGCCCCTACCCGCGCGGCTCGGTCCTGACCGTGGCCGGCAGCGACTCGGGGGGCGGAGCCGGCATCCAGGCCGACATCAAGACCATTACCCTGCTGGGGAGCTACGCCGCCAGCGCCCTGACCGCCCTGACCGCCCAGAATACCAGGGAGGTTTCGGCCATCCACGGCCTCCCCCCTTCCTTTGTGGTGGATCAGATCACGACCGTGCTGGCCGATATCCCGGTGGACGTCATCAAGACCGGCATGCTGCACACCTCGGCCATCGTCTCGGCCTTGGCCGAACTGCTGGCGGAGCGCACCGGGTATATCCCGCTGGTCATCGACCCGGTCATGGTATCCAAGGGGGGCACGACCCTGCTGGATCGGGACTCGCTCCGCATCCTGCTGGAACAGTTGCTGCCCCAGGCCTACCTGCTGACCCCCAACATCCCCGAGGCCGAGCGCCTGCTGGGGAGAGCGATCCGCTGCGAGGCGGATATGGAACAGGCCGCCCGCGACCTGCACGCCCTGGGCCCGGCCAACGTTCTGCTCAAGGGGGGACATCTGGCCGGCCGTCAATCCATGGATATCCTCTTCGACGGCTACGAATGCCGGGAATATGCGGCGGAACGGGTCTTCACCAGCAACACCCACGGCACCGGCTGCACCTACGCCTCGGCCATCGCCGCCTTCCTCGCCCAAGGGGAGCCGCTCAGAAGCGCCGTGGAAAAGGCCAAGGAGTTCATCTCCGCCGCCATCCGCCTGGCCCACCCCCTGGGCAAGGGGCATAGCCCGGTGAATCATTTTGCCGCCGCCCGGCAAAGCGACCGCTGACCCATACCATCAATCCTTTATACGGAGCACGCAATGACCCAACTCGAATACGCCCGCCGGGGCCTCATTACCGAACAGATGCAGATCGCAGCCGCAGCGGAAGGGGTCCCACCCGAATTCATCCGCGACGGTCTGGCAGCCGGCACCATCGTCATCTGCCACAACATCAAGCACGCCAACGGCACCCCGCTGCCGGTGGGGACCGGCCTGCGCACCAAGATCAACGCCAACATCGGCTCGTCTTCGGATGATACCGACATGCAGAAGGAGCTGGAGAAGGCCCGCACCGCAGTGAAATACGGGGCCGACGCCATCATGGACCTCTCCACCGGCGGGCCGGTGGACGAGATCAGGCGGGCCGTGGTGGCGGAAACCAACGCCTGCATCGGCAGCGTGCCGCTCTACCAGGCCGCCCTGGACGCCGTGCGGGTCAAGAAGAAGGCCATCGTGGACATGACGGTGGACGACATCTTCGCCGGCATCATCAAGCATGCCGAGGACGGCGTGGACTTCATCACCGTGCACTGCGGCGTGACCCGCTCCACGGTGGAACGGATGAAGAACGAGGGGCGCCTCATGGACGTGGTCTCCCGCGGAGGTGCCTTCACCATCGAGTGGATGGCCTACAACCGCCAGGAGAACCCGCTCTTCGAACACTTCGACAAACTCCTGGATATCACCAAGGAATACGACATGACCCTCTCCCTGGGCGACGGTTTCCGCCCCGGCTGCCTGGCCGACGCCACGGACCGGGCTCAAATCCAGGAACTGATCCTCCTGGGAGAACTGACCCAGCGCGCCCAGGAGGCCGGGGTACAGGTCATGATCGAAGGGCCGGGGCATGTGCCCCTGAACCAGATCCAGGCCAACATCCTGCTGCAGAAGCGCCTGTGCCACGGCGCGCCGTTCTACGTCCTGGGGCCCCTGGTCACCGATATCGCGCCGGGATACGACCACATCACCTGCGCCATCGGCGGGGCCATTGCGGCCGCCGCCGGGGCCGACTTCCTCTGCTACGTCACCCCCAGCGAGCACCTGCGCCTGCCGGACGTGCAGGACGTGCGCGACGGCGTGATCGCCTCCCGCATCGCCGCCCACGCGGCCGACATCGCCAAGGGGGTCAGGGGCGCCATGGACAAGGACATCCAGATGGCCACATGCCGGAAGAAGCTGGACTGGGAGGGGCAATTCGCCCTGGCGCTGGATGAGGACAAAGCCCGGGAGTTCCGCGCCAACTCGCCGGTCGCCGACCACGGGGCCTGCACCATGTGCGGCGAGTTCTGCGCCTACAAGGTCATGGACGACGCCATGAAACGCTGAGCGCCCGGCGGCCGTATTCACCGAACTGCCAAATATCACTTGACAAACCGGCGGCCACGCTTAGAATTAATTCCACATAAATCAGTCAGTTACTGACCATCTGATAAGCGATACTACTAAACCGCCAGCGATGACGGGACGGATAGCCTACGGGTCTCACGGAGACAGCCGGGTGCCGAAAGATCAGATCCTGGGCACCCGTGCATATTGTGGTGGTCAAGGGGGGTCAAAACCGGTTCCGGCCGTTCTCTCCCTTGGGAAAACGGCACTACATGGGGGTGCTGTATGGCGTTTTCCCTGAATCAATCCTTGAGCCACATCGAGATAAAAGAGCCCCATGTCGCCGAGATCTACCGTTCCTCCAACAGTGCCGTTCCAACCGAGGAACAGTGCCAGGGGCACCTGTGCGAGGCCTACGTCTGCACCGCCCGCGAGGACGACGCCTTTTCCGTGTATGTCGCTTTCTTCGATACGACCACCCAACGCCCCGTCATCTTTTCCACCACCTGCGATACCCGTAAGCCCGCCGACCAGAAACGCCTCGCCAACGAAGCCCTGAAGTTCACCAAGTCCATGGGTTTCAACATGGAACCGGTAAAACTCGACTATAGCCCGGCCATGCGCCAGGTCATCATACGCGGCATCAGCGTCATGCGCCCCCCCGCCCCGCCCCGAGGCGGGAAGCAACCAGCCAAAAACGCCGCACCAGCCGTGGAGCCCCCCTCACCCGCGCCCCAACCATCTGCACCGTCCGTGCCCGATGCCCCGTCGCCCGAGGTTGCGGCGCTTTCCGCCGAGATTGCCGACCTCAGGACGGCGCTGAAGGATATGGAGCGTGCCAAGGCCGCAACCGAGCGGATGGCCGAGCGGACCGTCACGGCCATAAAGCAGGAACAGGAGAGGATCACCGCCTCGTACCAGGAGCGGGAGAAGGCGCTTCGGGAGGAGTTGGCCGGCAGAGAGCCACAGGGCGCGTCGGAAAGCGACGTTGCCGCCGGGTTGCATGCAGAGTTGCAGGGCAAGGCCGAGGCGCTGCGCGACCTTGAGGAGCTCCTCGCCCAAGAGCGCGCCCAGCGCCGGGACGCGGAGACCAGAGCGGAGGAGTTGGACCGCCGCCGGGAACGGGCCGAAGAGGAGTCGGCCGGCCTGCGCCGGGAACTGGACCGGCTCCACCAGGACGCCGCGGCCGAACGTTCGAGCTCCGAGGAGCACCGTTCCAAGGAGGCCGCCTCACGGGCCGCTGAAGAGCTTGCGGCAACGGAGCGGGAGCAGGCCTTGCGGGATGAGTTGGCGGCCGCCCGCCACGAGAACGGCGTCGTGCAGGGCACGTTGATGAACGTCATGAAGGAACAACAGGTGCTGGTCAACGAGCGTGAGGCGCTCAGGGCCGAACTGGCAGTCATAAAGGAGAGCGCGGGCATCGCATGGCAGCGGGAGCGGGAGGCTTTGGAGCAGGAACGTGCAGATCTGCGCGCAAGCGTCAAGCGACTGGAAGAGGGCAGACGGGAGGAGCAGCAGCGTTTCGAGACGCTCCTGGCCGATAGGGAGCTTGAGCTGAAGGGCGCCCAAGCCGAACAGAACTCCCTTGCGTCCAAGCTGGAGCAGGTGTTGGGCGAGAAAAAGGTGTGGGACACCATTGCCGGCAACTTCAAGAAAAAGGCCCACAAGGCGGTCGAACACCTCAAGAGGGAGAAGCAGTCCCTGGAGGAAAGGCTGAAAGAGCTTGAGCAAGCCGCCGCTTCCCTTTCCCCGCCGCCGCCACCGGTTCCGTCCCTGTACCCGCAATCCGCTTCCGAAGCGCCGGTGGCCGTGGAGCGTCACGTGGAATCGCCTTTTGCGGCCCTGGGGCTGGTGGATAGCGACTCGGGCTTTTCCGGGTTCGGCGGCTTCGGCGGCCCGTCAAGCGGAGGGGGGGGAGCGGCCTTTCGCTATGCCCCGGACGTGGCGGTCATCTCCTACCATTCGACCGACGACATCGTCGAGCTCTACGGCTCGGCCAACGTGGTCCAGGCCGCGCCGGAGGGGAGGCGGTCACAGATTTGCGGCGCCTATGTCTGTGTGGTTGAGCGGGGAGGGAAGGCGACCATCAACCTCGCCTGGCACCTGATCGACAGCGGCGAGGTCTTGATCTGCCTGCCGGAGCAGCAGCCGGAAGGGGCGGAGAACTACGCCCGCGCCCTGCAGGACGCCATCTTCTACTTCGAAAGCATCGGGTTCATGATGGACCGCTTCGAATTGTCGCGCAATTCCCTGCGGCAGATCAAGGCGCTGGAAAAGATCGGCATCTGCAGGCTGGAGGAGCCGGCAGCCGCGGCACAGGGGGAGGGGAAGGAAGACGGGAGCGGCGGGACTATGCCTGCTGCCGCGTGACGTAGGCGCTGCTGCGCTGCTCCGCAAAGGTGAGGTGGGCGATCATCGCCTCCCGGGCGGTTTCCGCGTCCCGGGCCTTGATGGCCTCGAAGATGCGGCGGTGGTGGCCGAAGAGCAGGTGGTGGTCGTCGCTGGTCAGGTAGACCGCCCGCCAGACGGTTTGCTGGAACTCCTTCATGGCGTCGAACAGGCTCTGCATGAGGTGGAGCCAGACGATGTTGTGCGTGGCGCGGGCGATCACGATGTGCAGGTTGGCGTCCAGGTCCTCGGAAGGTTTCAGGCCGTCCAGGTTGCGCTCCATGCCGCCGATGATCTCCTCCATGCGCCGCAGGTCCTCGGGCAGCGCCCGCTGGGCCGCATAGTAGGCGGTCCAGGACTCCATCCCCTTGCGCACCTCGATCACGTCCAGGGCCCGTTCCTGCTCCGACCGGATCAGTTCGGAGAGCGGGTTCCCCCCCGGCATCTCCACCAGGGACAGCACCACCGTCCCCCCTCCCTGATAGGACATGACCAGCCCGGCCGCAGCCAGGATATTGAGCGCCTCGCGCACCGACGGGCGGGATACGCCGAACATCTCGGCCAGCTCGCGCTCCGGGGGGAGCTTGTCGCCGGGAGAGAATTCCCCCGCCAGGATCGAGGCGCGGATCTGCTCGGCGATCTGGGCCGACACCTTCTTCGGTTTTATGGGCTGAAATTTCATGGGGGTCCGATCATGCTAAAACTAAAATCCGCCACAGAGACACAGGGAAAAATCAGAAGCAGAGGGATAAACCGTTGTTAGATTCATCCCCAAATGGTTGTGTCTTTGACGTACTCCGTGTCTCCGTGGCAGATTCAAAGTTGACGTTCTTTTCGGTTAGATAAAAGGGGAGCCGTATACGGCTCCCCTTTTATCTACTACAGATGACGCAGGTTTGCAACCCTGCCGGCTTTAGGCGGCCCCGTCCAGGCTGCGCGCCAGAAGCTCCGTCACATGCACGATCCCCACGCCAGGCAACTGCTCCGCCAGCCCCTTCCTCAACTGCAGCAGGCAGCCCGGATTGCCGGTCACCAGCAGTTCCGCCCCGGTGGCCCGGATGGTGGCGATCTTGCGGGTCAGGATGCGGTCGGCCATCTCCGGCTTGGCGATGTTGTAGGTGCCGGCGCTGCCGCAGCAGGCGTCGGCCGCTTCCAACTCCCGGTACTCCACCCCCGGGATCAGCCGGAGCAGGTCCCGCGGCTCCCGGCGGATGCCCTGGCAGTGGGCGATGTGGCACGGGTCGTGGTAGGTAACCGTCACGGGGAGCGGCTTGAGCTTGGCGCGCAACTCCTCCCGGTGCAGCGCCAGGACCTGGGAGATGTCCCGCACCTTGGCGCTGAACGCCGCGGCCTCCGGGTCCCCCTCCAGGTGATGGCCGTAGTGCTTCAGCTCGGCCCCGCAGCCGCCGCAGTCGGTAACGATGAAATCCGCCTCGATCCCGCCGAAGACGGCCACGTTGGTGCGCACCGCCTCCTTCAGGCCGGCCAGGTCCCCGGAGAGCATGTTGGGCGCGCCGCAGCAGACCTGATTGCGGGGGGTGACGACCCGGTAGCCCAGCTCTGACAGCAGCCGGACGGTCGCCCGGCTCGCCTCGCTGAAGACCAGGCTCATGACGCACCCCAGGAAGAAGGCCACGGTCCCCCGCTCCTCCCCCCGGGCCGGCGTGACCTCTGCGATGGTCTGGCGCAGCGGCCGGGCGGGCAGGTTCGGGAGCAGCCCCTCCATCCGTTCCAAGGGCTCCGGGAACAGCTTCATGACCCCCAGTTTGCGCACCAGTTTTTGCAGGCCGGTGCGCTGGTAGAGGCGCATGGGGGCCAGGGCCGCCTCCAGGCGGTCGGGATGGGGGAGCAGGCGGCGCAGGATCAACTCCTCCATGAAGGAGAGCCCCTCCCCTCCCTTGCGCTCGCAGGTGAATTCCGCCACCAGTTCGCCGGCATTGACCCCGCAGGGGCAGGCCGAAGCGCACGCCTGGCAGTCCAGGCAGAGGGAGAGGTACTCCAGAAGGCGCTCGGACTGGTCCAGTTCCCCTTCCTGGAGTTTGCGTATCAGCGCCACCCGCCCCCTCGGCGAGGCGGTCTCCAGGAAGGTCTCCTTGTAGGTGGGGCAGGCGGGGAGGCACATCCCGCAGCGCATACAGTTGATCAGTTTTACGTAATCCATTGATAAGAACCTTTAAACCTTTTACACCTGCCACAGAGACACAGAGACTCAGAGAACGTCAAAACAAAAATCGATTCTCTTCCGGTTTTCTCTGTGAACCTCCGTGTCCCTGTGTCTCTGTGGCAGACGTTACGATGTTAGAATACCTTCCCCGGATTCAAGATCCCCTTCGGATCAAAGGCGTTCTTGATCCCCCGCATGACCTTGATCCCCGATTCCCCCACCAGCCGCGGCAGATAGCGCTTCTTGGCCAGCCCCACCCCGTGCTCGCCGGTGATGGTGCCCCCCATGGCGATGGCGGCGTCGAAGATCTCGTCGAAGGCGGCATGGGCCCGGGCGATCTCGTCCTTGTCCCGTTCGTCGGTCAGGCAGGTGGGGTGTAGATTGCCGTCCCCGGCGTGGCCGAAGGTGCCGATGGTGAGGTTGTACTTGCGGGCCGTCTCCTGAATGACCTGAAGCATGGGCGCGATGCAACTGCGCGGTACGGTGGCGTCCTCCAGGATGGTAGTCGGCTTGAGCCGCGCCAGGGCCGACAGGGCGGTGCGCCGCGCCGTGGCCAGCTTGAGCGCCTCGTCCGCGTCCTTGGCGGTCTGGAAGAAGGAGCAGCGGTGGCGCTTGCAGATCTCCTCCACGCTGGCGGCCTCCTCGGCCACCACCGCCGGGTGGCCGTCCACCTCGATCAGCAGGACCGCATCCACGTCCAGGGGGAGCCCCACGTGGGAATAATCCTCCACGCACTTGATGGTCACCTTGTCCAGGAACTCCAGGGTGGCCGGGATGACCTTGGCGGCGATGATGGCCGACACCGCCAGGGCGGCCTGGTTCAGTTCGGGGAAATGGGCCAGCATGGTGATCTTGGCCCGGGGCTTGGGGATCAGCTTGACCGTGATGGCGGTGAAAAACCCCAGGGTGCCTTCGGAGGAGACCAACAGCGGGTTCAGGCTGTAACCGGCCACGTCCTTCACCGCCTTGCCGCCGGTACGCAGCAGTTCGCCGTCCGCCAGAACCGTGGTCAGCCCCATGACGTAATCCGCCGTCACCCCGTACTTGAGGCCGCGCAGCCCGCCCGAATTCTCGGCCACATTGCCCCCCATGGTGGAGATGTTCATGCTCCCCGGGTCGGGCGGATAGAACAGACCGCGCCCCTCCACCTCCCGGTGCAGGGCGCTGGTGATCACCCCCGGCTCCACCGTGGCGGTCAGGTTCTCTTCGTCCACCTCCACGATGCGATTCATGCGGCTGGTCTGCACCACCACCCCGCCCCCCGACAGGGAGCCGCCCGACAGGTTGGTGCCGGAGCCGCGCGGGGTCACGCTGATCCCGGCCCCGTGGCAGAGGGCCATGATGCGGGCCACCTCCGGGGGACTGCCGGGCAACAGGACCACCCCCGGCCTGCTCTCCAGTTCGGGGGTGGAATCGTAGCCGTACACCGCCAGGGATTCCCGGTCGGTCAGGGTGTACTGCTCGCCGACGATGGTTTTAAGCTCATTGATAAAGGATTGTTCCATTGTAGCCTCTTTTGTAGGACTTATGGGACTCATAGGACTTATATAAGTCCCATTGGTCCTATAAGTCCTACAGCCTTTAAGGTATCATCCACGAAAACACAGAGGCTTGCAAGTACACAATCACCCCCACCACCACCGTCAAAAACAGGGAATGCTTGAGGGTGAAACGGAACAGGGTCCCCTCCTCCCCCACCATGCCGGTGGCCGCCGTGGCCACGGCCAGGGATTGGGGGGAGATCATCTTGCCCATGACCCCGCCGCTGGTGTTGGCCGCCCCGGTCAGGATCGGATTGAGGCCTAACTGCTCGGCCGTGGCCCGCTGCAAACCGCCGAACAGGACGTTGCTGGAGGTGTCGGAGCCGGTCAGGAAGACCCCCAGCCAGCCGAGGAACGGGGCGATGAAGGGGAACCAGTGGCCGGTCTTGGTGAACACCAGACCGAGGCAGTTGGTCATGCCCGAGGTGTTCATGACGTAGGCCAGGCCGAGCACCGACGCCACGGTGACCGCTGGGTAACGCATGTCGTAGAGGGTCTTGCCAAGGATGCGGAAGGTGTCGCCCATCCCCACGCCGCAGATCAGGGCCGAGAGGAACGCTGCGATCAGGATGGCGGTGCCGGCGGCGGAGAGGAAGTTGAAATTGTACTTGGCCGCCAGCTTGACGGGCAACTGGTCGGCCACAGCCTTGTCCAGCGGCTTGAAGCGGTCCTTGGGCACCGCGCCAATCTTCACCAGCTCCTTGCACAACTTCTGGGTCTCGGTCATCTTCTTGGCAACCAGGTCGCAACTCTTCAGCCGCTCGTCGCTCAGGACCGCCCCCTTGCCCGCCAACCCCTGTTCCACCGGTACAAAGGCATCCTCAAGCCCCTTCAACTCCGTCAGTTTGGCCGCCAGGGCCGCCTGCTTCGGGTCGGCGGGAGAGAGCTGGGCCACCTGCTTGTCGATCTCCTCGTTCACCGTGGCGATCTTCTTCAGCCCGTCTTCCGGCTTGGCAACCTTCTTGACGATCCCGTTGTGGAGCCCGTCCACCGTGATCAGGACGGCGCTCTTGTCCAGCTCGGTCTTGATGGAGGGGATGCCCCACAAAAGCACCATGACGGTCAGCGCCAGGTAGGGCGCCCAGGCCCGGAAGACCTGGCCGGCGGTATAGTCGTGCCGTTCCCTGACGGCGTTCCCGCTCTCGTGATCGAAGGTCCAGACCTGCTTGGGGTGCCAGACCTGCAGCAGGAGCACCAGGGCCACCATGGAGAGGAGGGAGGCGGTGATGTCCGGGAGGTACGGCCCCAGGTAGCTGGCGGTGCCCCACTGGGCAAGGGCGAAGGTCGCGCCGCAGACGACGATGGCCGGCAGGACCTCCAGGGTCTTCTTCAGGCCGACCATGATCATGATCACGTAAAAGGGGATGAACAGGGAGATGAACGGCAGTTGGCGTCCCACCATGGTGGAGAGCTTCATGAGGCCGGCATCGTCGTAGCCCATGACCCCGGCCAGGGCCACCACCGGGATGCCGATGGCGCCGAAGGCCACCGGCGCGGTGTTGGCCACCAGGCAGACCCCGGCGGCATAGAGCGGCCGGAAGCCGAGCCCCACCAGGGTGGCGCCGGCAATGGCCACCGGCGTGCCGAAACCGGCCGCCCCTTCGATGAACGCGCCGAAGCAGAAGGCGATCAGGAGCGCCTGGAGGCGGCGGTCCGCGGTCACCCCGGCCAGGGAGGCCCGGATGATCTCGAACTGCCCCCCCTTGACGGTGAGGTTATAGAGAAACAGGGTGGTGATGACGATGTAGAACACCGGGAAGAGGCCGAAGGCGACCCCCTGGCCAAAGGCCAGCCCGGCCAGCTTGGCCGGCATCCCCCAGACAACGACGGCGATGGCCAGGGCCGAGACCACGGCCAGGGGGCCGGCGATGTGGGCCTTCATCTTGAGCACGGCCAGACAGATGAAGATGACGACGAGCGGAACGGCGGCCACCAGGGCCGACATCCCCAGACTGCCTGCTACGGGTGTGTAGGTCTGAATCCAGGGCATGACGAACGACTCCTTCCTTGCGCGGGTATGTGTGCAAACGTTCTCTGAATGGCCTCATCTGTCCGCCTGTCCTGGATGTTTGACGGGAGCGAACGAAAATAAAATCAGGTTTTGTAAAGTTGTATTACCAATTATATTTTTTAAAACTCCCTGTCAACTATTTTTTATATCTGCATATAAAGCCTGTTGACAATGGCAGTTAAGATGAATTAGGTTTATATATAATTTGGTTTTACAAATTTCAAACCCCGGGATGCGACCGCGCAACGATACAGCGTTTCCCCAACGGCGGCGACGCCAAAGGGCATCACGAGACGACCGCCCGGAAGGAGACCGAAGCGATGTACGAGCAATTCAAGGCCAGGGCCGAAGGGGTCGGTGCGGAGGTCTACCGTTTCAAGGACCGGGATGGGGCGTTGGGGTTCATCCTGCCGTTCCTGCACGAAGAGGGGGGCGCCGACGCCCCCCGTTCCTGCGCCGTCTGGGCCGAGAGCCCCTTTCTGGAAGGGCTGGACCGGGAACCGCTTCGGGAGGTCGCCGGCATCAGGTTCGAGGTGAGCCGGGAGACGGCGGCCGACGCCCGCATCGGCATCACCCAGGCCGAGTGGGCCCTGGCCGACACCGGTTCCCTGGTGCAGGACCAGACCGCCGTGGAGCAACGGCTGGCCTCCTCCCTCACCGACATCCACATCGCCCTCGTCCCCACCGGCAACATCCTTCCCGACAAGAGCGCCCTCTTGAGCAGGATCAATCCAAAGACCAGCCGCTACATCGCCTTCATCACCGGCCCGAGCCGGACCGCCGACATCGAGCGGGTGCTGACCATCGGCGTCCATGGCCCGGAACGGCTCGTGATCGTCTGCGTGGATGATATGGGAGGGGCGGCCCGATGAAAAAGGAGTTCAGGGAATCCATAGGCCAGGCCGTGGGGAACGCCACCCTCACTGGGGCGCTGGGGAAGTTTTCCGAGGCCTACAAGGTCAACCGGGCCAAGGCCTACGAGGGGATCGACTTCGAGGCGTTGCGGGACACCATCGCCGAGCGCAAGTCCCATGCCGCCGCCAACCTGGAACTCCTGGCGGATACCTTTGCCAAAAACGCCGAGGCCCTGGGCGCCAAGGTCTTCCGGACCAATGACCCGGAAAAGGTCAAGGAATACATCCTGAAGGTGGCCCAGGACAACGGCGTGAAGAGCGTGGTCAAGTCCAAGTCCATGGCCACCGAGGAGATCCACCTCAACGCCTTCCTGGAAAAGGCGGGCATCGCGGTGGGCGAAACCGACCTGGGGGAGTGGATCATCCAGCTTGCCGGCCAGAAGCCGTCCCACATGGTCATGCCGGCCATCCACATGACCAAGGAGGAGGTGGCCGACCTCTTCAGCAAGGAGGTGGATGAGCGGCTGGAGAACGACATCCCCCGGCTGGTGAAGGTGGCCCGCCGGGAGTTGCGCGCCAAGTTCCTCGCGGCCGACATGGGGATCTCGGGCGCCAACATCGCCGTGGCCGAGACCGGCAGCCTCGTGCTGGTCACCAACGAGGGGAACGCCCGGCTGGTCACCACCCTGCCCCGGGTCCACGTGGCCCTGGTCGGCATCGAAAAGCTGGTGGAGCGCTTCGACGACATCGTGCCGATCCTGACGGCGCTCCCCCGCAGCGCCACGGCCCAACTGCTCACGAGCTACGTCTCCATCATCAGCGGCCCCACGCCCACCACCGACGGTCCGCTCAAGGAGTTGCACATCATCCTCATGGACAACCGCCGCAGCGAGATGGCGGGCGACCCCAAGTTCAAACAGGCGCTCCAGTGCATCCGCTGCGGCTCGTGTCTCAACGTCTGCCCCATCTTCCGCCTGGTGGGGGGGCACGTCTTCGGCAGCATCTATACCGGCGGCATCGGCACCATCCTCACCGCCTGGTTCGAGGAGTTGCACAACTCCGAGGATATCCAGGGGCTGTGCATCCAGTGCGGCAACTGCAAGGAGATCTGCCCCGGCAAGCTGGACATCCCGGAGATGATCATGGAGATCAGGCGGCGCCTGGTCATGGAGAAGGGACAGCCCCTGGCCCAGAAGGCGATCTTCGGGATCGTCAACAACCGCTCGCTCTTCCACGGCATGCTGCGGGCCGCCTCCATCGCCGGCAAGCCGTTCAACTCGGGCGGCTTCATCCGCCACCTTCCCCTGTTCCTGTCGGATCTGACCGATGGCCGCAGTCTCCCCGCCATTGCCGCAAAGCCGTTCCGGGACCGTTTCCCCGCGATCCAACAGCCCGCCGACTGCCGGGAAACGGCGGTCTTCTTTGCCGGCTGCCTCATCGACTTCGCCTACCCGGAGATGGGGGAGGCGCTGGTGAAGATCCTGAACAAGGCCGGCATCCGGGTCCTATTCCCCGAGGCCCAGACCTGCTGCGGCGCTCCGGCCCGGTACAGCGGGGCCTACGAGGTGGCGGCCGGCAACGCCGTGGACAACATCAAGGCCCTGCTCGTGGAGGGGGCGAACTACGTGGTCTCCGCCTGCCCCACCTGCACCGTGGCCCTGGCCCACGAGTTCGGCGACACCTTGGAGAGCCTGGGGCAAAGGGAATGGTTGGCACGGGCGAAGGAATTGGCGGAGAAGACCGTGGATTTCTCCACCCTGGCGAAGCGGCTGGTGGACGCGGGGCGGCTCACGCTGAAGGAGGGGCGGCAGCTCGGGGCCCTCACCTACCACGACTCCTGCCACCTGAAACGGACCCTGCGGGCCGTGGAGCCGCCGCGGGAACTGCTGCGCGGGGCGGGTTACGAAATAAAGGAGATGTTCGAGTGCGACATGTGCTGCGGCATGGGCGGCTCCTACTCCCTCAAGCTGCCGGAGCTCTCCGCGCCGATCCTGCGGCGCAAGCTGCACAACATCAAGGAGACCGGCGCGCCGGTCGTGGCCATGGACTGCCCCGGCTGCGTCATGCAGATCAAGGGCGGGTTCGACCAGGACCGGGCCGATGTGAAAGTGAAACATACGGTGGAACTGCTGGCGGAGCAGTTGGAGAGCTAGCGGGGGATTATCGGGATAGTGTGCCGGTACCGGAAGGCCCGTTTTCGTTTGACGACGAAAGCGGGCCTTCTGCAATTACGGCCTTTCCCGGTGGATTTCACTTTGCAGCTTTGCAGAATTTGCGTATATATCGATGACGTTTTCTATCTATAGCTGGACCTACGGAGTGCGTTTAGATGAATTTGCTGTACACCTTCGACCTGCTGGGAACCGCCGCTTTTGCCGCTTCGGGGGCGCTGGCCGGGATTCGCCGGGATATGGATGTCTTCGGCGTGCTGGTGCTGGGACTCGTCACCGCCATCGGCGGCGGTACGCTGCGCGATCTGTTGCTGGGCGACATCCCGCCTTTCATCTTCAAGGACGAGACGTACCTCTATCTTTCGGTCGCGGTTTCGCTCTTGGTATTTCTTTTTCACCGCCGCTTGGCGTTCCTCACCCATCCGTTAACCTACTTCGATGCGGTCGGACTGGGCACGTTTGTGGTGATCGGCACCCACAAGGCCCTTGCCTTTAAGCTCGGTTTTTTCGGTGCCGTTATGATGGGGGTTATGACGGCTACTGCGGGAGGAATGCTCCGGGACCTGCTTTCGGCCAAAGTGCCGATGATTCTGCATAAGGAGGTCTATGCCTCTGCCTGCCTGGCCGGGGGAGCCCTGCTGTACGTGCTGCAACGGAGTGCCGTGCCGCCGGACGCGGCAGCGCTGATTTCGGCCGCAACCGTCATTATCCTGCGCCTGTTGGCGGTCAGATACAACTGGTCGCTGCCGCGGGCCGCACACAGGACACCATGAATGTCCAACGGCGGGCACCACCGGGCATACCGGTATCATCTCAAACGTTAGACAAAAAAATCGCGATACTCCGCATACAACACAAAGGGGCGCTCCCCACCGGCAGCGCCCCTAATCAATCATCCGAACCAATCCCCGCTCAGTTCCCCTCGCTCTGCGCTTTCAGCGCCTCCATCTGGTAGTGGGCGCGCAGGGCGTCGGCGATCTCGGCGATATCCCCCGCCATGATGGAATCCAGGCGGTAGAGGGTCAGGCCGATGCGGTGGTCGGTCATGCGCCCCTGAGGAAAATTGTAGGTACGGATGCGTTCGCTGCGGTCGCCCGAACCGACCTGCTGCTTGCGCTCGGCGGCCAGCTTGTCGTTCTGGTCCTGGAGCAGATGGTCCAGGATGCGGGTCTTGAGGACCTTCATGGCCTTGGCCCGGTTCTTGATCTGGCTGCGCTCCTCCTGGCAGGCCACCACCGTGCCCGTGGGAAGGTGGGTGATGCGCACGGCCGAGTCGGTGGTATTGACGTGCTGGCCGCCAGCGCCGGACGAGCGATAGACGTCGATCTTCAGGTCATCGGGCCTGATGTCGATGTCCACGTCCTCGGCCTCGGGCATGATCGCCACGGTGCAGGCGCTGGTGTGGATGCGCCCCTGGGCCTCGGTCTCGGGTACGCGCTGCACCCGGTGGGTGCCGGATTCGTACTTGAGCTTGGCAAAGACCCCCTCCCCCTCCACGGAGGCGATGACCTCCTTGAAGCCGCCCCGCTCCGACTCGGAGGCCGAGATGGTCTCCACCTTCCAGCGGTTGGTTTCGGCAAAGCGGGAATACATGCGGAACAGGTCCCCGGCAAACAGGGCCGATTCGTCGCCGCCGGTGCCGGCCCGGATCTCCAGGATGACGCTCTTGTTGTCGTTGGGGTCCTTGGGGAGCAGCAGCAGTTGGATGTCGGCTTCCAGTTGCTCCTTTTCCGCCTCCAGGCTCTTCAGCTCCTCCTCAGCCATCTCCTTCATGTCCGCATCGGACAACAACTCCCGATTCTCCCCGATCTCCTCCATCACCTTGCGCCAACGGCGATAGGCCGCCACCAGCTGGCTCAGGTCGGCGTGTTCGCGGGAGAGCTTGCGGAATTCCGGCTGGTTGGAGATGACCTCAGGGTCGGACAGCAGCGCCTCGACTTCCTGGTAGCGCCGTTCAAGTTCTTCTATCTTGTCGAACATGTTTAAAACCTCTTAGATTCTTACACCTGCCACAGAGACGCGGAGACACAGAGAAAAGCGGGAGAGGAAAACCATGCAGTGTTGTGCCTTTGGCGTTCTCCGTGTCTCTGTGTCTCTGGGGCAGGTTTTAATTTCAGCTTACACTACCAAGCGGTCGTCCGAGTACCCGGCATTCACTTCCAGCGCCTCGTTGATGGAGCGGATGGCCACTTCCAGTTGCTGATCGTCCGGCTCGCGGGTGGTCAGGCGTTGCAGGGCCAAGCCGGGGGCGATGATCAACTTCACCAGGGGATGACCGTCGTTCTTGGCGCTCCACTTGAGGAACTCGTAGGAGATGCCGGCGATGAGCGGCAGCAGCACGACGCGCGAACCGGCCTTGAGGTAAAAGGGCCAGAGCTTGGGGACCAGGGAGAACACGGCGATGCTCACCAGCATGACGATCAAGAGAAAGCTGGTGCCGCAGCGGGGGTGCAGGCGGCTGTGGCGGCGCACGTTTTCCACCTTCAGCTCCTCGCCCGCCTCGAAGGCGAAGATCGATTTATGCTCGGCCCCGTGGTACTGAAAGACCCGCTGGATATCGCCCATGCGGGAGATGCCCCAGATGTAGAGCAGGAACACGATCACCCGGATCACACCGTCCACCAGGTTGAAGACGATGTTGTTGGTGCCGATGTACGGCGTCATCAGCTTGGTCAGGTAGAGCGGGAACAGGAAGAAGAGGCAGATGCCGAAGCCGAAGGCCACGGTCATGGTGCCGGCCATGGCCCAGGAGGAGAGTTCGCCCTTCCCCTTGTCCTTGTCCCCCTCCTTCTCCTCCTCGGACATGGACTCGTTGGCCGAGAAGTTGAGCGCTTTGATGCCGATGACCAGCGAACTGAACAGGGCCACCGCGCCGCGCACGATGGGGAGCTTGACCACCGGGTACCGTTCGGAGAGCGGCACGACCAGCTCCCGCTTGACCACGATCTCGCCGTTGGGACGGCGCACGGCAATAGCCACGGAACGGGGCGCGCGCATCATGACGCCTTCAATAACCGCTTGGCCGCCTACATTTATCTTTTCCATAGTACCTTTCCTAAAGCAAATCTGCCACAGAGACACAGAGACACGGAGAACGTCAAAAGCAAAACAAATTTTACAGGGATGAACAGGATAAAAACAAATCAAAAAGGCTAACGGCTCTTTGTTGTAACTTGGCATCCGGATTTAAGGCTTTATCCCCTTCATCCTGTTCATCCATGTAAATTGTTTTTCTCTGTGTCTCCGTGTCTCTGTGGCGGATGTCAATTCTATTCCAGTGTCGCGAAGAACTCCCGCACCTCGGCGGTCTGGCCGCAGCAGAACTGCCCTTCCGGGCAGGTTCCCCCTACGCAGCCCGGCCCCGCGTCGCGGAAGATGATGGGCGCGGCTTTCTTCGCCAGCCTGAGCATCTCGATGCTCATCTCCCGGATCTCCCACTGGGCCCGCTGGCAGCAGCGCAGGGCAAAGAAGTGCAGCAACTCCCGGGCGTTCATGGTCATGATGATCTTGGATTCCGTGGCGTTGGGCAGGATGTAGCGGGCATCCTCGGGCGGAATCCCCAGGTCCACCAACTGGGCGTACGCCTTGTGCACCGTCTCGGACATGAAGGCGAAGATCTGCCGCGCGTCGGCATTCTCCGCGATGCTGTCCGGCATGATGGAGGTGAACTCGTCCTTGTGGGACACGTAGCGCTGGGACTGCTGGGAGAAGGAGGCGATCCGGTGGCGCACCAGTTGATGGGTGGTCACCCGGGAGATCCCTTCCATACCGAAGGTGAAGGAGATGTGCTCCAGCACCGAATAATGCCCCAGGGACATGATCTTGTTCAGAAACTTCTCGATGTCCGTCGATTCCAGCTTGTTGCGCAATTCGCCGATGGATGTGGGGGAATAGCAGAGCCGGGCCGCCAGGGCCACCGTCAGTTCGGGATTGGGGGTATGTTCTATCAGGGTAACGTTCATGGTGTCCTGCCCGGAGCGTAAGGTTACTCGTGTCCCGAGGCTAACGGCTCGCCCTGGATACGAAAATACAAAAAAGGGGATTTGCCTGACGACAAGATCCCCTCAATGCATTGAGCCGATGGTGTGCTACAGTTGGCCGTAACGTCTCTTGAACCGCTCGACGCGACCAGCGGTGTCCACCAGTTTCTGCTTGCCGGTGAAGAACGGGTGGCAGGCGGAGCAGATCTCGGTGTTGATCTCCTTGCTGGTGGAGCGGGTCAGGAACGTGTTGCCGCACAGGCATTTCACGGTCACCTCGGAATACATTGGGTGGATACCTTCTTTCATCTTCTCTTCCTCCTCAAGAATGCTTCTCAGTCTCAGTATAAAAATGGATGCTGTCGGCGGGGTCGGTCGCAAATTATAATCGTAATGATTCAGATTCATTTTTGCAACACTTTTTTCCAGCCACGTTTCCGATTCAAGACAGAACCCGCTCCGAGCGGGACTATTTACTCATGGAGTCCAGAAAGTCCTGATTGCTCTTGGTCTCTGAGAGTTTATCCAGCAGAAACTCCATGCTGTCCACCACGTTCATGGGGTGCAGGACCTTGCGCAGTATCCAGGTGCGGTGGAGTGCGCTCTTCTCGATCAGCAGCTCTTCCTTGCGGGTGCCGGACTTGTTGATGTCGATGGCCGGGAAGGTGCGTTTCTCCACCAGCTTGCGGTCCAGGTGCAGTTCCATGTTGCCGGTGCCCTTGAACTCTTCGAAGATGACCTCGTCCATCTTGCTGCCGGTGTCCACCAGGGCCGTGGCGATGATGGTCAGCGAGCCCCCCTCCTCGATATTGCGGGCCGCGCCGAAGAAGCGCTTGGGTTTGTGCAGGGCGTTGGAATCCACGCCGCCGGACAGGATCTTGCCCGAGGGGGGGATGACGGTGTTGTAGGCCCGGGCCAGGCGGGTGATGGAGTCCAGCAGGATGACCACGTCGCGCTTGTGCTCCACCAGGCGTTTGGCCTTCTCGATGACCATCTCGGCCACCTGGACGTGGCGCGTCGCCGGCTCGTCGAAGGTGGAGGAAACCACCTCGCCCTTGACCGAGCGCTGCATGTCGGTTACCTCCTCCGGGCGTTCGTCGATCAAAAGGACGATCAGGTACACCTCGGGGTGGTTGGTGGCGATGGAGTTGGCGATGTTCTGGATCAGCATGGTCTTGCCGGTGCGGGGCGGGGCCACGATCAGGCCGCGCTGCCCCTTGCCGATGGGGGCCACCAGTTCCACGACCCGCATGGGGAGGTTATCGCCGGCGGTTTCCAGCTTGAGCTTCTCATCGGGATAGAGCGGCGTGAGGTTATCGAACAGGATCTTGTCCCGGGCGACCTCGGGGGGTTCAAAGTTGACCGTTTCCACCTTGAGCAGGGCGAAATAGCGCTCACCCTCCTTGGGGGGGCGGATCTGGCCGGAGACCGTGTCGCCGGTGCGCAGGTTGAAGCGCCGGATCTGGCTGGGGGAGACGTAGATGTCGTCCGGGCCCGGCAGGTAGTTGTAGTCCGTGGCGCGCAGGAAGCCGAAACCGTCCTGCAGGGTTTCAAGAACCCCTTCGCCGAAGATCATGCCGTTTTGCTCGGTCTGGGCGTTGAGGATGGCAAAGATCAGATCCTGTTTGCGCAGGCTGGACGCACCCTCAATGTTGAGATCACGGGCAATGGTGTTGAGCTCGTTGATCTTTTTGCCTTTAAGTTCCTGTAAATTCATCGGTTCTCCTGCGTGTAACGCGACACATACGTGTGGCTGTGGGATAAAATGGGGTTCAATGGATTTCGGGGATTTTCACTATAATCACACTAGCGCCAATTCGAAAAATTGACCTCAAATGCGGCTCTGGAAGGAACGTGCCTGGGCAGGAAACTTCCTACAAATTGGAAACCAGCTAAATTGATTAAGGATTCACTCGGAGATTCGCACAAATAAGTTACGTAAACGGGATTTTGTTTTTATATGAGGTCGAGTTTTTTTCTTCTTTTAGGATACGAGTTAGAGGTTTAAAAAACGTTAGCCTTAAAAACTCGACCTTGTCAACAATAAAATAAACGGTAAACCTCTTATTTCTCCGTTAATTGTCTTGACCATGATGAGGGGGAGGCGCTATAAAACAGCATACTATTCATTGCAGAAGCCCTCTGTGCAAGGATTGGCGCTTTTAATGAGTCCCCTTGAACTGGCACTGGTCGCAGCCCTTTTCTGCCTTCTTTCCGGCGTCCCGGCCCTGTGGCCCCGCGTACCGCTCTTTACCGGCCGCAGAATTTCGGGCTGCTTCATGGCGGTCGGCGCCGCGGCCGGCCTGGGCGCCGCGTTGCGGGTCCTGCTCAAAGAGGGACCCGGGGGCGCCTACGCACTGGCGTGGCACTTCCCCATGGGTGAGTTGGCCTTTCGCCTCGACCCCCTGTCGGCATTCTTTTTCATCCCCCTCTTCATCGTCGCCACCTGCATCTCCCTCTACGGCTGCGGTTACTGCTCCACCACCCCGGACAACCGGGGCGAATCCCTTGTCACGTTCTATTTCGGCGTGGCTGTGGCGGCCATCGTCATGCTGCTTTTGGCCGCCAACGGCATCACGCTGCTGTTCTTCTGGGAAGCAATGGCCCTGGGCACGTTCCTGGCCATGTGCCTGGAACACGACAAACCGGAGGTCGGCCGGGCCGGACTCCACTATCTGGTGGCCAGCCACGGGACCACCATCTCCCTGTTCGTCCTGTTTGCCCTGTCCCCCGCCATGGGCGGTCCGCTCTTCCCTCCCCCCGGCTCCCTCGACCCGAGCGGCGCGGGGGCCACGGCAATCCTCCTGGTCGCCCTCCTGGGCTTCGGCATCAAGGCGGGCATCATGCCGCTCCACGTCTGGCTCCCGGGGGCCCATGCCAACGCCCCGAGCAACATCTCGGCGCTCATGTCGGGCATCGTCCTCAAGCTGGGGATCTACGGCCTGTTCCGGGTGCTCTCCTTCTTCGGGCAGCCCCCCCTCTGGTGGGGGGCGCTGTTCCTCTGCCTGGGGATCGTCTCCGCCGTCGCCGGCGTCCTCTTCGCCATCGGGCAGCACGACATCAAGCGCCTCTTGGCCTATCACAGCATCGAGAACATCGGCATCATCGTCATGGCCATGGGGGTCGCCCTGTGCGGCCTTGCCACCGGCAACCGCGTCCTGTTCGTCCTTGGCCAGGCGGCAGCCCTGCTGCACGTGGTCAACCACGCCCTGTTCAAGTCGCTGCTCTTCCTGGGGGCCGGGATCGTCGTGCACGGCACCGGCACCCGCGCCATCGACCGCATGGGAGGCCTGGCCCGGGCCCTGCCGATCACGTCCGCGGCCTTCCTGACCGGCAGCGTGGCCATCTGCGGCCTCCCCCCCCTGAACGGCTTTGTCAGCGAATTTCTCCTGTACCTCGGCATGTTCACCGGGTTCGCCACCTCGCCCGGCAGCAGCGCCGCCTTCCTGGCCCTGGCCGTACCGGCGCTGGCGCTGACCGGCGGTCTGGCCCTGGCCTGTTTCGTCAAGGTCTACGGCACGGTGTTCCTGGGCCTGCCCCGCAGCCCCCTCCCCCCCCGCCACGAGCACCCGGCCGCCACCGGCGCCATGGGCATCCTGGCCGCCTGCTGCCTCCTGATCGGGGTGCTGCCGTTTAGCGCCACCCGCATCCTGGAGCCGGTCATCGCCGCCCTGTTCCCCCAACGGGACGCCCTGCTCCCGTCGATCCAGACCACCGCCGGCCTGGTCGGGCTGAGCATCGGGGCGGCGATCCTGTTCCTGCTCATCTGCCTCCTGGCGGTCTTCTACATCAACCGCCTCAAGGCGAAACCGCTGGAGGAGACCGGCACGTGGGACTGCGGCTATGCCGCCCCCTCCGCCGCCATGGAGTATACGGCCTCATCCTTCGCCGGGATGCTGGTGGGCATCTTCGCCGCGATCCTGCGCCCCGAACGCCACGAACCGGCCACCGACAAGCTGTTCCCGGGCCCGGAGCGCTTCGAATCCCACGTCCCGGAGGTGGTGCTGGACAAGGGGATACTGCCGTTCCTCGGCGCCGTGGACCGGCGTCTCGCCCTCATCCGCAGGTTGCAGAACGGCCAGTTGAACAGTTACATCCTCTATATCTTCGTGGCGCTGATCGCCGTCCTGTCGTTGTCCTATTTCTATTGACGCCTTCCGCGGCGCCATATCCCGGCGAATTACCGACCGTGCGCCCTGATGCTCATCCTTGACCGGCGCCCCCATACCTGCTATTTTAACGGTTCTTTTTAATCTTTTCCCCTTTCGGAGGCATAATCGTGACATTTCAGGATCTTATCCTCTCCCTGCAAGGTTACTGGGCCAAGCAGGGGTGCATCATCCAGCAGCCCTACGACACGGAAAAAGGGGCCGGGACCTTCAACCCGGCCACCTTCCTGCGGGTGCTGGGGCCCGAACCGTGGAAGGCGGCCTACGTGGAGCCTTCCCGACGACCGACCGACGGCCGCTACGGAGAGAACCCCAACCGCCTGCAACACTACTACCAGTTCCAGGTGATCCAGAAGCCCTCCCCCATCAATATCCTGGACCTGTACCTGGATTCCCTGCGGGCCATCGGCCTCGACCCCGCCAAGCACGACATCCGCTTCGTGGAAGACGACTGGGAATCGCCGACCCTGGGAGCCTGGGGGCTGGGATGGGAGGTGTGGCTGGACGGCATGGAGATCACCCAGTTCACCTATTTCCAGCAGGCGGGGGGCATCGACCTCAAGCCGGTTTCGGGCGAGATCACCTACGGCTGCGAGCGGATCGCCATGTACCTGCAGGGGGTGGACAATGTCTACGACCTGGTGTGGACCGAAGGGGTGAAGTACGGCGACATCCACCACGAGAGCGAGGTGGAGTTTTCCCGGTACAACTTTGAGGAGGCCGATGTGCCCCTCCTCCTGGAACAGTTCGCCAAGTATGAGCAGGAGTGCCTCCGCCTGGCGGAAAAAGGGCTGGTGCTGCCGGCCTACGACTTCGTCATGAAGTGCTCCCACACCTTCAACCTGCTGGATGCCCGCGGCGCCATCTCGGTCACCGAGCGCGCCTCCTACATCGGCCGGGTACGCAACGTGGCCCGCACCTGTGCGGAAGAATACCTGCGGATGCGAGAGCGCCTCGGATTCCCGCTCTTGAAAGGAGGTGCCGCACGATGAGCGCCAAAGAACTTTTTCTCGAAATCGGCACCGAGGAGATTCCGGCCGGGTTCATCCCCCGCGCCCTGGCCGAGATGGAGGCCATGATCAGCCGGGAGCTGACCAATGCCCGCCTTGCCTTCGACATGGTGCAGACCCTGGCCACGCCCCGCCGCCTGGCGCTGGTGGTCAAGGGGGTCCCCTCCCTGCAGCCCGACGCCGAGATCACCGCGACCGGCCCCTCCGTGAAGGCCGCCTACGACGCCGCCGGCAAACCGACCAGGGCCGCCGAAGGCTTTGCCAAGGGGCAGGGGGTCGACGTCAGTGAGCTTACGACCGTGGCCACCGAGAAGGGCGAGTACCTGGCGGTGACGAAAAAGGTGACCGGCCGGCCGACCCACGAGCTTTTGTCCGAGATTTTGCCCAAGCTGATCGCCGACATCCCCTTCAAGAAGTCGATGCGCTGGGCCGACCTGGACGTGCGCTTCGCCCGGCCGATCCACTGGATCGTGGCCCTGTTCGACGGCGTCGTCGTGCCGTTTTCCTTCGGCATCGTGGAGAGCGGCACCCTGTCCCGCGGCCACCGTTTCATGGCCAACACCACCTTTCCGGTGAACAACTTTGCCCACTACCTGGAGGAATGCGAGCGGCACTTCGTCATCCCGGACCCGGAAAAGCGCAAGGAGATCATTCGCCGCGAGGCGCACCGCGTGGCCAAGGCCGCAGGCGGCCACCTCCTGCCGGACGAGGAGTTGCTGGACCAGATCGTCTACCTGGCCGAGTACCCCAGCGCCGTGCACGGCACCTTCTCCCCCGAGTTTCTCAAGGTGCCCAAGGAGGTGCTCATCACCTCCATGCGCAGCCATCAGCGCTACTTCTCCATCGTGGACGAGGGCGGCAAGCTGCTGCCCGGCTTCATCACCATCAACAACACCCTGACCGACGACCCCTCGGTGGTGGTCAAGGGGAACGAGCGGGTCCTGCGGGCCCGGCTCTCCGACGCCCGCTTCTTCTTCGAGGAAGATCAGAAGGTCAAGCTGGACGACCGGGTGGAGGCGCTCAAGAAGGTGGTCTACCAGCAGAAGCTCGGCACCTCCTTCGAAAAGATGGAACGCTTCCGCACCCTGGCCCAAGGGCTGGCGGAACAGCTCAACCCGGCGGTCAAGACACAGACGGCACGCGCCGCCTGGCTCTGCAAGGCCGACCTGGTGAGCGGCATGGTGGGCGAGTTCCCGGAGGTCCAGGGGATCATGGGGCGCGAGTACGCCCTGCTGGAGGGTGAGGAACCGGCGGTGGCGGACGCCATTGCCGAGCATTACCTGCCGATCCAGGCCGGCGGCGAACTGCCCGCCTCGGACATCGGCGCCTTTGTCTCCATTGCCGACAAGCTGGACACGGTCTGCGGCTGCTTCAGCGTGGGGCTCATCCCCACCGGCGCCGCCGACCCCTACGCCTTGCGGCGCGCCACCATCGGCATCATCGCCACGATCCTGGACAGGGGCTACCGCCTCTCCCTGGCTGCCCTGATCGACCACTCCCTGGACCTCCTGGCGACCAAACTGACGCGTCCCAAGGAGCAGGCCGCGACCGAGGTCAGGGAGTTTTTCCGCGGCCGCTTCGTCAACCTGCTGGCGGGCGACTACCCGACCGACGTCATCGAGGCGGCGGTATCGGCAGGCTTCGACGATCTCGTGCAGGTCCGGGCCCGCATCGCGGCCCTGGCCCAATTCAAGTCCCACCCCGATTTCGAGCCGCTGACCGGGGCTTTCAAGCGGGTCGGCAACATCATCAAGGAGGGGGTGGACGCGCCGGTCGATCCGGCCCTGTTCCAGGAGAGTGCGGAAACCGGCTTGTACACGGCCTTCCAGACGGTGAAGAACTCGGCGGGGGCGGGCATTGCCGATGGGCGCTGGCAGGAGGCCCTGGCCGAGATCGCCACCCTGCGCGGCCCCATCGACACGTTCTTCGACAAGGTCATGGTCATGGCCGAGGACGAGCGGATACGGACCAACCGCCTGGCCCTTCTCACGGCCATCGCCCGCATGTTCGGGCAGGTTGCCGACTTTTCCCGCATCGCGTAGCAAAGGACTCATGGGACCTACAAGTCCCATGAGTCCCATCGGTCCTATGAAGCCACTATTATTAGCATCACTGGCAACGGCGCCGGTGACAACGCGTTGAACAGTGCAATCATCCCACAAGGAGCTTGGTATCTATGTCATTTATTGTACGCGTCATCATCGGCAACACCATCGTCATCCTGCTGGGCGTAGCGGCCATGGTCACCCTCAATACCGAAAATGCGCTCTGGCTCGACATCCTCTTCGGCCTGGCCATGGTGGCCGCCACGTCACTCGTTCTCGGCGTCATCAGCAGCCGCACCTTCAAGCCCCTGGCCGGCCTGGTGGGCGCCCTTGAAAAGGCCGCGGACGGCGACCTGTCGGTGCGCGCGGAGGTCACGGGCAACGGCGAACTGGGCCGTCTTGCCGTTGCCTTCAACAGCATGATGGCCGACATGAACAAGGCCATGCGGCAATTCTTCTCCGTGGCGGACCTGGTCCGGGACTCGGTGGAGATGGTCAGCTCCACAACCCATTCCATGGCCATGGCGGCCGAGGATGTGGCCCAGCAGGCGAGTACCATCGCCACCGCCAGCGAGGAGATGTCCGCCACGTCGGGGGATATCGCCCGCAACTGCCTGTTTGCCGCCGAAAATGCCCAAAAGGCCACGGACCAGACCCACAGCGGCGCCCAACTGGTCCAGAACAGCGCCCGGCTGATGGACAACATCGCCCAGCGGGTCAACGAGTCGTCCACCACCGTTGAGGGGCTGGGGCAGCGCTCGGACCAGATCGGGGCCATCGTCAACACCATCCAGGACATCGCCGACCAGACCAACCTGCTGGCCCTGAACGCCGCCATCGAGGCGGCCCGGGCCGGGGAGCAGGGACGCGGCTTCGCCGTGGTGGCCGACGAGGTGCGGGCCCTGGCGGAACGCACCACCAAAGCGACCAAAGAGATCAGCACCATGATCAAATCCATCCAGGAGGAAACCCAGGCCGCCGTCGGCTCCATGTCCGAGGGGGTCGGCGAGGTGAAGCGGGGCACCGCGGAAACCACCCGCTCCGGGGAGGCGCTGGAGGACATCCTCAACAGGATCAACGACCTGACCATGCAGATCAGCCAGGTCGCCACCGCGGCCGAGGAGCAGACCGCCACCACCCAGGAGATCACTAACAACATCCAGATGATCACCGACGTGGTCAACGGCAACGTGGAGAACGCCCGGAGCACCACCGCGGCCACCGGCAAGCTGGCGGAGCAGGTGGATCAATTGCACCAGTTGGTCGGCCACTTCCGCCTCGCCAAGGTCATGGAGTGGGACAGCAGCTTCGCCACCGGGGTCAGCCTGTTCGACCAGCAGCACCGGAAGCTGTTCGACATGGTCAACGAACTGCACGACGCCATGCAGCAAAAGCGGAGCAAGGAGGCCATCGGCTCGATCCTCGGCCGCCTGATCGAATACACCGCCTCCCATTTCGGCGCCGAGGAAGATGCCTTCCGCACGTCGGGCTACCCCGAGGCTGCCCAGCACAAACAGCACCATACCAAACTGGTGGACCAGGTGCTCGATCTCCAACGCAAGTTCAACGCCGGCGAGACCCTCCTGACCCAGGACGTGATCGTGTTCCTCCAGGATTGGCTCATCAACCACATCAAGGGTGTCGACCGGAAGTACGGCCCCCACCTCACTGCGAGCGGAATAAAATGATAGCGATCATCGACTACGGGATGGGCAACCTCCGTTCCGTCCAGAAGGGTTTCGAAAAGGTCGGCTTCGAGGCGGTGGTTACCGCTGATCCCCGGGTGGTGCTGGAAGCCGAAAAAATCGTCCTGCCGGGGGTGGGCGCCTTTCGCGACTGCATGCGCAACCTGGAGGCCGCCGGCTTCGTGGAGCCGATCCTCTCGGTCATCGCCCAGGGGCGCCCCTTTCTGGGAATCTGCGTCGGCATGCAACTCCTCTTCACCGACAGCACCGAATTCGGCCTCTACAAGGGCTTGGGGGTGATCCCCGGCCACGTGCTCCGTTTCCCCGAAGGGATGGAGGCGGGGGGAGAGAAGCTCAAGGTCCCCCAGATGGGGTGGAACCAGCTCTCCTTCAAGCGCCGCCCCCCCGCCTTCGAGGGGATCGCCGACAACGCCAACGTCTACTTCGTGCACTCCTACTACGTGAAACCGGACGACGACGGCGTCACCGCCACCACCACCGACTACGGCATCCGGTTCTGCTCCTCGGTCTGGCGGGACAACATCGTCGCCACCCAGTTCCATCCCGAGAAGTCCCAGGACGTGGGGTTGCGGATACTTAAAAACTTCGCCGCGATGCAGGATTAACGCCTAGAATCTGCCACAGAGGCACAGAGACACAGAGGTTCACAGAGAAAACCAGAAACAGGTTGCGGTTTTGACGTTCTCCGTGTCTCTGTGTCTCTGTGGCAGATGTTATTTTTTGAGTGTTCAAAATGAAAGGTACTTATGATCGTCATACCCGCCATTGATCTCAAGGAAGGAAAATGCGTCCGCCTCGAACAGGGGCTGATGGATAAGGATACGGTCTTCAACGACGACCCGGCCGCCCAGGCCCTGGAGTGGCAGCGCCAGGGAGCCGAACTGCTGCACATCGTGGACCTGGACGGCGCCTTTGCCGGCGAGCCGAAGAACCGGTCGGCCATCGAGGCCATCATCAAGGCGATCACCATCCCGGCCCAACTGGGGGGCGGCATCCGCGACCTGGCCACCATCGAGGCCTACCTCAGCCTGGGGGTGTCGAGGGTGATCATCGGCACGGCAGCCCAGCGCAACCCGGACCTGGTGAAGGAGGCCTGCAGCCTGTTCCCCGGCCGGATCGTGGTGGGCATCGACGCCAAGAACGGCATGGTGGCGGTCCAGGGATGGGCCGAGGTGACCGACATCAGTGCCGCCGACCTGGCCCGGAAATTCGAGGGGTTCGGGGTTGCGGCCATCATCTACACCGACATCAGCCGCGACGGCATGTTGCAGGGGCCCAACCTGGAGGCCACCAGGGCTCTGGCCGAAGCCGTCGCCATCCCGGTGATCGCCTCGGGCGGGGTCTCCCGCCTGGAGGACCTCAGAAACCTCATGGCCATCGAGAAGAGCGGCGTCACCGGGGTCATCACCGGCAAGGCGGTGTACACCGGCGCCATCAAGCTGGCCGAGGCGATCGCCATCACCAAGGGAGAGGCCTGACATGCTGACCAAACGCATCATCCCCTGCCTGGACGTCAAGGGGGGCCGGGTCGTCAAAGGGGTGCAGTTTCTGGAACTGCGGGACGCCGGGGATCCGGTGGAGATCGCCGAGATGTACGACCGACAGGGGGCCGACGAGCTGACCTTCCTGGACATCACCGCCTCCAGCGACGAGCGTGACATCATCATCGACGTGGTGCGCCGCACCGCCGAGCGGGTCTTCATGCCGCTTACCGTGGGCGGCGGCATCCGCACCGTGGACGACATCCGCCGCCTGCTGAACGCCGGGGCCGACAAGACCTCCATCAACACCGCCGCCGTGCAGCGGCCGGAATTCGTCCAGGAGGCGGCCGAGCGCTTCGGCTCCCAATGCACCGTGGTCGCCATCGACGCCCGCCGCGTGCCGGGCGAGCGGCGCTGGGAGGTCTACACCCACGGCGGCCGCACGCCCACCGGCATCGACGCCGTGGAATGGGCCGTGAGGATGGAGGAGTACGGCTCGGGGGAGATCCTCCTCACCAGCATGGACCGGGACGGCACCAAGGACGGGTACGACCTGGAGTTGACCCGGGCCATCGTGGACGCGGTCTCCATACCGGTCATCGCCTCGGGAGGCGTGGGAAACCTGGAGCACCTGTACGACGGCTTCGTGAAGGCGGGGGCCGGGGCCTGTCTGGCCGCCTCCATCTTCCACTACCGGGAGTACACCATCGGCGAGGCCAAACAGTATCTTCACGATAAAGGGGTGGCGGTAAGATTATGAACGAACGCGACGATATCATCCAGGCGGTGTACCAGGTCATCCTCGACCGCAAGAACAACCCCACGGAAAACTCCTATACCGCATCCCTGATGCACAAGGGGATCGACAAGATCCTCAAGAAGGTCGGGGAAGAGGCGACCGAGGTGGTCATCGCCGCCAAGGGGGGCAAACGCGATGAGATCGTCTACGAGACCAGCGATCTCGTCTTCCATCTCCTGGTCCTTCTGGGGTACTGCGACATCCCCCCCGAGGAGATCTTCGCCGAGCTGCGCCGGCGTTTCGGCATCTCGGGGATCGAGGAGAAGAACTCCCGCCCGGCATAACATCCCGACAAAATCTCAAATCTGCCTCAGAGACACGGAGACGCAGAGGAAAACCAAAAACTGGGGAAAAGCGCCGGCAGCCCCCCTGAAAAGATGTCATGCCTTTGACGTTCTCCGTGTCTCTGTGGCAGATGTCGATTTTTGATGTTGATCCATTATTGACTTTTATATTGACAATGGAATATTTGCTGTTATGATAACAATCTTGCGAAATTCTTACATAACGGCGTCATACGCATCGGAATGTGCCACTTTACAATGAGGGGGGGGATTATGGATGCCGGGAGTAAAGATCAAGGAAAACGAACCATTTGAACTCGCCCTGAAGAAGTTCAAGAAACAGTGCGAAAAGGCTGGGATTCTTTCGGAGGTTCGCAAACGCGAGCACTACGAGAAGCCAAGCATCAAACGGAAGAAAAAGGCGATCGCCGCACGTAAGCGCGCCCTCAAGAAACAGCGTAAGATGGTAGATTAGGACAAGGCATGACACTCAAGGAACAGCTTGATACTGCGATGAAACAAGCCATGAAGGCGCGGGATGACCTGCGCCTTTCGGCTGTTCGCATGGTCCGCTCCACGGTCAAGAACCGCGAGATCGAGCAGCAGCGGGAGTTGGACGATCAGGGGGTCATTGAGGTCATCTCCTCCATGGTGAAACAACGCCGCGAGTCGATCCGGCTCTACGGCGAGGGCAACCGCCCCGATCTGGTGGCAAAGGAGGAAGCTGAGTTGGCGGTTCTGCTCGGCTTCCTTCCCGCCCAGTTGACCGGCGACGAGATCGCCGAACTGGTGGCCAAGGTCATCGGGGAAACGGAAGCCCACGGCATCAAGGACATGGGCCGAGTCATGAAGGCCCTTACCCCCCTGACGGCGGGCCGGGCTGACGGGAAGACCGTCAGCGACACGGTCAGGCGGCTGCTCTCCTGATGTGCCTGCCGGTGGTTTCCGGTGATCGAAGTTCTGTATTCTGTTACACGGAAGGGGCTATCTTTTGATCGCCCCTTCCGTGTAACAATTGCCTGTGCAATGACGTCTGTACCAATCAGGAGTAATGTGGCGCCCCCCGTGAGCAACAACCGCCGGGAGGACGCGCACAAGCCGATATCTCTGCCCGACAGCCGGCACATGGTTCCCCGATGAATGCGTTCAATATCATTATTCTAGCGGTTCTCCTCTTTTTTGCTCTCAAGGGACTGGCTCGCGGACTCGTCAACGAAGCCTCCTCCCTGGCCGGCCTGCTTCTGGGCGCCTGGCTGGCGTATCATTTCTATCCGGCCGTTTCACAGCCGATACGGGCTCTCACGCATTTGCCGATGCAGATTTGCGCTTTTCTGGCCTTCATCCTGATCCTGCTGATAACGGGCATCATCGTCCACGTTGTCGGCAACATCGTCACCACCGCCCTGCGCCTCGTCATGCTGGGGGGCCTCAACCGGGTGGGAGGGCTGTTGATCGGGACGGCCGAGGGGGTGTTGTTGCTTAGCCTGCTGTTCAGCACCGCCACCGCAGGCTTCATGCCGGAAAAGCTGAAAACCAGGATCAAGAATACGGAATCGGCCAGCCTGCTGGCGCAGACGGGCGATAAAATACTCTCGCACTGGCGGAGCGGAGCCACCACACAACAATGATCCCCGAAGAAAAGGTGCGGGAGATTGCGGAACGCGTCTCCATACTTGAGGTTGTCTCGGATTACGTCCAACTGAGACGCGCCGGGGCGAATTATGTGGGGCTGTGTCCGTTTCACGGGGAAAAGACCCCGTCGTTCAACGTCAACCCCGCGCGGGAGGTATTTCACTGTTTCGGCTGCGGCGAGGGGGGCAACGCCTTCTCCTTCATCATGAAAATGGAGGGGGTCGGGTTCCCGGAAGCGGTCAAGCTCCTGGCCCGCAAAGCCGGGGTCGAGATCGAGGAACGGCAGTTGACCCCGGCCGAACGGCACGCCCAGGACGAACGGCAGCAGTTCCAGCGGATCAACGAGCTTGCCGAAGAGTATTTCCGGACGGTGCTCCTCAAGGAACCCGCGGGACAGGTTGCCAGGAATTACCTCAAGGATCGGGCCGTGGACGAGGCCCTGGCCGCCGATTACCGGCTCGGCTTTGCCCCGGACCGGTGGGACGGCTTGGCCAAACACCTCAAAACCCGTGGCGCGGACCTGGAAACCGCCCAAAAACTGGGTATACTACGTAAAGGGGATAAAGGCTGGCACGACCTGTTCCGCAATCGCCTGATCTTCCCGATCCGCGACCATAAGGGGCGCGTCATAGCCTTTGCCGGGCGGGTGCTGGACACGTCGCTCCCCAAGTACATCAACTCGCCCGAATCGCCGCTGTATCACAAAAGCGCGGTGATGTTCGGCCTGGACATGGCCTTGCCGGCCATCAGGACCGAGAACAGCGTCATCATCGTGGAGGGGTATTTCGATCACCTGGCCCTGTACCGGGCCGGGATACGCAATGTGGTCGCCACCTGCGGCACCGCGTTGACGACAATCCATGCGGGGCTGATCAAGCGCCACGCGGCACGGGTCTACACCCTGTTCGACAGCGACGCCGCCGGCCTCAAGGCGACCTTTCGCTCCATGGAGTTGTTTCTCGATCAGCGCATGCCGGCCTACGTCATCACCCTGCCCAGCGGGGACGACCCGGACAGTTTTCTGGCCAAAAACCCGGTGGAGGCCTTCACGGCCTGTCGGGACAAGGCGCGGCCCATATTCGATCACTTTGTCCGTTCCCTGTTGGTCCGCATCCCGCCGGACAGCGTGGACAACAAGGTGCGGGTCATCGACGAGGTGATCCCCCGCTTCAAGAAGATCGCCGATCCGGTGGAGCGGGACCTGTACGAGAAGGAGATCTGCCGCCTGCTGGGCATCACGGTGCACGCTTTCCGCAAGCGCCAGGGAGGGATGCAGGTCACGGCCCGGGACATGCCCGCCGGAGGCCACCCCCCGGCACATCGGGGGGATCGTTCCCAGGACACCCTGCTGGCCCTGTTGATCAGGTATCCCGAGGCGCGAGGCGAAATCCGCGCCTTCGGGGTGGATAATCTCTTCGAGGGACCGCACCGGCAGGTGGCCGAGGCGGTACTCGCGTTGCCCGATAACGGCGACGATCCGGGCGATGTGCAGAGCCTCCTGGATCGGCTGGAAGATCCCGACCAGAGGCGGATTCTCTCCCAGGTGCTCGTGAACGACGATCACCTGGCTGATATAGACTGGCGAACGGTCCTTGCCAACTACAAGCGCAACAAAGAGAAGCGTGCGCTCCACTCCATCCGCGACATCGCTGCACAACTGGCGGTCCTGGATCCGGACAGCGACGCATACCGGGCGCTCTTGCAGCAGGCCGACGCCTTGCGTACCAGAAAATCGAAGCTGTAGCCCGCAGGCTGCATTTGAGGTGAAAAATGGCAAAGAAGAACATGGACGATGTGAAGCAATTGATCGACCTCGGCAAGGAAAAGGGGTTTCTCACCTTCGACGAGGTCAACGACATACTCCCGCCCGATATCGCCACCGATCAGATCGATGACGTCATGGGCATGTTCGGGGATATGGATATCGAAATTGTTGACTCCGCCCAAAAGGTCAAGATTCCCAAGATGAAGATAGACCTGGAAGAGGACGAGGATGCCGAGGGGGAGGCCGAAGAGGTCGAGTTCGAGCCCGGCTCCATCGGCAGGACCAGCGACCCGGTGCGCATGTACCTGCGCGAGATGGGCTCGGTTTCCCTGCTCACCCGCGAGGGAGAGGTAGAAATCGCCAAGCGCATCGAGGACGGCGAGCGGGACGTGGCCGGCATCATCCTCAATACCCCCATAACCGTGCGCGAGGTCCTGCAACTGGGGGACAAACTGCGCAAATTCCAGATGAACGCCTCCGAGATCAGCAAGGAGGTCGAGGAAGAGGAGTTGGAGGAGGACGAGGAGGATGTGCAGAAGACGCGCATCCTTGCGGTCATCGATGAGATCGCTGCCCAGGACCAGCTGCTGACCGAACTGGCCGAGCAGTTGGGGGCGGCCAAGTCGGCGGCCAAGAAAAAAGAGTTCGAGAAAAAGGTGCGCGAGGCCAAGGAGCGGCAGGCCGAACTGCTCAAGTCCCTGCGCCTGAAGGACCGCCACATCAACAAGATCGCCGAGCGTCTCAAAGAGCTCTCCCTCAAGGTGGAGAGGCTGGGGACGGAGCTCATCGATCTGGAGACCATCATCCCGGCGGAGAAGCTGAGGGTGCTGGTGGACAAACTCCACCAGGAGGACGAGAAGGCCATCTCCGAGCTCAAAAAGCTCAAGCTGGGGGTCGAGGAGACCCAGAAGCTGGAAAAACGCCTGCGCAACGCGGCCCGCAAGCTGCTGAAGGTGGAACAGGAGTCCGGTTTCAAGGCCAGCGACCTCTCCACCGCCCTGAAAGCCATCGAGCAGGGTGAAGCCAAGGCCCGGATCGCCAAGTCGGAGCTGATCGAGGCCAACCTGCGCCTGGTGGTCTCCATTGCCAAGAAGTACACCAACCGCGGCCTTCAGTTCCTGGACCTGATCCAGGAGGGGAATATCGGTCTGATGAAGGCGGTGGACAAGTTCGAATACCAGCGCGGCTACAAGTTCTCCACCTACGCCACCTGGTGGATCCGCCAGGCCATCACTCGCGCCATCGCAGACCAGGCCCGCACCATCCGTATCCCGGTCCACATGATCGAGACCATCAACAAGCTGATCCGCACCAGCCGCCAGTTGGTCCAGGAGAACGGCCGCGAGCCCTCCCCCGAGGAGATCGCCGAACGGATGCAACTGCCCCTGGACAAGGTGCGCAAGGTGCTCAAGATCGCCAAGGAACCGATCTCCCTGGAGACCCCCATCGGCGAGGAAGAGGATTCCCACCTGGGGGATTTCATCGAGGACAAGGCCGTCATATCGCCTATCGAGGCGGTCATCAAGGCCAACCTTTCCGAGCAGACGGCCCGGGTGCTGTCAACCCTGACCCCCCGCGAGGAAAAGGTCCTGCGCATGCGCTTCGGCATCGGCGAGAAGAGCGACCACACCCTGGAGGAGGTCGGCCAGGATTTCGAGGTCACCCGCGAACGTATCCGTCAGATCGAGGCCAAGGCGCTGCGCAAGCTGCGCCACCCCAGCCGCAGCAAAAAACTCAAAAGCTTCGTGGAGTAACTGCCCGTGCGTCGTTCACCGATCACCTCCCTCATCATCCCGGCGCTGGCCCTTTTCCTTCTGCTCGCCGGGGCGCTCTGCGCCCCGGCGGCGGAGCTTGACGACTCCAACCTCTTTGTCGAGGCCTTCAACGCCTACCAGAAGAAGGATTACCTCCTGGCCATCGACAAGGTCAAACAGCTTACCCAGCTCTTTCCCGACACCCCGCTCAAGGACGTCTCCCTGCTGCTCCTGGCCCGTTCCGGCCTGAAATCGGGCGACAATGCGCTGGCGGCCCGGACCGTCAACCAGTTCCTCAGCGAATTTCCGGCCACCCCCTTGCGGTCGAGCATCGAGGACGACCTGCTCACCCTGGGGGCGCGCCAGCACAAGGGCGAAAAGCTCACGGAGAACAGGGCGCTGCACATGGCCGCCGTCAAGGTGCGCAACGAGCAGCTCGCCATCGAGCGGGCCATCGCCGAGAAACAGGAACAGGAGCGCCTGGCCCGGCTCAAGGCCGAGCAGGAACGCATCGCCCGGGAGAAGGCCGAGCTGGAACGGAGGGAGCGGGAACGGATTGCGGCTGAGAAGGCCGCCAAGGAGACGATCCGCACCGCCACCACCATCACCGTGGAGAAGAGCCGGATCGCCCTGGCGGGCCAGAACGGGACGCTCCCCTTCGAGATCGCCAACAACACCAAAAACAGCGAGGAGTACCTCCTGGAGGTCAGCGCCCCCGCGGAATACGGCGCGCAGCTGTCGGCCGGGACGACGCCGGGCGCGGCAACCGACCGGGTGACCGTCGGGGCGGGGCAGTCCTTCAAGGGCGCCATCGCGTTCCATATCCCCTCCGACCGGGTGGATGGCGAACGCAAGAGCGTGTCGCTCAAGGCGGTTTCCGCACGCTTCGCCGATGTCGCACTGACGCAGGAGACCCTGGTGACCATCACCGCGCCGCTGGTGCGTGTGGTTGCCCGCCCGGCCGGCCAGGGCATCGTCCCGGGCGGACAGGTCCGCTACCGCATGACCGTGCTGAACATCGGGTCCCAAACGGCCCAGGAGTTGACCGGACGGCTGATCCTGCCGCCCCAGTTCGAATTCCCGGACGCCGAGAATCCCCAGTTCCACCGCGAGGGGGCCGATGCCCTGTCGTTCAAGATCGATCCCCTGGAGACCGGCAAGATGTCGGAATACTACCTCAACCTGCGGGTGCGCGGCGACAGCGCCATCGGGCAGGAGGTGCGGTACCGGGTGGAGGTGTTCAACGGGCAACTGCAGCGCAAGGAAACCTTCGCCTCCAGCGCCGCCGTGGTGCAGGGGAAATAAGCGCATAACAACTACCATAACATGATACCAAACGACCTCCGGGGTGGCTTCCCCCCGGAGGTCGTTTGCGTTATGTCCACGGAACAATTGCGGGTTGTTGTCTTTTACCCGCAGACGAACCGGGCCTGGATATGAATCACTCTACCCCAGCCCCTTGAAGGGACAATCGTCTTGAACGGAAATAGCGTACCAGCATGGGCACGCCGAACATCGCGCCGAGGACGATCAGCATGGTCGTGTTCGGGTCCCGAAAGTACGAGTTCAGACGCAGCGTCGTGAGCGCGATGACGGCGAAATAGAGCATGTCGCCAACGATGGCAAAGGCCCAGCCGGCAAGGAAGCCGTGACCGGCCGCGAGCGCCGAGGCCCGCCCGGTCATGGGATCGATGCCAAAGGCAATCATAATGAGCGTAACGGGACCTGCGCCGGTGCCGCCGAAATGTGCCGCGCTCCGGGCCGTTGCGGCCGTTAAAGCTTTGCTGAGACGGGTTAATACGGGAATTTTTCCGCACGCTGTTGCGAGAAGCCGAAGGATCGGTTCAAATGCAAGGGCCAGGACAACATCCGAGACCAGGTAGAGCAGTGTGGTGATGGGCCAGGCCAGCCCCTTGGCGCTGGCGAGCATGACACCGGCAGGGATTCCGCCTCCGACGGGGAGGAGGAAGAGCTTCAGCACCGCCAGCATGGCGGGTGTGGACGAGGCGACCCCGAAAATGTGTTCGGACAGTGGCAATGTGGTCATGGAAATCCTGCGTTACAAGACCACCAGGTTGTCCCGGTGGATGATCACATCCCCGTAGTGATACCCCAGGATATCGTCGATCTCGCTGCTCTTTTTCCCCACCAGCCGGGCCGTTTCGGCGCTGGAGTAGTCCGACAGCCCCCGGGCGAACTCCACGCCGTCCGGACCGCAGATCCGCACGCACCCGCCCCGGTCGAAACGCCCCTCGACCCGCACCACGCCTGATGGCAGAAGGCTCTTGCCCCGTTTCAGCAGCACCTCCCGCGCCCCTTCGTCCACCACCACCCTGCCGGACGGCTTGAGGGTGTAGGCGATCCAGTGTTTGCGCCGGTTCAGCCCCACGGCGGCGGGGAGGAACAGGGTGCCCACCTCGTCGCCCCGCAGGGCCGCGGCGATGATCCCGTCCCGCTTGCCGTCCACCATGATGGTCGGGACGCCGTTCTTGCCGGCCTTCTTGGCCGCCGCCACCTTGGTGGCCATGCCGCCGGTGCCGACAGTGGACTCGGCCCCCCCCGCCGCCCGTTCCACCTCGCGGGTGACCCCCTTCACCAGGGGTATCAGCCGGGCTTCCGGGTCATGGTGGGGATCGGCGCTGTAGAACCCCTCGATATCGGTCAGGATCAAGAGCAGTTGGGCCTCGGCCACGTTGGTGACCAGGGCCGACAGGTTGTCGTTGTCCCCGAACTTGATCTCGTCCACCACCACGGTGTCGTTCTCGTTGATTACCGGGATGATGCCGAAGCCCAGGAGGGCGTCCATGGTGGCGCGGGCGTTGAGGAACCGCTGCCGGTTGACCAGGTCCTCGCTGGTCAGGAGGATCTGGGCCGCCTTCAGGCCGTGCGGCTCCAGGGCCTCTTCGTAGGCCCGCATGAGGAGCGACTGGCCGATGGCCGCCGCCGCCTGCTTGTGGGGGATGGTCCGGGGCTTGTCCGTCAGCCCCAATTCGCTCCTGCCGGCGGCGATGGCGCCGGACGACACCACCACCACCTGCAGGTGCCGGGCGTGCAACGCGGCGAGATCGCGGCAGATTCGCCCGATGACCGCCAGATCCAGGGCGCCGTCGGCATCGGTCAGCACCCGGCTGCCGATCTTGATCACCACCCGCTTCACGGATTTCAATATCTCTTTACGCATTCTTAGAGTCCTGTAGGGTTAATCCAAAAACTATTTGCCACAGAGACGCAGAGATAACCATTCGAGAATTTTTAAAACTCTGTGATTTCCTCTGTGTCTCCGTGTCTCTGTGGCAGATGGTGATTTTTTCTGTGGCCCTGTGGCAAAACTGCCGTGGAGAGTCTACCCCTTATCCCGATCCGCCCATAACCGCCGGGCGATCTCGTCCAGAAGCGCCTCGACCCCCTCGCCCGTGGCGGATGAGATGGGGAACACCGTGATCTTCCGCCCTTCGAACCACGCCCTGATCTCGGCGAGCCGTTCCCGGGTCTGGGGGAGGTCGGTCTTGGTGATCACCACCACCTGTTCCTTGGCGGCCAGCTCGGGGCTGAACAGAGCCAGTTCGCGGCAGACCGCCTGGTATTCGGCCAGGGGGTCCCGGTCCGGCATCCAGGAGATGTCCACCAGATGCAGCAGGATGCCGGAGCGCTCCAGGTGCTTGAGGAAACGGTGCCCCAGGCCGGCACCGGCGTGGGCTCCCTCGATAATGCCCGGGATATCGGCCACCACGAAGGAACGGTAATTCTTGTATGCCACCACCCCCAGGCTGGGGACCATGGTGGTGAAGGGATAATCGGCGATCTTGGGGCGGGCGGCGGAGATCTTGCTGATGAGGGACGACTTGCCCGCATTGGGCAGGCCCAACAGCCCCACGTCGGCCATGAGCTTCAACTCCAGCCGCAGCTTGCGCTCCTCCCCCTCCTCCCCTGGCTGGGAGAATTTGGGCGCCTTGTTGGTGGCGGTGGCAAAGCGGGCGTTGCCCTGCCCTCCCCGCCCCCCTTTGAGCAGGATCACCTTTTGACCGTCCTCGGTCAGATCGGCCAGCGTATCGTCGGTCTCGGCGTCCTTGACCACCGTGCCCACCGGCACCCGGATCACCAGGTCCTCCCCGCCGGCGCCGTGGCGGTTCTTGCCCATGCCGTTGTGCCCCTTTTCGGCCTTCTGGTGCGGCCGGTGGCGCAGTTCCAGCAGGGTCGAGAGGCCGGAGGTGGCCACGAAGATCACGTCCCCCCCCTTGCCGCCGTCGCCGCCGCTGGGGCCGCCGAACTCGATGAACTTCTCGTGGCGGAAGGCGACGCAGCCGGCGCCGCCGTGCCCGGAGGCGGTGAACAGGGTTACTTCATCGATAAATTTCATAGGCTACTTTCCGTCCAGCCAAGCCTGAATGGCTTGGAGGCGCGCTCCCCAGGCATCGGTCAGGCGCTCGTTGAGAAATGCGGCGAACAGGCTGTCGAAGAGCTGGACGCCCTGCTCCAGCAGGAACATGCGCTCGTAGAAGACCGCCTCCCGCTCGCTCATCTGATCCACGGTGGCGTCCTTCTCGATACGGACCTGGGGGCATTTGAGGGAGGCGAAACCGAAGGTCTCCCCCTTGAGGGTCAATTTCCAGGGATTTTCGTCCTTTTCCATGCAGATGGTGGCGCTGGTGATCCTTTTCCCCCCCTTGAGGGCCGAGATGGCCTCCAGGTAGCTGTCCTGGGAACCGGAGACGGAAACCTTCTGGATGCTTCCCTCCTCGCTCCCCCCCTGAAACTGGATACGGTCGTCGATCCAGGCGGAGAAACGCTCGCCGGTGCCGAGATGGCCCGGACGGCTGACGGAGAAATCCCCCTCCCCGTTCACCCCCCGCTGGAGGAGCCAGAGGAGGAAATCCCACCCCAGCCACTGGTTGTCCCGGATCTGGGCCGCCACCGCGTCCGATCCGGCCAGGTTGGCGGCCTCAAGCTTGTCCAGCATCGGCCCCTCCACCAGCATCCGGGCCCGGGCAAAGGGGTGGACGATCACCGGGCTGAACCCGTCGAAGGTCTTGCGGAAGATCTCCTCGAAGCGCTCCAGGACCTTGGTCCCCAGGCTGAACAGGGTCAGCACGCCGCTCCTCTGGTCCCAGACCACGTCCACGCTGGAGGGAACCGGCAGGGATTTGGTCAACAGGCGCAACTGCACCAGTTCCTTGATCTCCTCCCGCTTCTTCTTGGGCGCGCGGCGCAGGTTGGGGTGCTGGGCCAGGAAGGCCCCCTCCTCCCGTCCGGTGTGGGATTTGAGCAGGGCGGCCGGCACCTTGCGCTGGTCCCGGCGCAGGGAGAAGACCACGTAGTTGTCGCGCCAGAAATCGGACGGCACCTCGAAGGCGGCGTTATCGGGGTGGTCCACCAGGGTCCACCCTTCGGAGGATTCCTCGGCGGAGTTTTCGATGGACTGGAACCCGCGGGCCGACAGTTTTTCGGAAAACCACTGAAACTGGTCGTTCTTCGGCAGGTCGCCGGTTATGGTGTACTGGGTGATGCTGACGGTGTTGGCGTAAACTCCCATGATTCGGGTGCATCCTTTCGTATCTGAAATAGTCGGTTAGTATGACATATTTTCATAGGGTGCGCCACGATTATGGGACCTATGGGACTGATGGGACGTATAAGTCCTATGGGACCTATAGGTCCCATTTCCTATAAGCCCCCTCTCCCTACCTCCCCAGGAGCCTGCCGTACTCGGCCGCATCCAGCGCCGTGCGCCAGTGGCCGGTCAGTTTGCCCGCCAGGGTCCCCCCCCAGAAGAAGAGCACCACCAAAACGGCAAAGACGATGCCGGGGATGACGAACCGGCCCACGACGCGCATGGAGAGCGCGTCCTCCGCCCGACAGTGGCTGACGCAGCGCCAGCAGCCGATGCACTCGGGGGAATTGACGCTCTGCTTGTGCATGACGTCGATATAGGTGGGGCAGACCTGGTTGCAGGCCCCGCAGGAAACGCAGCGGCCGCTGTCGCGGGTGACCCGCACCGGCGAGAGCAGGGCCGCGAGCCCCAACAGCGCGCCGTAGGGGCAGAGGTAGCGGCAGAAGGGGTTGCGCAGGATAAGGGAGGCCGCCACCAGGAAGAGGATGATCACCAGGGCCGTGGGGGAAATGTGGAGGAAGAAGTCCAGGAGCCGCACGTCGGCGACCTTGTGGTAGTCGGAGAAGATGAAGTCGCGCAGCGCCTCGGCCGGCATGGCGATGGCGATGGAGTAGATGAAGAAGGTCATCAGCAGGTATTTCAGGCCGCGCAGGGTCACGTCCAGCCAGCGGGGGAGGCGGAGGTTGCGCTTGAGCCCCTTGAAGCCGCCCTTCCAGGCGCATTCCGAGATGGTGGCCACCGGGCAGACCCACGAGCAGAAGGAGCGGCGCAGCAGCAGGGAGACGCCGACGATGGTGAGGAAGACCACCACCGCCGCCGGGTGGACCGGGTTGATCCCCAGCCCCTTGAGCCAGCCGGCCAGGCCCAGCAGCCCGGAGATGGGGAGAAACCCCTCCACGCCGTCGGGGCGTGCGGGGACGGAGGCGCCGCCGACGCGGAGATACTGGACGAACAGGTAGAACCTGAGCCCCAGCCAGAGCATGAAGGCGAGAAAACAGCATTGGATCAGGATGCGCAGCGGCTGGACGTAACGAGCGGACATGGGGACTCCCGGGATGAAATGAGAAGGGCGGGCCTGCGGCCCGCCCTCTCCGGCTTTATTGGTCGATCTTTACGGCAACGTAGTAAATCGCGCCGTCGGGGTGTTTCAGGAGGAGGCGGGCCACGTCGCCCTTTTTCAGCTTGGCGACCGCGGCGTTGTATTTCTCCTGGGTGTCCGGCCGCTGGCCGTTGACCTCGATGATCATGTCTCCGGCGGCGATCCCCACCTCCTCGGCGGACGAGCCGGGCTTGACCTCACTGACGATCAGCCCCTTGGCGTCCTTGATCCCCAGGCGGGAGGCCAACTCCTTGGTCAGTTCCTGCACCACGATGCCGATGGAGGCGCTCTCGGCGGCGGCACCCACGGAGGCCTGAGCCTCGCCGTCCTTCAGCCGGGCGATGGTCACCCCGACCTCCTGCTTCTTGCCGTCGCGGAAGATCGCCAGCTTGACCTTCTTGTCGATGGGGGTGGCCGCCACGTAGCGGGGCAGTTCATTCCCCTCGGTGAGCGGCTTGCCGTCGTACTCCAGGATGATATCGCCCGCCTTGAGTCCGGCCTTATCGGCCGGGGTGTCCTTCTCCACGCTGGCGATCAGGGCCCCCTTGTCCGAATCCAGGCCGAAGGATTTGGCCAGGTCGGCGGTCAGCGGTTGGAAGCGGACCCCCAGGTAGCCCCTGGTGACCTTGCCCTTGTCCCGGAGTTGGGTCACGATGTCCTTCGCCATGTTGATGGGGATGGCAAACCCGATCCCCTGGCCGCCGGCGATGATGGCGGTATTGATGCCGATCACCCTGCCGGTGGCATCGAAGAGCGGCCCGCCGGAGTTGCCGGGGTTGATGGAGGCGTCGGTCTGGATGTAGTCGTCATACGGTCCGCTGCCGATCACCCGCCCCTTGGCGCTGACGATCCCGGCCGTGACGGTCTGGGCCAGGCCGAAGGGGTTGCCGATGGCCATGACCCACTCCCCGACCTCCAGGTTGTCGCTGTCCCCCAGTTCGGCGACCGGCAGCTTTTCCTTCTCGCTGATCTTGATCAGAGCCAGGTCGAGTTTTTCGTCGCTCCCCTTAAGTTCCCCCTTGATCTCCCGGCCGTCGGAAAGCTTGACCATCACCTCGTCGGCGCCGCTGACCACGTGGTTGTTGGTCAGGATGTACCCTTCGGCGCTGATGATGAAACCGGTGCCCAGGGCCTGTTCACGGCGCGGTCGCTGTTGCGGCGCCTCGTCGAAATAGCGGCCGAAGAAATCGTCGAAGAAATTGCCGAAGGGTTGTTGCTGAAACTGGGGGTGTCGGGCGCGTTGCCGCGGCTTGATGTTCTTGGTGGTCCGTATATTGACGACGGTAGGTTTGAGCCGTTTCGCCAAGGCGACGAAGTCGGGACTGATCGGTTTGGCGATGGACATGACCGGGATTGCCAGGGTGGCAATCAGACCGGCGACCAGAAGACGGACCGTGGACACGAATGGTGTGGACATGTTCTGACCTCCGAGATTTTGTGTGGTTGACAACCGACAAGGGCGGATCGCGTAACCAGCCACGACGCCGCCCTTGATCCGTTTTCTGGAAAAATAATCCATCAACCGGCAAAAATCAAGCCCCCCCGCTACCCCTCCCGCAGGATATACCCCTGCCCGCGGACGGTGTGGATCAGCTTGCCGGGATAATCCTTGTCGATCTTCTTGCGCAGGTAGTTGACATACACGTCGATGATGTTGGTAAAGCTGTCGAAGGCGTAGTCCCACACGTGCTCGGCGATCATGGCCCGGGAGAGGACGGTGTTGGGGTTGCGCATCAGGTACTCCAGGAGGCCGTACTCCTTGGACGTCAGGTCGATCTCCTTAACGCCGCGCCACACCTTGTGGCTGACCGGATCGAGCCGCAGGTCGGCGAAACGGATTTCGGCGCCCCGGTCCTGCTCGCCTCTCCGCAGGAGTGCACGGACGCGGGCCAGCAATTCGGCAAAGGCGAACGGCTTGGTAAGATAGTCGTCGGAACCGGCGTCCAGGCCGGACACGATGTCCTCCATATTGTCGCGGGCGGTCAACATCAGCACCGGCACGCGGTTTCCCGCATCCCGCAGTTCCCTGACCACCGCCATGCCGTCCTTTTTGGGCAGCATCATATCCATGATGACCAGGTTGTAGTCGCCGTCCCGGGCCTGCCTGAAGCCATCGAGGCCGTCATAGGCCACCGCGACCTTGTAGTTGTCGTCCTCGAGGCCGCGTTTGATGAAACTGGCGACCTTCTTTTCGTCTTCAACCACGAGAATGTTCATGTTGTACCTCCCTCATAATATCGACCCGGTACATCTATGTGAAAAACGCTCGGGAAACCGCTTCAACAGACGGGCGGTTCCCGGCGCCGCATGATCTCGGAGGCAGATTCCTCCACCGATTTGTTGGTCACATCGATGGTCAGCCATTCCGGGTGCTGCCGGTACAGTTTTTTGCAGAATGCGACCTCGTCCTCCACCTGCTGATAATCGGCGTAGCTCCCGCGGGGGCTCTGCCGCATGTTGAGCAGCCGCGAGGTGCGAATCTCCACCAAGCGCCGGGTATCGATGATCAACCCCACGATCTTGGCCTGGTCGATCTGGAACAGCTCCGCGGGGGGCTCGATCCCCTTTACCAGCGGCACGTTGGCCACCTTATACCCCTTGTGGGCCAGATACATGGAGAGGGGGGTCTTGGACGACCGGGACACCCCCACCAAAACCAGATCGGCCTTGTACAGGTGCCGGGTTTCCTGGCCGTCGTCGTGCTTGACCGTGAAATCCACCGCCTCGATCCGCTTGTGGTAGTCGGTGTCGATGCGGTGCAGCAGTCCGGGAATCTCCCGCGACGGGGCCCCCAGATAGCGCGACAGGTTGTAGATCAGGCTGCTCAGCAGGTCCACCGCGATGAGGCCCTGCTCCTCGGCGACCCGTTCGACCGCCTCGGAGAGATGCGGGTCCACGAGGGTATAGACCAGCATCCCCGGTTCGCGCACCACCACGGCAAGGGCTTGTTGCAGGTCGTTCTGGGAACGGATCTGGAACACACGGTTGACCTTGACGTCCTCTTCGTAGAATTGGGAAAGAGCCGCCTTGATCACCCGTTCGGCGGTCTCGCCGGTTGAGTCGGAAAAGACGTAGATCGTTTTCATTGTCTCGCCGTAACCTTGCCAGTCTCATTAGTTTAATGACGATTTTTCTAATTAAATATCGCCAGCACAGTAATATGTCAAGAGTTTTCGTTTACGGAAATAATCTTATTAACGCTTTACATATCGGGGCGATTGATTATATTTTGTTAAATTGCGGTGCATGGCTGCCGCATGGTCCGCCCCCCGTTTTCCCGGGCGGGTTCGGGGCGGCTGCAGGGAAGAGGGGATTGGGGTTTTGCATGGGAATGGCCGAGGATTTCGCAACACTCGAACAGGCGCTGGCCGATCTGGTCCTGCGCTATGAACAGTATTTCTCCGGCCTGGAGAAACGGGAACCGCTCCCCCTGCGTGGCGAGGTGGAGAGGACGGTGCGGCACTATACCGGCACGCCCATCAGCAACACCATGCTCAAACATAAATTCGCCACCCTGGTCGCCCGCTTCAACACCTACCGGGAACATTGGAACCGTATCCTCCGGCTCATGGAAGAGGGGAAGTATTCCCGCGACCGCTTCATCAGCGACCTGCATCAGAAGCAGCGCGGCGGCGCTTCACCGGCAAAGGCGGAGCCCGACCGGCCAACGCCTGCCGGGCCGGACAATCAGGTGGAGCGAGTCTACCGGGAATACTGCGAAGCCCGCAAAAGCTGCAACCTGCCGACGGACGGCATCAGCCGCGACCAGATCCGGGCGGCCATCGAGAAACAAAAACCGGCCCTCAAGGGGAAGCTGGGGACCGACGACCTGGCATTCCGGGTGGTGGTGGAAAACGGCAAACCCAAGATCAAGGCCGGCCTGAAAAAATGACCCGCCAGACCGGCGCGCCGGGATCAGGAGAGCTGCGCGACGGCACGGCGTAACCTCTCCGGTGAAAGAGCTTCCAAACGAGCCGACGAAAGCATGACCAAAGCAAGGCGCCGTGCATGATGGTACCCCCATGACCTCTCCGACAACAATCTCCCTGCCGCCCCAATTCGTGGAGTGCCTGGCTGCCCTGCGCAGGGGCGACCGGCGTATCGTTCTGCCCGGCCTGAAGGGCTCCGCCGCCGCCTACGTGGTTGCCGGCCTGCTTGGCTCGTCCCCCAAGGGGCTCCTGGTCATCACCGCCGACCAGGAGGCCGCCGACGAGTTCTGCCGGGAACTGGCCTTTTTCGGCAGCGACATCCCCCCCCTCTCCTTCCCGGCCTGGGACAGCGTCCCCTTTGCGGCCGCCTCCCCCCACCCCGACATCTCGGGCGCGCGGCTCGACGCCCTCTCCCGCATGCACGGCAATCAGGCCCGGGCGGTGGTGCTGCCGGTGGCGGCGGCCCTGCAAAAGGTCCTGCCCCGGGCCGTCTTCAACCAGGTCGCCTGCTACCTGGTGGCCGGCGAAGAGTTCGACCGTGACGAGCTTTTGGGCAAACTGGTCAGGCTCGGCTACTCCAGCGTCCCCCTGGTGGACGACCGCGGCACCTTTGCCGTCCGGGGCGGCATCCTGGACATCTTCCCCCCCAACTTCAGCACGCCGGTCAGGATCGAGTTCTTCGGGGACACGGTGGAGACCATGCGCGCCTTCGATCCCCTGACCCAGCGTTCGCTCCAGCCGGTGGAGGAACTGGTGCTGCTCCCGTCCCGGGAACTGCTCCTCACCGACGAGGTACTGGACACGATCGCGCCCCGGCTGAAACAATGCTGCGACGACCTGGACATCACGGCCGACCGGCGGCGCCTGATCCTGGAGGACCTGCGCAACGCCGTCTACTTCCAGGGCATCGAGTACCTCCAGCCGCTCCTGCACCCCGGCCTGGAGACCGTCTTCGACTATGCGCCGGCCGCGCCGGTGGTCCTGCTCGACCCCGAGGCGATCCGCGAGGCCGCGGCCCGCTTCGCCGACGAGATCGCCGCGGGGGAGGACAAGGCCCGCGCCGGCCGCCTGCCCCATTCGCCGCCGGAAGAGCTGTACCTGGACGCCGGGCAGCTTGAGGGCATCCTGGCCGGCAAAAGCCGCCTGGAACTTTCCGGACTGGCGCTGGACGGCGGGGGAGAGGCCACGACCATCGCCATCCCCTGCGAGGACAACGCCGGCATGCGGGTCTCCGTCTCCAAGGAGACCACCCACGCCCTGGCCCCCCTCTCCCAGACCCTGCGGGGATGGCTCGACCAGGACTTCCGCGTCCTGATCGCCTGCCACCAGCGCCCCCAGGCGGAGCGGCTCAAAGAGTTGCTGGCCCCTTATGCCATCCCCTGCGTCATCAGCGAGGCGACCTTCTCCGAAACCATCTCCGGCGCCACATCCGGCGTGACCATGGTCCTGGGGGAGGTCTCCCGCGGCTTTCGCCTCCCCTCCTCCCGCCTGGCCCTGGTGGCCGAGGAGGAGCTGTTCGGCAAGCGGGTCAAGCGGCGGGGCATCTCCGAGGTGCGCAAGAAACAGATCCTGGCCTCCCTGGCCGAGCTCAAGCCGGGCGACTACATGGTGCACGTGGACCACGGCATCGGCCTGTACCGGGGGCTTCAGCACGTCAATATCGCCGGCATCGGCGGCGATTTCCTGCTTCTGGAGTACGCCGGCGGCGACAAGCTCTACCTCCCCATGGACCGCCTGGGGCTGGTGCAGCGCTATGTGGGCCCCGAGGGGAGCCAGCCCGCCCTGGACAAGCTGGGGGGGAGTTCGTGGGAAAAGACCAAGGGCAAGGCCAGGAAAGACATCGAGGAGTTGGCCGGCGAACTGCTGGAGATCTATGCCAAGCGCCAGATCTGCGAGGGGTTCTCCTTTTCGCCCCCGGACGAGATGTACCGGGAGTTCGAGGCCGCCTTTGCCTGGGATGAGACCCCCGACCAGCTCTCCGCCATCCAGGACGTGCTGGCCGACATGCAGCGGTCCCGCCCCATGGACCGGCTGGTGTGCGGCGACGTGGGGTACGGCAAGACCGAGGTGGCCCTGCGGGGCGCCTTCAAGGCGGCCCTGGACGGCAAGCAGGTGGGCATCCTGGTGCCGACCACCATCCTGGCCCAACAGCACTACGAGACCTTCCACGAACGGCTCAAGGAGTACCCGGTCACGGTCGAGGTCATCTCCCGCTTCCGCACCCCCAAGGAGCAGAAGGAGCTCCTGGAGCGCCTCAAGAAGGGGGACATCGACATCATCATCGGCACCCACCGCCTGTTGCAGAAGGATGTGGCCTTCAAGGACCTGGGGCTTCTGATCATCGACGAGGAACAGCGCTTCGGGGTCAAGGACAAGGAGCGGCTCAAGGCCTTCCGGGCCGTGGTGGACGTCATGACCCTGACCGCCACCCCGATCCCCCGCACCCTGTACATGTCCATGATGGGCATCCGCGACCTGTCCATCATCGACACCCCGCCGGTGGACCGCCTGGCCGTCAAGACCTTCGTGGCCCGCTTCTCCGAGGAGCTGGTCCGGGAGGCGGTCATGCGCGAACTGCGCCGGGGAGGCCAGGTCTTTTTCGTCCACAACCGGGTCCAGACCATCGCCAAGCGCCTGGAACAGCTCAGCGCCATCGTGCCCGAGGCGAGGATCGCCGTGGGGCACGGGCAGATGAACGAGCACGACCTGGAGAAGGTCATGCTCGGTTTCATGCACGGGGAGACCAACGTGCTCCTCTGCACCACCATCATCGAATCGGGCCTGGACATCCCCAACGCCAACACCCTGATCATCGACCACGCCGACAAGTTCGGCCTGTCCCAACTCTACCAACTGCGCGGCCGGGTGGGACGCTCGACCCAGCGCGGCTACGCCTATCTGCTCGTGCCGGGCGAAGGCTCCATCAGCGGCGATGCCCGGGAACGCCTGCGCATCCTCCAGGATATCTCCGAACTGGGGGCCGGCTTCCGCATCGCCACTCACGACATGGAGATCCGCGGGGCGGGCGACATGTTGGGGAGCCGCCAGTCCGGCACCGTGGTTGAAATCGGCTTCGAACTGTACAACCAGATGCTGGAGGAGACCATCTGCCGCCTGCGGGGCGAGGAGATGACCGAACGGGTCGAGCCGGAGATCAACCTCAAGGTGCCGGCCTTCATCCCCGAGGCGTACATCAAGGAGACCGGCCAACGTCTGGTGATCTACAAGAAACTGACCCAGGCCGAGAACGAGGAGGACGTGCTGGACGTGCAGAACGAGGTCAGCGACCGCTTCGGCGCCTACCCCCTGGCCACGGCCTACCTGTTCGAGATCATGAAGCTGCGGGTCCTGTTGAAGCGCCTGCTGGTGCGGCAGATCGACTACGACGGCAAGAACATCGTTGTCTCCTTCCACCCCCGCACCCCGGCCCCGCCGGACACCATCATCGCCATGATGAAGAACGAGCCGAAGAAGTACCAGTTCACCCCCGACTATCGTCTGGTGGCGGCCATCAAGGGCAGCGCCTTCGAGGATATCCTGGACGCGGCCCGCACGCTGCTGCTGCGCCTGCTGCCGCCCGCCGCCGCTCCTTAACGAAAAATAATGACGCCCCGTGTTGAATTATCAGGATAAACAGGATATATATTGTCTTCTATCGTTTCCGATTCGCCCATCCTTCACCCTTGCAGGACCCCGGCAATGAAAAACAAACCATCCAGTCCCATAACGCTGAAACGCTTTATCGTTATCGCCAGCCTGGCCGTGTCGAGCATCACCTTCCTGATCGTCCTGGCCGTCAGCTCCTATATCTACAAGAAACACCTCGAGAGCTCCCTGACCCGTCTTTCCGGTTCCATCTCCCAGCAGATCTTCAGTTCCATACACCAGGGCATGGAACGGGGCTGGACCCGCATCGACATCGACCTATTCCTCACCCAGTTCCGCCGGGCCTTTCCCGAGACCTTCACGGCCGCGGTATTCCGGAGCGAGGCGATCAACCGCCAGTACGGCACCCCTTCGAGCGAGATCACGGACAGCGGCGCCCAGCGGGTATTTGCCAAGGGCACGCCCCACTCCCGGCGGGACGGGGATCTGATCAGCCAGTACTACCCCTTCAAGGCGGAAGAGCAATGCCGGACCTGCCACCTGACGGCCCGTGCCGGAGAGGTCCTGGGGGTGGTGAGGGTCACCGAGGATTTCCGCGCCATGCGGCAGAAGGCGATGCACGACATCTTCGTCATCTTCGCCCTGTTCTCGCCCTTCCCCCTGGTGATGTCCTTCCTGGTCGCCGGCTACGTCAACCGCCGCATCGGAGCGGCGGTCGATCTACTCAGCCACAAGGTGCAGACGGTCAACCGGGTCACCGACCTCACCACCCTGGAACTGGGGAACCAGCACACCGGGTTTGCGGAGTTGGACAACATCTTCGGCGAGTTCGGCAAGATCGTGGAGCGGATCAGGAAGGTTGCCGTGGGCAAGGAGATGCTGGAGTTCGAGATCCAGGTGCTGGAACGGTTCATCATCACCTCCGAGTCCATCAAGGACTGGAAGGAGCGGGTCGCGTACCTTTTGACCGAGGTCGGCAAGGTCATGCAGGTCTACACCATGTTCTGCATCTTCCAGGTGGATGACGAAATTTTCGATATCGAAATCTTCTGGAAGCATCCCCCCACCGCCGAGACCAAGGGCATCATGGAAGAGATCATCCGGGGGAGGATCAAAGAGGAGCACATCAAGATCGACATGCCTGCCTCCATCAAGGTGGTCCACAACATCGTCGGCAGCCAGGACGCGCCCCTCCACCTGGACCGGGCCGCGATCGAGCTGCAAACCAAATCCCTGCTCCTCAAGGCGCCCCAGATCGGCGGCGTGGTGGGCATCGGTTTCCAGTCCAAAATGGCCACCGACCCGATCCGCTCCCTGGTCATCGACAGCATCCTCACCACCATGCTCAACGTGGTCGGCTCCATCAAGGCCATCTACAAGTACACCAAGGACCTCGAATACTATGCCACCCGCGACCCCCTGACCAACCTGTACAACCAGCGCGTATTCTGGGAACTGCTCGGATACGAGGTGGGGCGCGCCGAGCGGCACGACTACAGTTTCGGCCTGCTGTTGATCGACCTGGACAATTTCAAGTGCGTCAACGACACCCACGGCCACCTCTTCGGCGACAAGTTCCTGACCAAGGTCGGGGCCACCATCCACGAATGCCTGCGCAAGGGGGACATCCTGGCACGCTACGGCGGCGACGAATTCACCGTCGCCATTGTGGAGGCGGACAAGGAGCAGGTCTACATGGTGGCGAACCGGATCAGGGAGGCCCTGGAGGAGATGGCGGTGGTCTCCGCGGAGGGCATCACGGTCCGCGGCACCGCCTCCATCGGCATGGCGATCTATCCGATCCACGCCCAAAACGAAAAGGACCTGTTCATCTTCGCCGACAACATGACCTACAAGGCCAAGAACTCGGGCAAGAACCGGCTGGTCGTCCCGACGGAAGACGACGTGATCGAGGTCTTCAAGAAGAGCGGCGAACTCTCCCGCACACTCATCAAGGCGGTGGACGAGAAACGGATCACCCCCTACTTCCAGCCCATCGTCGCCACGTCCGACGGCGCCGTCATCTGCCACGAGGTGCTCTGCCGGATCGAGATCGGAGGCGAGGTTCTTCCCGCGGTCGAATTCATCGAGATGGCCGAGGCCCTCGGCATCATCAGCAAACTGGACTACATCCTCATGGAAAAGGTCTTTCAGAAGGTCCGGGCGGAACGGCACGAGGGGATACTTTTCATCAACCTCTCCCCCAAATCCCTCATCCTCAATGAATTCATCCCGACCATCATCAGGCTGACCCGCACCTATGGCATCGACCACGAGAAGATCGTCTTCGAACTGACGGAGCGGGAAACCGTCAAGAACATGACCCTGCTGGAACGGTTCGTGGAGGAATTGAAGCTCGAAGGCTTCAAGTTCGCCATCGACGATTTCGGGTCGGGCTTTTCCTCGTTCCAGTACATCCGGCGGTTGCCGGTGGATTTCGTCAAGATTGAAGGGGTATTTGTGCGCAACATGCTCCACGACCCCAAGGATATGGCCTTCGTCAAGACCCTTGCCGTGCTGGCCAAGGAGTTCGGCATCCAATCGGTCGCGGAATATATCGAAAACGAGGAGCTGTTCGAGGCGGTGCGGAAAATGGGGATCGACTACGCCCAGGGATACCATACCGGCATGCCGATGCCCGGCTTTGCGGAGCCCTCCCGGATAGTGTGAAAAGCCGCCGGAAACGGCACAAAAAGAGTTGCCACCTTGTTCGGTGTGTGATATTTTTTTGAGGTTTTTAACAACTTCATCGCCTCAAAAATAAAGGAGATTCCGTGAAAGCTATCGCCAGCACCAAAACCATCGCCGCCGCCCTCTGCATAGCAGCCCTTTTCGGTTGCCAGAAGGGGTCAACAGGGTCAACAACGGAAACGAAGAAGGAAGGGCAGGTCGTGGCCGAGGTCAACGGCAGCACCATCACCACCGGCGACTTCGCCCGCGAGTTGAAGAATCTCCCCGAGTACCTCAAGAGCATGGCCGACACCCCCCAGGGACGCAAGGAAATGATGGACACCATGGTGATCCGCGAACTGATCCTGCAGCAGGCGGCCAAGGACGGCCTGGACAAGAGCCCGGAGATCGCCGAAAAGCTGGCCGACCTCAAGAAGCGCCTGATTGTCGAGTCGTTCCTGAAGAAGAAGGTCGAGACCGACGCCAAGGTCTCCGACGAGGACCTGAAAAAATTCTACGAGCAGAACAAGGATAAATTCAAAACCGGCGATCAGATGAGGGCCAGCCACATCCTGGTCAAAACCGAAAAGCAAGCCAAGGATATCCTGGCCCAGATCAAGGCCGGCGGGAAATTCGAAGAACTGGCCAAGAAGAACTCCGTAGACGCATCCGCGGCACAGGGCGGCGATCTGGGGTGGTTCGGCAAAGGCTCCATGGTGCCGGTTTTCGAAAAGGCCGCCTTGGCGCTGAAGGAAGGCCAGGTCTCCGACGTGGTTAAATCCGACTTCGGCTATCACATCATCAAGCTGACCGGCAAACGCGCCGCCGGCGTCCGCCCCTTCGAAGAGGTCAAGGAGCAGATCAAGGCCGCCGTCATGCCGGGTAAACAGCAGGAGGTCTTCCAGAAGATCAAGGACGAGTTGAAGAAAACCGCAAAGATCAACATCAAGGAAGACGTGCTGAACAGCATCGGCGGCGCCAAAGGCGACGGCAAGCCTGCGGCTGCTCCGGCTGCCGCCCCGGCAACTCCGGCCGCACCCGGCAAATAACGCCCCGTGACCGGCCCGGACCATATCCGCATATAACTCCAACAACAGAAAGGGTGGGCTCTGCCCGCCCTTTCTCGTTTTCCCCGACGAGAGACCCACGCCCATGAGACGAAACACCTGTACCCTGCTGCTCATCTGCCTGTTCCTGGCGCCCGCCGGAGCCCATGCCAAGGTGGTCAACGCCATTGCCGCCATCGTCAACGACGAGATCATCACCCTGCACGAGATTAACCGCGAAGCCCAGCCGGCCCTGCGCGACGCGGACCAGAAGTCGCCCCTGGACGACGCCGGCCGCAGCAGGATCCGTCACGCCGTCCTGAACCAGCTGGTCGAGAAGAAGCTGATCGAGCAGAAGGCCCGGGAGTTGAACATCAAGATCGGCGACGAGGAAATCCGCCAAGCCATCGACGACGTGAAGCGGCAGAACAAGCTCCCCTCCCAGGAGGCGCTGGTGTCCGCCCTGGCCACCCAGGGGCTCACCTTCGACCAGTACCGGGACCAGTTGCGGGACCAGCTTGAACGACTCAGGCTGGTCAGCATGGAGGTCCGCGCCAAGATCCAGGTGGGCGAGTCGGAGATGCGGGAGTACTACGAGGCCAACCAGGCGAAATACACGGAAGAGGAGAGTTATCACGCCCGGCACATCTTTTTCCGCACCAGCGAAAAGGCCCCGGCCGAGGAGATCAAGCGCGCCATGACCACCGCCCTGATGGTGCTGGCCGAGGCCAAAAGCGGCAAGGATTTTGCCGAATTGGCCAAGAGCTACTCGGAAGACCCGGCGGCCCGCAAGGACGGCGGCGACCTGGGGGTGTTCAAGAAGGGGGACATGCTGCCGGAACTGGAGCAGACCATCCTGGCCCTGAAGCCGGGCGAGGTGAGCGAACTGGTTTCCACCCCTGCCGGATTTCACATCATCAAGCTGGAGGAGCGGATCAAGGGTAAGGTAAAGCCGTTCGAGAGCGTCAAAGCCGAGATCGAGGACACCATCTACCGGAAAAAATCCGAGGAGCGCTTCAGCCAGTGGGCAAAGGAGTTGCGCAGCAGGGCCAGCGTGGAGATCAAGGATTTGAAGGGGATTTTGTAGGCGCTTTACCGTTGGGTGATGTAATAACAACAGCCGTTCCTCCTGTCAGGGGGAACGGCTGTTTGCGTTTCGGCCCCTATTTCCTGTATGCCTTGTCGTGTTGGATATGCAGGCTGACCAGCACAATGGTTGGCCCGTTGAGGAGACAGGTAATGGCGCGGGCGCTGCCCGTAACGCGGAGGGAGTAAAGTTGCCGGCCGGTAGACGGTTCAATCATGCCGTGCAGTTTTTCAAAGTTGAGGCCGGGATGGTTCCAGAGCTGCGGCAGATCGAGTTCCTGGAGCAATCCGAGCATCTTGGCGGCAGCCTTGCGGATCGGCAGTTCGGCCGCCATGACCGCTTCATCGAATGCCGGGCGAATCTCAATCCTCACCGGACCACCTCTTGGCTACCTTCCCAACGTCTTTGGCGGATTCGACCACCACGGACGGCCTTGGGTCGGCAAGCGATGTGCTGACAGCCTGCTTGACCTCGGCGGTCCAGGCCCACAACTGGTGTTTCGGCACCGGTTCCACGGGGATCAGCATGATCCGGCCGTCTTCCAGGATTTCAAGGTCAATGGCATCCCCCGGTTCTATCCCGGCGGTCGGGGGCAATGTAATGCGGCGCCTAGCGTCTGTTTGTAGCAACATGGCACTTACCTCTTTTTAAAACCATACCACAAACAGAATAATCCGGGCAATACCCATTTGCCTAATAGTGGCATTGTGGCATTCAGCAACCAGGCAGCACTGTTTTGTATCTCGTAGCTGACGAGGCTGTTGGTTTTGCTTGTGGCGTGCGACAAATATTCTTTATTTGATGGGACGTTATGTGATATGGAGGGACATGTTCACAAACACACAGGGGCAAACAAAGTAGGGACGCATTGCATGCGCCCCCTATCAGGGACAACGCACGTTGATAGAGGGCTGCCAGCAGGGCACCCTGCTGATAGCGGCAATCCGGGCTAATCGGATCGACTATTGCCGCTACAACCAGCCGCATCAATGCTTTCTTATCACCTTTTTTGCTTAATTCCGGGGCTGTTTTATAAAATGTGTGGGCCTGACACTTGTCATTTGTCCTAGCCAGACAAACACAGCGGGGAACCCGCTGTTCTGCCAAATTGTTGAAAGGAGTAAAGAAGATGAATAAAAATCCATTTCAAGCCTATGTAGATGAGATAGAGAGACTTAAGAATGATTTGTTTGAAGCAAGATACACAATATTGAACCTTATGCCGGAAAAATTCGAACGTCTATTAAAGGGCTATTACCAAGTAAAGTCAAGACAAGAGGGTTATGCTTGGGAGCATGATGTTGCTGAACAGATTATCGCTGAAGCAAATATTCTTTCTAAGGAAGAAGGAAGCTTTTTGGAAGATAGGGCATACTGTCCTCTTTGTGGGAGGGGCAGTAATAGTCCTTATGACCGAGGGTTTGCTATCCCTGAGGGGCTGAGGCGACACCTGACTGGTTGGGGTAATAACTCCCGGTGCGATGTTATGGAAGCTGCATTTCGTTTAGCACGGGATCATTGGCATAGATCGTTTCATGAAAAAGAGGAACAAGAAAAAAAGGAAAAGGAGCAGATTCTTTTTGAAAGAAGGAGAAAAGAGACTCTTTTCTTTGTTGATCTATATTCTCAACCTTGTCTTTTGGAGGAGGGAGTATACACCTATGATGGGCGGGTACGTAACGAAGAAGAACTTCTTTGGGCTGAACAACGACTGCATGGATTGGGAGTGAATAGCTTAATAGAAGGCAATGTTAAGAAGTATATTGATGAGTATGAAGAATACCTTGTACTTGCTGATCCTAGGGTCAACGGAAAGATTTCATTCAAGGTCTATAGAAAACCACTGATCAAAAAAGGCAAAATCGGTGTAAAACGCCCACTGTATCAGTCCTTCTACATGCAGGATGCCTGGAAAAATGATTTACCGGCTAAGTATACTTCTAGAGTCAGAGAATGCATAAATTCACTGAAGCGTTAGACAAGACCGCAGCTGGGGACCTGATACAGACTCGAACCACGCCGCATCCATACCATGAATGGGAAGCAGAACGCCGCCCCCCCTACTCCCGCCGCCGCAGATACCCCAGAAACTCCTCGCAGGTAAGCTGCTTCTTGGAAACCAGGTTGGCCACCTCCCGCGCCATGGCCTTCTTTTCCCCCTCCTTCATCTCCTCCTTGAGCAGCACGAACAGGGGGGTATTGCGGCTGTAGGGGTAGAGGCGGATCTTTTCCAATAGCTCGAAGGCCGACATATCCGGGAGCATCAGGGTACTGAAGGCCAGGTACTTGGGCCTGATGGAGATCAACGCCATGGCCTCCTTGCCGGTATATCCCTTGACGATCTCGAACCCCACCGATTCCACGGCCCGGGCGAGGTTTTCCTCTCCCGAACGGGAGACGACCAGCGCCTGCAGGTCCCAGGTTTCGGCGTCCTCGGTCAGGCCGTACACCGCCAGCCGCTCCAGGAGGTAATGGTCGTCCACCGGCAGGGTAAAGAAGCCGGCCACCGGGAACACGCCCCCTATGGCGCCCTTCTCGCTCAAAAACACCGGCAGGATGGGGATGTTGCGGGTCGCCGGATCGCTCTTGATCTGACGGAGCAGGCCCCAGCCGTCGTCGGAAAAGGGGGAGATGTCCAGGATGATGCCGAGGGGGCGGCCCGAGGCCACGTTTTCCAGGCGTTCCAGGCGATTCCTGTAGCCGCCGCTCTCCAGGTATGCAGTGAGGACCTGCCCGCGGCCGCTCTCCGCTTGTACCCCCAGAATCCACAGTTCCCGATCGGTGACGGCTTGTTCTGACATAACCACTCCTCTTCGATCACACCAGGTAAGATTGAATCTTCATGTCCTGCTAGAATTGTAGGATAAAAACCGGCTAATGCAACCCAAGTCAGTTGCCGGAGTAGCGCTCCAGCACGCGTTCGATGATGTTGGTGGTGGATTTGCCGTCCACAAACGAAACCAGTTCCACCCGCCCGCCGTAGGCCTCCACCACATCCTTGCCCACGACCCCGTCGGCGGTGTAGTCCCCCCCCTTGGCCAGGATATGGGGCTTCAATGCCGTGATCAACTCCAGGGGGGTGTCCTCGTCGAAGATCACCACGTAATCGATGCAGTCCAGTGCCGCCAGGATGTGGGCCCGCTCATCCTCGGCGATCAGGGGGCGTTTGGGGCCCTTGAGCCGGCGCACCGAGGCGTCGCTGTTGAGGCCCAGCACCAGGATGTCCCCAAGGCGGCGCGCCTTCTGGAGATATTTGACATGCCCGGCGTGCAGCAGGTCAAAGCAGCCGTTGGTGAAGACGATCCGCTTGCCGTTGGCCTTCTCCGCCTCGATGATGGCGGGGAGCACATCCCGGTTCTTGATCTTGGATTCGCTGTCGTGGTGGCCGAGGGCCACGGCATCGATGATCTCGGCTGGCGCGACCGTGGAGGTCCCCAGCTTGCCGACCGCAATGCCGGCGGCCACGTTGGCCAGCCCGGCCGCCTCGGCCATGGTCAGCCCGGAGGCCATGCCCACCGCCAGGGTGGCCAGGACCGTGTCGCCGGCGCCGGAGACGTCGAACACCTCCCGGGCCACGGTCGGGATATGGACCGCGGTGCCGTGGCGCGTGAACAGGGACATCCCCTCCTCGCTGCGGGTAATCAGCAGGTGTTCCAGCCCGGCGGTTTCCATGATCGACTCGGCGGCCCGGGAGAGGGAGTCCATGTCGTGGATGGCCATCCCGGAAGCGGTTTCGGCCTCCTTCCGGTTGGGGGTCAGGATGGTCGCGCCGTGGTAGCGGGCAAAGTCCGCCCCCTTGGGGTCCACCAGCACGGGGACGGCGGCTTTGGCGGCAGCGGCGACGGCGGCCTCGATGACCCGCTGGGTCAGCACCCCCTTGTTGTAGTCGGAGAGCAGGATGACGCCGAACTCCCCGGCGTGGGCGGCGATCCAGGCGCACACCTGTTCTTCCACATCCTTGGGCAGGGGGGTGCGCGATTCCCGGTCGATGCGCACGATCTGCTGGTTGGAGGCCACCACCCGGGTTTTGCGGCTGGTGCGCCGCCCCGGATCGCGGAACACGGCCTCCGTACCGGCCGCCTGGCGCCCGAGGGCGGACAACAAGACTTCGCCGTTGGCGTCCTGTCCCACGACCGAGCAGACCGTCACCTGCGCCCCCAGGGCCCGCAGGCTGTTGACCACGTTCCCCGCCCCCCCCAGGCGCAATTCCTCGCGCAGCACATCCACCACCTGCACCGGGGCTTCGGGGGAGATGCGCTCGGTCTTGCCCCACAGGTACTCGTCCAGCATCAGGTCGCCCATGACCAGGCATTTGACGGTGCCGATGCGGTTAAACAGCGATTCCAGCGATTTACGGTCCACGAAAACTCCCTGTGCATATCAGGATCAGTGATTAACCCCGGAAAAAACCGTTATCCACCACAAAGGCACAAAGAGCACAAAGGATTTATAGAATTAGGGGCGAAAGGTATTCACCCAAAAGGTGAGTCCAGCCAATCATGAAATTGTCATGTAAATAGCTGAAATCATACTTTGTGTAGCTTTGTGTTCTTTGTGTCTTTGTGGTGAACTGCTTTTTTAGGTTCACATCTCTTCACTATTCCATTTTTGACTTTCTCTGTGTACCTCTGTGTCTCTGCGTCTCTGTGGCAGAATTACAGATTTTAGTCATAATCATGCCGGGCCCTGCCCGCCCATGGTCTCCAAGATCTCCCGACGCGCCGCGCCGATGGTCAGGGGGAGCCGTTTGAAGGGGAGATGGTCGTCGATCCTCAGCCGGTGGATCAGCTCGGCGATGTAGGGAAGGCGCAGCTTGACGTTTGCCAACTCCTCCGGGGAATGGAAGACCTCCTCCGGTGTGCCGCTGCGTACCAGCCCTCCCCGGCTCAGGACGTGGAGGCGGGAGAGAAAGACCGGCACCAGGTCCACGCTATGGGTCGCCATGACGATGGTCACCCCCGACTCCCGGTTCAGGCGGGTCAAGAGTTCCATCATGCGGTGTTCCCCCATGGGGTCAAGGCCGGCGGTCGGTTCGTCCAGGAGCAGGATCTCGTGTCCCATGGCCAGGAGCCCGGCGATGCAGACCCGCTTTTTCTGGCCGTAACTCAGATTCTGGATGTCCTTGCGGGCCAGGCCGGCCATCTCCACCGCCTCCAGCGCCTCGGAGACCCTGCGGCCCACCTCGGTCTCGCCGCACCCCATGTTGCGGGGGCCGAAGGCCACATCCTCGTACACCGAATGGGCGAAGAGCTGGTCGTCCGGGTTCTGGAACACCAGCCCCATCTTGCCGTAGATCTCCCGGGGGGAAAGTCGCCGGATCTCGTCCCCGTCCAGGAGCACCTGGCCGGTGAACTCCTTGACGATGCCGTCCAGAATCTTGAGCAGGGTGGTCTTGCCGGAGCCGTTGGAACCCAAGATGCCGCAGAACTCCCCCGGCATGACCTCAAGGCGGATATCGTTCAGGGCGGCGGTGCCGTCGGGATAGCGGAACGAGGCGATCTGTGCGCTCAGGCGCGGGGTCATCGCGGCCAATTCTGTACGCTCCATGCGGCGGTTGCCACGACGGCAAAAACGACCAAACCGGCCACCTGCGCCATGCTCAGCCGGGCGCCGCGCAGAAGCGGCAGGGAGCCGTCGTAGCCCCGCTGCGTCATGGCGGTGGTCATGGCATCGCTGTTGTCGAAAGCGCGGATGACCAGCATGCCGGCCATGGTGCCGAAGGAGCGGAGGCCGCGGCGCAGGCCGCAGTAGCCGAGGCGGTTTTTCTGGGCCGTATAGACCGTGGCGGCATCGTCGTACAGCATGAACAGGGAGCGCCAGGCGAACAGGGTCACTTCCACCAGGGCGCGGGGGACCCGTAGCCAGGCCAGGGCCGCCATGGTTTCGGTAAAGGTCGCCACCTGGCCCAGGAGCACCGCCACCGACACCGCCCCCATGATGCGGGCAGCGATCACCAGGCCCGCCTGGAAGCCGTCGGCGTGGAAGGCGACAGCAAAGGAGCCGAGCCTGAACAACTCGACCGCGCTCCCCGCCCCCATGCACGATTTCAGGATGAGGACCACCGCGGCGATGAACAGGGGGTGCAGTAGGCGCACCAGGAGCGTTCGCACCCCCATGCCCTGCACCAGGGCAGCCGGCAGGCAGAAGGCCGCCACGATCCACGGGAAGAGCGCGCCGGTGGAACTGACGACCAGCGCCAGCAACACGCCGGCGGCCAGCAGGCGGATGCGCGGATCGACAGCCGCGGCAACCCCGCCCGTGGCACCCTGTCGCTGCAGGTGTCTCATGGTTCGGCCACGCCTCCGGTCATGCGCGAAATCACCGCCTCGGCCGCCGAATAGGGGTCGAGGGTGTTGTCGCCCATGCCGTCCACGATCCGCTCCAGGCTCCCGTCGCGTCCCATGAACGCCAGGGCGTGCCGGTAGAGGCCGTCCCGCAGGATATCCACAAAATGCCGCTGGTTGCGTTCCCGCACGAAATCGGCGATCCGGCCGCTGGTAACGAGGAAGTCCCGGTGGGCCAGGATCTCGCCTGACAGTTCATCGATACCGACGCCGCGCTGGGCTTCGGTCTTGAGGACCTGGGGGTTCCACCCCCCCTCGGGGGCGGTGCGCATCTCCAGCATGGCGGCCAGTTCCCGGGCGGTGCGGTCGGCACCGTCGCGGTCGGCCTTGTTGACCACGAAAATATCGCCGATCTCCAGAATGCCAGCCTTGATGGCCTGAATGTCGTCGCCCAGCCCCGGCACCATGACGACACAGGTGGTGTGGGCGGTCTTGACGATATCCACCTCGTCCTGGCCGACGCCGACGGTTTCGATGATAACGATATCCATGCCCAAGGCATCCATTACCAGCGCCACATCGGAGGTGGAACGGGACAGGCCGCCCAGGGCGCCGCGGGTCGCCAGGCTGCGAATGAAGACCCCCTCGTCGGAGGCGTGGCGGTTCATGCGGATGCGGTCACCCAGAATGGCACCGCCGGTGAAGGGGCTGGTGGGGTCGATGGCCACCACCCCCACCTTCTTCCCCTTCTTGCGGAAGGATGCGGTCAACTGGTCCACCAGGGTCGATTTGCCGGCCCCCGGAGGGCCGGTGATGCCGATGATGTAGGCCGTGCCGGTGTGGGGGTAGAGCCGTTTCAACTCCTCGACCGCGAGGGGCCGGTTGTCGTCGATATCGCGCATCATGCGCGCCGCGGCACGGATATCACCGTTCAAAACCTGATCTGCGAGGGACATGGGACACCTTCCCCAAAGAAAGAGATGCACAACCGAATGGGTACATATATCACGGGCGGGGAGCGAATACAACGCCTCTGCTGACGGCTAAAGGGGGACGGGGGCGCCCCCCGGAAAGAGGGACAAGGGCGGGGCGCACCGGAGCGCGGATGCGGTGCCGCGGGACAAAAGCCGCGCCCTGCGCGGCGAAACTACTCGCCGAACAGAATGCGCGACAGGTATTCTCCGTAATAGCTCGTGTTGCTCTTTTTGTACTCGGCGGCCAGTTCCCTGAACTTTTCGATCTGTAGGTCAAGGTCCGAATAATCGAAGACCCGCCAACACTTTCTGGGGTTCCACATGGCAATGACTCCTGGTTATAACCGTTTTGCCTCGGGTGCCAGCAGATAGATACCGGTCATCTTGAAGAGCATGGTATTGATCTGGCTGGCCCCTTGAATACTGATCTCCGCCTGCTTCTCCGTCTTGATGCTCTTGATGGAACGGAGCAGCAGGGCGATGCCCATGGAATTTATGCGGCCGGCGCCGCTGAAGTCGAAGACCACCGACTTCTTGGATATCTTCCGGTTCAGCTCTTCAAAGTGGCTGTCCGCGTGGCTGTCGATGTTCCCGTGAAAATGAACCGTGTCGTTGATGCTGCCGCTTTTGATCTCAATCTTGAAATTTTCCATGTCAGATCGCTCCATATTCGCATGAATCGGGATTAAGCAGGAGATAGCCCCCTACCGATGTTTTCAGGCCGGGCACAAAATTGACGTAAAAATCTTTCATGAATTTCCACATGAAGTAGAGCCCGCGGCCGGCCCGGTCGGTGGAGGTATCGTGGGCCAGGTTGATGGCGAGGAATCCCTGCACGGTTTCGGGGGAAAGCCGCCCCCAACTGTCGCTGACCTCCAGGAAAAGCCGTTCGCCGTCAAAGGCGCAGCGCAGCACGATCTCCTCGCCGGGGACGAGGCTGCGTCGTTCCCCTTTGGCGTAGATCTGGTTGCCGTCCGTATCCCGGGGCGCGGCGTACAGGGCGTTTTCCAGCATCTCATCCGCCATCAGGGCGGCGCGCTGCCGCAAAAACTCGTGGGAGGGGCCGTCGCCTTCGACAACGCGCTCCACGCGGCCGATGAGTTCCTCCTTGTCCTCGGAGGAGAGGACCGGCCACTCGTGCACCTGGGGAAACCCGCTGAAGGAGATGGGGGGGGCAGGAGAGCAGATGATCCCGCCATGGGTGTTCAGACTGAACATATTGATGGTCTCTCTTTGATATTTTTTGAGAAGTCCGGCGATCATGGAGCCTGCTCCGCAGCAACCACCAGAAGTGTTACGTCGTCCTCGAAGGATTCGGCGCCGGTGAAACCGCGCACCTCGTCAAGCAGCCCGCCCCGGAAGGATTCCGGGCTTTCCCCGGAGTTATGCCGGGCGTAGTGGGCGAAGCGTTCATAGCCGAACTCCTCCCCCTCCCCGTTGCTGGCCTCGATGATGCCGTCGCTGTAGAGGGCCAGGAGGTCGCCGCTCCCGAAATCGATCTCGATCTCCCCGTATTCGCTATCCCTGTCGAAACCGAGGGGGAAACCGGAGGTCCCGTCCAGCATGGCAACCGTTGCGTCCGCCGACCGGTACAGGAACGGGTAATTGTGGCCGGCATTGGCGAGGGATGCCGTGCCCGCTTTCCGGTCGATGACGGCAACAACGGCGGTCATCATCAGGGAGTTGGACGCCGTGGCGGTCACGGCCTTGTTCATCCCTCCGAGCAGCTTTCCCGGCGTCGCCACGCCACTGTCCAAAAGCAGATGCAGTCCCGCCTTCGCGGCGGTGGCCACCATGCCCGACTGGATGCCGTGGCCGCTCACATCCCCCACCATGACCCCCAGACGGTCCTGGTCGATGAAGAAGTAATCATACACATCGCCGCTGATCTCCGAGGAGTTGAGCAGCACCGCATCCAGCACCAGACCGGCGTAGCGGCAGGCCGCCGGAGGCAGCAGATCCCGTTGGATTCGGCGGGCCTTTTCCACCTCCTCCCGTATCCTGGCGCTCAAGGTTTCAAGGGTTGCAAGAAGATGGGCCTGGGACCGGGATATGGCCATCAGGAGTTCGGCGACATGCACGATCCCGACGCACTCCCCGCCGCGGATGACCGGGAAGGAATCAGTATCAAGGCCGGGGTCGTATTCCAGCAGCGTGGCCAGCGCCTCGTTCACGCCGCATCCGGGGGCGACGGTAGGCGGCGCGCAATTCACCAGGGAGCTGATCGGCTTTTTGCCGAACAGTTCCATGGCAAAAGGCCGGGACAGATGGCGGGTGAAGAGATCTCTCCGGCTGATGACCCCTCCGAACCCGCCGGCGCCCACGACCGGTATCATCATCAGGTCCGGGTTTTCCTGGAAGATGTCGGCCACCTGCCTGACCGGCACGTCGGAAAGAACCGGCGTGGCGTTTCTCATAACCCCGTCGATGGTGGGAAGTTGTTGGTTGTCGTGGCCTGTCATAATCCCAATCCCGCACTGCAGCGCTGTACCGGTTTCCCCTCGTGGGGTGCCGCAATGAACCGGCTTCGGGCACTACCTTACCCGCCGATTGCTACGATCAGGTTGCAGCCGGGAAAGTTATTTGCGACATTCCGGCACGGGTGCACGGATGAAAAGGGGATAATTCGCGGGGGGGGGGGAGTCGTTTGTT